>JBAPRR010000225.1:0-31037 GCA_049281195.1 Acidimicrobiales bacterium
GCCCACCGGATGCTCGCGGGCGAGATCGTGCCGTCCTCATCAGGAACGGTATGGAACTGCACCCCGCTGTTCTCTGCCGCGGCGCCGTCTTCAAACGCGACGACATGTTGACGGCGTCCTGCGATCACCGACGTCGCCCGGCGTGAGAGCACTCGTACGGCGAGTTGGTTGGCCATCGTCCCCGAAGGGACGTAGATGGCGGCCTGTTTTCCCACTCTGGCCGCAAAGCGCTCTTCGAGTCGCGAGACGGTGGGATCCTCGCCGTAGACGTCGTCGCCCACTTCGGCTTCCGACATCGCTTTTCGCATCGCGTCCGTGGGACGCGTGACGGTGTCACTTCTCAGATCGACGAATCCGTTTGTCATCAGGTGGTGTCAGCAGCGTGCTGAAGCCGCGAGTGTCAGGAAATTCTGGAGCAACTGCGGTCCCGTCGTCGTGAGAACCGATTCCGGGTGGAACTGCACCCCCTCGAGCTGCAACTCCTTGTGGCGTAGTCCCATGATGACGCCGTCCGGTGCGGTCGCCGTCACCTCGAGAACCGAAGGAACCATCTCGGCATCGACCACCAGAGAGTGGTAGCGCGTCGCCACGAAGGGATTGGGAAGCCCATCGAACACGCCCGCTCCGTCATGGCTCACTGCCGATGTCTTTCCGTGCATGATCGAGGGGGCCAGCACGATTTTGCCGCCGAAGACCTGCCCGATGCACTGGTGGCCGAGGCAAACCCCGAGGATCGGGATCTCGCCCGCCAGCTGCTCGACGACCGCCATGCTGATGCCGGCATCCTCGGGACGTCCCGGTCCGGGAGAGATGACGACAGCGTCCGGAGCCTGTTGTCTGATGCCGTCCACATCGATCGCATCGTTTCGGTACACGACAGGCTCAGCGCCGAGCTCGCCCAGTTCCTGGACGAGGTTGTAGACGAAGGAGTCGTAGTTGTCGATGAGCAGAACCCGGGGAGCCATCGCTGGTCGATGCTACCGGCGCAGGCAAAGGCCCAGGTCTTGAGTATCCTCGTCGCCGATGGCGAGCGGGAAGCAAGGACCGGGAGGAGCGTCGCGCAAAGGACGCTCGACGGGCAGGGCTACGACCCGCGCCGTCAAGCAGCCTCAGACGGCCAGCGCCCGTTACACCCCTCCCATCCCGCGAAACCGCAAGGTGAGCCCGAAATGGATGGGAGTGGCCATCCTGGCCTCGTTTGTGCTCGGAGCGGCCGTGATCATCCTCAGCTACGTGGAGGTCCTGCCCGACCACGGCTCAGGCTGGTACCTCGCCGCAGGGATCGTCCTCATGGTGACGGGCCTCGGGCTCGCCACCCAATATCACTGAGGGCTCAGCCGAGCCTCTCGATGATGGTGGCGTTGGCCAGCCCACCGCCCTCGCACATGGTCTGGAGGCCGTATCGGCCGCCGGTGCACTCGAGCTCGTTGAGCAGGGTCGCCATCAGCTTCGCTCCCGATGCCCCGAGAGGGTGACCGATGGCGATCGCTCCACCGTTCACGTTCACCTTCGACATGTCGGGGTGAAGCTCCTTCTCCCACGCGAGCACCACTGATGCGAAAGCCTCGTTGATCTCGACCAGGTCGATGTCGTCCATGGTGAGCTTGCCCCGGTCGAGCACCGCCTTGGTGGCCGGGATCGGTCCGGTGAGCATCGTGACGGGGTCGACACCTGCCAGAGCGAAGGAGTGGAACCGGGCCCGTGGGGTCAGGCCGAGTGCGTTCGCCTTCTCCTCGCTCATGATCAGGACCGCTGCCGCACCGTCTGTGATCTGGGAAGAGTTTCCGGCCGTGACCATGCCGTCGGGCTTGAATGCCGGCTTCAGATTGGCCAGCACCTCGACCGTCGTGCCCGGGCGGATCCCCTCATCGGTGGACAGAACTTCGTCGGTGAGCTTGCCCTCGTCGTCCTTGATGGTCACAGGCACGATCTCGCGCTCGAAGCGGCCTTCGGCGGTGGCCTGTGCGGCGAATGACTGAGAGCGGGCGCTGAACTCGTCGAGCTGTTCGCGGGTAAGCCCCCACTGCTCGGCTATGAGCTCAGCCGAGATGCCCTGGGAGACCAGGCCTCCACGCTCTTGGTAGCGGGCCATAACCGCAGGACCGAACGGAAAGCCGAGGTCCCGGACCACCGAAGATCCCATCGGAGTGTGGGTCATGTGCTCGATTCCGGCGGCAATTACGACGTCGTAAGCACCCGCGATGACTCCCTGAGCTGCGAAGTGCAGGGCCTGCTGCGAGGAGCCGCACTGCCTGTCGATCGAGGTGGCGGGCACCGATTCGGGGAACCCGGCTGCGAGAACGGCATTGCGGCCCACGTTGATGGCCTGCTCGGCGACCTGCATCACGCAACCCATGATCACGTCGTCGATCAGAGCGGGGTCGAGGTCATTGCGCTCCACCAGGGCCTTCAGGGGCTCGGCGGCGAGGTCGACCGCGTGCCAGCCGCGGAGCTTGCCGTTGCGCTTACCTCCGGCGGTGCGAACTGCGTCGACGATTACGGCACTGGTCATGGGGGGCTCTCCTTCGATCCGGTGCGAAACTTGAAGGTCCGAACTTGACGGCTCAAAACTGGACTGGCCAAAACTTGACCGGCCGGTCAATAACTCACGGTGGATGGTACCCGGCCAGGCGCACCTCCGCTACGCCGCTTCGCTACCGTGATCGCAGATCGTCGCCTAGCCGAAACGAGAAGTCATGGAAATGAGTAATGAGCCTCGTAGAGACATGCAGCGCTGGTTGGGCGACGGAGGCATGGAGATCATCGGTCTGGTGGGAGGAGGGTTCACCGGATACGGCGTCGACGGGGAGGATCTCGGTTGGGCCGAGGCCAACTGGACCCCGACCAAGCTGGCCTGCAACCCGCACGGGACCGCCCAAGCCGGAGTTCACGCGCTTCTGCTCGACGCTTCCATCAATTTCGCCATCAACGCCGCACTCCGGGGTCGCGACCGCACGCGGGGGACACTCGAGATGAAGACCGAGACGATGCGCCCAGCGGCTCTCGGTCAGCCCTTCAAGGTACGTGGCGAGGTGGTCCGGATGGCCCGTCAGGTGGCATACGGCGAGGCCACGGTGCACGACTCAGAGGGTCAGCTCATCAGCAGGGCTACAGGGACGTTTCTTCTTCACCGCCCGGAAGCTGCCCGGCAAAAAGAACCGGCCCAACAAGAGGAGGCCCAACAAGAAGCGGCCCAACAAGAAGCGGCCCAACAAGAAGCGACAGAGTCAGAACAAGGACGAGGGTGAGCTTGGCGACGGCGACGGCGGTCGCGGCGCTCGGGGTGGTCGAACCCCGGCGTCCGAAGGGTCGCCTTGTGCCCGTTTCGGCACCCGATCCAGGTCCCGGGGTCTGCAAAATCTGCCGCGGACCGGCGCGCCACAGGGTGGCTTACTGCTGGTGCTGCACCCGGGTCTGCGCAAGCCTCGGAATGATCCCGTCCCGGGTTCCGCCGGTGATCCCGGTGGGCCTTTGTGCGACCGGTGACGCTTGGAACACGTCCCTGCGCCGTTACAAGGACGCGCCGGTCGCCGCGGCGAGGCGTCACTTCGCGGAGCTCATCGCCGGTGAGGTGGAGAGCTTTCTCCGGGGCAATGAGCGTGACGTCGAAGAGCTGACGGGCGGCTTCGACTCCTACTGCGTCGTCCCGTCATCGAGAACACAACGACTCCGTGATGCGATGCACCCACTTTCGAAGGTGCTGGCTCGAGTGGAGTTTCTTGGTGGACTCGAGGTGCTCCGGCTGGCGCCTTCCTCCTCGCATTCCACCTCACATGCCGGCCACATGAAACCGAGTTCCCTTGCGTTCGTGGTGAGCGACCCGGCGATGGCACACGGAAGAAGAGTGCTCGTGGTTGACGACAGCTGGGTCACGGGATCCCGGGCACTGAGCGCCGTGAGTGTCCTGGCCGGCGCCGGTTCGACCGTGGCCGGCGTGCTTGTACTCGGACGCCTGATCAACCCCGCAGCATCGGAGTACTCGCATCAGTGGTGGGAGTCTGTTGTGAACCCACGCGGTGTGGTGAACCCCGGCCAAGAGAGAGTCGCGCTGTAGCATCGCCGCGGGGCCTGGAAAGACCGGATTCGCATGCGGATGCATGCGGAGGCATGTATCCAGGCGTCTCATCAAGGGGAGGAAAGTGACGACCGCGGCAGTCAACAGTCAACCGAAGCCGAGCCGTCTCAAGAGCGCTTTCCTCACGCGCCAACTTGATCAGTACCCCGGTCAGGGGATGCGCATCTTCTATCTGGGGATCGTGGTCATCACGACCATGACGCTCTACTACCTCTACTACGTAGAGGGCGCGGTCGTCCCCTTGATCCTTCCCTACTACCACATGTCGTTCCTGTACTTCCTTTACCTGTTGGTCGTGTCGAACGCGGTAGGTGCGGCAACGGCGTTCATCGGAGGCCTTTCAGACAGGATCGGCCGCGCCAATCTGACGATCATGGGAACGCTCATCATCGGGCTTGTCCAACTGGTCGGTGTGCCGAACATCCACTCCAAGTTCGGCTTTGCTCTCGCCTACGTCGTCATCGGATTCGTGGAAGGGATCATCCTGGTTTCTACGCCGGCGATGATCCGGGACTTCTCCCCGCAGATGGGTCGGGCCTCGGCCATGGGCTTCTGGGCTCTCGGTCCCGTTGTCGGGAGCCTCGTCTCTGCGCTAGTGGCCAACCACACGCTCGCTCATCTGCCGCCTTGGCAGGACCAGTTCGTCATCTCGGGTGTCGTGTGCATGGTCATCGTGGTCATCGCGTTTTTCGGGCTACGCGAGTTGTCACCGAAGCTCCGGAACCAGTTGATGGTCTCGGAGACCGAACGCGTCCTCATAGAAGCGCGCGCGTTGGGCGTGGACGTCGAGGCGGCGACGGCTCGCCCGGTGCGTGCGATGTTGAAGCTCGACCTGATCTCGTCGTCGTTCGCCATTGCAGTATTCCTGCTCATCTATTACGTGTCGGTGAGCGTTCTGACCATCTTCTGGGTCGTCGTGTTCAACCGCACCGCGGCGAACGCGAACGGGATCAACACCTGGTACTGGTCGGCCGACGCAATAACCCTGATCGCGGTCGGTGTCCTCTCCGACAAGTTGCGCGTACGCAAACCGTTCATGGTGGTGGGTGCTGTCGGCACCATCGTCATGACCTTCGTTCTGATTTCGCAGACCGGGCACGGCACGACCACCGGTTACTACTCGAACGTCTTCATGGTGGTGCTGCTCGGTGTGTTCATCGGGGTTGCATACACGCCGTGGATGGCGGGCTACACAGAGGCGGTCGAGGCTCACAACCCCGCGCTCACGGCGACCGGCCTGGCGGTTTGGGGCTGGATCCTGCGGATCGTCGTCGCGGTGTCGTTCCTCGTGCTGCCGAGGGTGATCACGACCGCAACCACGCTCACCGACCACTACACCGCCGGAACCGAATTGCAGGCCTTCCAGTCGGCACAGCCCTACGTGCCTTCACTGGTACCTGGAACAAAGGCACCCGCTCCGGCGCCGGCTTCGATCGTCTCCACACTCAAGTCCATCGGCCAGCCCGGGCCGGACGCGCTGGCGCAGATCCTGACCAACTTCCCGAAGACGCACCCGAGCAGCCTCACCGAGCTCCAGGCGTTCCAGGCCGCGCAGCCGTACGTGCCCTCGACCGCAGCCGGCGCAGCGATCCCGCCCGTCGCGCCGGCGAGCGTCATCGCCGAGCTGCGCGCCACGGGCGAGAAGGGGCCGATAGCCCTGGCTGCGATCCTCGTGGCCTATCCGGCCAGCCACAACGCCACCATTGCGGCCGGATCGATCCCCGCTTCAGACGGAGGTATAGGCGAGGCGCTCGCCCTGCTCAGCTTCCAACCGCTGGCTTCGAACATCCAAGCGGGCAAGCCGGTCACAAGCGCGCAGATTCAGAAGGTCTCCGATCCGAACCTTCAGCAGGTGCTGCGAGACGAGATCCTACTGGTGCCGCCGAACACAGAGGCGGCCGCGCTCCTGCGGTTCCAACCCATCGCCACGGACATCCAGAACGGGAAAACCGTTTCCAATGCACAGATCGCAAGCGTCGGTGCGAGCGATCTCGAGTCCCTTCTCCATCAGGAGATGGTCATCATCCCGGCCCAGAAGGCCTCTCCCAACGAATGGAAGAGATGGTGGTGGGTCTGTATGGGAGGTCAGGTCATCTTCCTGATCCTCATCTTCTTCATGAAGGGTCGATGGAGTCCTGCAGCCGCTAAGCGGGATCTGGAGGATCGGGACCGCATCGTGGCAGAAGAACTATCGCACTTGCGTCCCGAACCGGTCACCTGATAGCGGGGTTTTCGCCGCCGGAACGTCGCAACTGGCGTCGATCCGGACGACTTGTTGCCACTTAGCTCAAGTGGGACTTCGCTGCCGCCGATGGGGGGCGTGGAGGGGCAGTTCCTCTTGCTCGTAGGCTGGCTGTCGATCGCTGTTCAATCCCGATTCAATAGCCATTCAAACGAGACAGGAGAGATGACCCATGGACATGGAGTTTCGACGCCTTGGCCGCTCCGGCTTGAAGGTCAGCGTCCTGTCTTTCGGCTCCTGGGTCACGTTCGGCCCTCAGATCGACGTGGGCCTCGCGGTTGACTGCATCGGGGCGGCACGCGAAGCCGGCTGCAACTTCTTCGACAACGCCGAGTCGTACTCGGGTGGTGAGTCCGAACGGATCATGGGCGATGCGTTCAAGCGCCTCGGGTGGAAGCGCAACAGCTTCGTCGTGTCGACCAAGATCTTCTGGGGCCTCGACGACGTCCCGAACATGAAGAACACCCTTAACCGCAAGTACCTGCTCCAGGCGATCGACGGCTCGCTCGAAAGGCTGGGTGTCGACTTCGTCGATCTTCTGTTCTGCCATCGGGCCGATCCGAACACTCCCATCGAAGAGACCGTGTGGGCCATGTCGGACATCGTCTCGTCGGGAAAGGCTCTGTACTGGGGTACCTCGGAGTGGACCGCGGACGAGATCCGCGCCGCGTGGGACATCGCCGACCGTCACCATCTGCACAAGCCGGTGATGGAGCAACCCGAATACAACATCTTCAACCGCCGCAAGGTCGAGCAGGAATACAAGCGTCTGTACGAGGACATCGGTATCGGCCTCACTACGTGGAGCCCGCTCGCTTCGGGTCTTCTGACCGGCAAGTACACAGACGGTGTCCCCGAGGGAAGCCGCGCCGCTCTTCAGGGTTACGAATGGCTTCAGGGCATGGTCACCAACCCGGATCGCAACAAGCGCGTCCGTGACCTGAAGGAAGTGGCGGACAAGCTCGGGTGCACCATGTCCCAGTTGGCCATCGCGTGGTGCGCATCCAACAAGGACGTGTCGACTGTGATCACAGGTGCGAGCCGCGTGGAGCAGGTCCACGAGAACATGAAGGCGCTCGAGTATGTCGGCCTGATCGACAAGGAGATAAAAGAGCGCATCGATGTGATCGTCTACTTCACCCCGTAAACCGAGACCGCGAATCGAATTGCGCGACCTCTATGTCGCCCTTGCCGGGTTCGGTGCCGGCCTCATCAATGGTGTGGCCGGGGGCGGCACCCTGCTTTCCTTCCCGGTGTTGCTCGCTGTGGGGCTCCCGGCGATACAGGCGAACGTCACGTCGACGATCGGGATATTCCCCGGGTACGCAGGTGGGGTCGCCGGGTTCCGCAAAGAGGTTGTCTCCCAGAAAGACAGACTGCGGCAGCTAGCGCCCGTGGCGATAGTCGGCGGCATCGGCGGCGCGGTGGCGCTGCTCGTGACTCCAAGCAGATCGTTCAGCAGCGTGGCGCCTTACTTGATCCTGGTCTCGTGCGGGCTCTTCGCGGCTCAACCGCTCTTGGCGAAGCGGCTCGAGTCCGCAGAAGGGGAGCGCAGGAGGTGGTTGCTCGCGCAAGGCGGCGTTCTGTTTGCGTGTGCATACGGCTCGTACTTCGGAGCGGGACTGGGCGTCTTACTTCTGGCGGTGCTCGGCATCACGATCCCGGACAGCCTGGCCCGTTCCAACGGATTGAGAAGCGTTATCTCGCTCGCGGTCAACTTCATCGCCGCGGTCGTTTTCGTAATAGCGGCACACGTCGAGTGGACGTACGCGGGGACGTTGGCGATCACCAGTCTTGTGGGCGGCTATGTGGGTGCACGGTTCGCCTTGAAGATCCCCAGGCAGCCGCTGCGGATCCTGATCATCCTGATCGGACTGGGTGCGGCCGCCAAGCTGCTCGCCGGTTAGAAGAGCTCGCCGGTCGGGAAGTAGCCGGTCGGAGCCCTTGAGATCTGGCGATCCAATGACGAGCGCGCCTCAAGAGCCTCTTCGAGGGAGACGAGCTCGAACGTGATCTCGTCGCCGGGTCTCGCCTGAGCGACGGCACCGAGGTCCGAGGAGATGACCGTCGCACAGACTGGATACCCACCCATAGTCGCGTGGTCGGCGAGCAAGACGATCGGGTCACCCGAGGGTGGGATCTGGACAGCTCCTTCGATCATCCCGTAGGAGCCGACCGACACTTCAGTAAGAGCTTCGCCGATCGTCGCGCCGTCGTGTCCTTCCAGCCGTTCCAGCCGTTCCAGCCGGACCCCTATCCGGTTCGAGTCGGTGGAGACAATGAACGGCTCTTCTGTCCACCTGCTTAGAGACTCCCGATCGAATTGATCCGGTCCGGGAACGATCCGCACAGTGGGGTGACGTTCGATACCCGCCGCATATCCCCGCGGGCGACCCGGTTGGCCCAAACCGAGCTCGTCCAGTCGGATCAGCGGTCCGAAACCGAGTCCGGAGAGCAGATCTGTAGCGCAACTACCGAACATCTCCGGCCCGGTGATCCCTCCCGAACAGGCCATATAGGAGCGGAGACCGACAGATGCGCCGACCGACACAAGGCCGTGCGCCGGAACCTCGAATACTGCGCCCGGTTCGACCGGCCTGCCGTCCACCTCGACGGCCGCTCCGACCACCACCGCGTATGACGAGCCGTCGCTACTGAACCTGACAGCAGGTCCACTGATTGTCGATTCGAGAACACCTGCGCCTGGGGCGTTCCCGACAAGCAGGTTCGCGACCCGCATCATGTCAGCATCGGCTGGTCCCGCTCTCGGGACCCCGAGGCGGCCCATCGCAACCCGTCCGGCGTCTTGAAGGGTCGTCAGCACTCCAGGATCCTCGATAACGATGAATCGCCCGGAGCTGCGGCGTGGTCTGTTGGCGGACGGCGAGGCGGGGAACGTCGAGTCAAGCTCTTCCACCGCAGCGAACCTCACCTTGTCGCCGGGCTGAAGGGTGGCGTAGGGAGGAACAAGTGGATCGAACAACGACATGTTTGTACGACCGATCACGTTCCAGCCGCCGGGACTCGATCGGGGGTAGATGCCGATATATCCACCGGCGATGGCAACCGATCCTGCAGCGACCGACGTCCTCGGCGAAGCGCGTCTCGGTACGCCGGACAGCGGAGATGCGAGCCCCTCGATGTAGGAGAAGCCGGGAGCGAAACCGAGATAAGCGACGCGCAATTCTGCATGTTCCACGGCGCTGGCCACCTGCCCAACGGTCAACGTGGTCGTCTCGGCTATGTCTTCGAGATCGGGACCGTCGAAGCACACCCGGATCTCGATTGTTCGCGATTGTTCTGTGCTCGGACTTTCTGTCCCCCGTTCGTAGAAGGGGATCGAGGCGGTTGCCTCCAACACGTCTTCAACGTGGCCGACGACCGGTCGGACAAGGATCCGAGCACCGGGAAGGGCCTCTTCGACCCCCTCAAGACCATTCAGAGTGCGTGCCAGGTGATGTACGTCTTCGCCGGCATATGGCTTCACGAGGATCGCCGATTCTGCGAACCAGCGGATCTCTCGTTCCACTAGATCGGAGATGCGATCTTGAGTCCGGCGCCAACGAGCGCCGCTCTAACGGCGCTACCGATCTCGGCTGCACCAGGAGTGTCTCCGTGTATGCACAGCGTTTCAGCGTCGATCAGAACCACGGTGCCGTCGCCGGTTGTCACCTGATGTCGTGCGGCTATCGACACGGCCTGAGCCGCCGCGGCGGATGGATCAGTCAACAGGTCGCCGTTCTCTCCACGCGCAACAAGCGATCCATCGGCGCGATAGCCGCGATCTGCGAATGCTTCAGCGATGGTGCGGACTCCGGCGAGTTCAACCGCGCTCTCCAGTTCCCCCATGCCGCCGGCCGGTGTCACCAGCACTGCGCCCGGGAACCCCGCCGTGACCTCGGCAACCACGCGGGCAGTCTCTGAGTCAGTGATCATCCGGTGATAGAGCGCTCCGTGGGGCTTCACGTGCCGGACCTGCACTCCGTGCGAGCGGGCGATCTGGTCCAGAGTCCGGATCTGAGAGGTCAACTCTTCGCGCAGTGCCTCTGGCTCCATCAGCACCACCTTGCGGCCGAACCCGTCCCGATCGGGATAGGACGGATGCGCTCCCACGGAGACACCGAGACGTGACGCGCAGGCGACGGCCGCCTCCATCACCCCGGGATTGCCGGCATGGCCACCTGTGGCGATGTTGGCGCTCGTGATGATGCCGAACAAGTCGACCTCGAGATCGGCGGGATCCTCGACCTCACCCACATCCGCGTTCAGGTCGATTACGCCTTCCATGGTCTGTGTACTTACCATCTCGGACGTGACAGATCTCATTCGCTCCAGGATCAGCGAGTTGGGCTTGACCCTCCACGGCCCTCACCCGCCCCACGACCCGCTCGATTCGGTCGTGGTTCACGACGGAATCGCCAGAACGTCGGGACAGCTTCCACGCATCGAGGGACGGCTCACCTGTGTCGGGACCCTCGGAACCGACGTGTCAGTCGACGAGGGTCGTGAAGCCGCCGCGGTATGCGCCCTCAATGCGCTCGCCGTCTTGGAAGCCGAACTCGGATCACTTGATCGGATCCAAAGAGTGCTGACCGTTACCGGATTCGTGGCTTCCGCTCCGGATTTCCACGAGCAGCCCGCCGTCATCGACGGGGCGAGCAAGGTGCTCTATGACATATTCGGCGCTGCGGGCCGCCACACCCGGTCCGCGGTCGGAGTCGCCGCCTTACCTCGGGGCGGCGCGGTTGAGATCGAGGTCATAGTCGCTCTGAAGGGTTGATCAGCCAAAACTGATTGCCCGTTAACTAACAACCCACTCGAGACCGCCCGCCAGAAAGTTGAGGTACACGGGGCTCTCCCACGCGGAAGGGAAGTGACCGAGCGCGGTCTGAAAGACGCGGCCCTCTCCCTCTGAATGGCACCAGGCCAAGGGAAGACCGCAGTCGGGGATGCGGGCCCCTTCTACGCTCATGTCCAGTTGGTCGGGAGCAAGCTCGAGGAGGATGCGGGCGTCTTCACGCAGCGCGCGGAACAGGTAAACCTCGTCGTGCCACTTCCACGATTTGGGCAGGTTCTTCGTCGCAGGATGGTCGGTGTCGGGTACCGACACCTGGAATGTGGCCGTCCATGGATGACCGTCGAAGCGGGCTCCGACCATCTTTCCGTAGTAGTCCCAACCGAGGCACGAGTCGGTCGCAGAGTGCACCGCGAGCACCCCCATACGACCGGATCCGACCGCTGATTGGATGGCCTCGCGCTGATCCGTCGTCCACGGCGTCTCGCCGATGGTGAAGAGACCGAGCACGGCTCCAGATGCGGAGGCGATATCAGAGACGTCGATCGTGGACACATCGGTGACCGTTACCGGTTCGAGCCCGGCCATACGAGCGAGCTCCGACATGGCGACTGCGGCCTGCGGCAGGACTCCGTGAACGCCGGCGGGACCGTGCTGGTAAGGGGCCACTTCCGTGACCACGAACATCGGCTGAGGCATCGGTTGAGCGTACTGGCGCCGCCTTGACAGCCGTAGACGACCCCAATGACAGTGGCGCCATGCCGAAGGTAGACGACCAGATCAGACAGACCCTTCTCGAGCTCGGCTCGGCCACCCTTGGGGAATCCGGTGCGCGGAACATGCGCCCACGGATGAAGCAGGCATGGCCCGAAGCCAAGCTCGCCGCTCCCGCCGTCCCGGTCAGATGCACCGCAGGCGACAACCTCGGGATCCACGTAGCGGTGGCGCAGGCTCCTGCGGGGCACGTTCTCGTGGTCGATGTCGGCGACGTGAACGATCGTGGCTACTGGGGCGAAGTACTGACCACGGGGGCAGAATCGCGGGGGATCGCGGGCCTCGTCATCGACGGTGGTGTGCGCGACATCGAAGCGATTCAGGCTCACGGCTTCCCCGTCTTTTCGGCGACGATCGCCCTCACCGGCGCGACCAAAATGCATCCGGGCACGGTCGGCGCCCCGGCGTTGGTCGGTGGGGTGCTCGTCTCGTTAGGCGACTGGGTGGTCGGCGACCATGACGGGGTCACAGTCGTACCGGCCGGAGCACTCGATGAGGTGATCGCGGCGGGAAAAGCCCGTGCCGACAAGGAAGCTCAAATGTTCGAGAAACTGCGCGGAGGCTCCACGACGATGGACCTGCTCAGACTCGACGGCAGTCCTGTCGAGGTGACCGGGCTCGACTGAACGCGGACGCGAGTTTGCCCGATCGGGTCAGGTGCAGGCCGTCCTATCCCCTCCAGCGCACCAGATTCTCGGGCTGACGGCCCGCCAAAATGTCGCACACGCCCTCACACGCCAGTCTCGCCATCCGCGTCCTCGTCTCGCGCGTTGCACTGCCGATGTGCGGGAGAAGCACCGTCCGGGGTGCGGTCAGAAGTTCCGGGTGCATTTCGGGCTCGTGCTCGTAGACATCGATCCCCGCTGCGAAGATCTGGTTCTCATGTAACGACCTCGCAAGTGCGGCCTCATCTACGACCGGTCCGCGCGACGTGTTGACCAGGACGCCGTTCGGTCCAAGAAGCTCCAGCTGTTGTGCTCCGATCAGATGGGTCGTCTCTGCAGTTAACGGAACGTGCACGCTCACGATGTCGGAGATCCTCATCAGCTCGTCGAGGTCCTCCACGTAACGCGAAGCGGCGGCCGTGCCGTCGGCCGACGGGCGGCGCCGGGCGTGGTGGAGAACCTCCATGCCGAACCCATCGGCGCGCCTGGCAACCGCTTGGCCGATCCGGCCGAATCCCAACAGGCCGAGCACCGATCCGTGGACCTCCCGACCGAGATATTGGTTGATGCCCCACCCCGACCAACGCCCCGCTCGCAGATCGCGCTCCGCCTCAGAAGCCAGGCGGCTGGCGGCGAGTATGAGGAGGAAGGCGAGATCGGCGGTCGTCTGGTCGAGAACTCCCGGGGTGTTGCACACCGCGATCCCCAGCCAGTCCGCCGCGGCGACGTCGATGTTGTTGTAACCGACCGCTACGTTCCCGACCGCCTTGAGCCGACCCTTCGAACCAGCTTTGAGGACCGACTCGTCGATCGGATCGGTGAGCAGACAGATGATTGCGTCGTAGTCGTCAGCAACAGCTGACAACTCCTGAGCGCTGCACGCTGCGTCCCCGAAGCCGTCCGCGATCGAATGGCCGGCCGCGACCAGAGGATCGGTTCCGCCTTCTGGCAAGCGGTGGGTGACCAGTACCCGGCCCATGTAGCCGGAACGGATCAGTGGTTGGTGTAGTCGATCGGGCCCGCGCCGGGCACCCCGATCGCGAAACAGAAGCAGTGGATCGGTGCGTTGTCCGTGACCGGCCTCAATGTGTGCACCTTGTCGGGCGGGATGTGTACAAGGTCACCCTGGCTGATCTCGCGCTCGTCGTCCTCGATTCGCATGATGCCGCGTCCCGACATGACGTAATAGAACTCGTGGGTCGGGTGCGAGTGCGGCTCGACATATCCGCCGCCGGCCACTTCGAACTCGTTCACCAGTTCGAGGAATCCACCGTCAGTCATGTCCTTCATCGACCTCGACGGAACCATCCACCACACGGGCACAGTGCCGTTGTGCTCCACGATCGGGGCCGCGTCCCTGATGTTGCGGACGTCCATGTGCTCCTCCTGATATCGGGTCGTAGGCTGACAGCGACGTCAGCGTAGATCACACCGGAGGGGTTCTGACTTGGGCGACCCAGTCCACACCGACACAGCTAAGACCATCGAGGCGGAACCGTTCGACGCGGGGGCCTGGGCGCCCTACGGCTGGGTCCCTGTTCGCGACACTGACCCCGAAGACGGCGACCATCGTCTCCGTTACGAGTGGGACGACGCTCACTTGAACATCATCGGCCACTCGCTCGACGAGGTCTCACGAACCGACCGGGGGTTGCGCTGCGACGAGATGTTCCATCACGTCACCCACACCCAAGCCCTGATGGCACTCAATTGCGATTGTGTGATCGTCGTCGCCCCCGCCGGACACTCGATAGAGAGCCCTGCAGATCTGGACTCGGTGAAGGCGTTCGTGTTGAAACCCCAGGAGCCGATCGTGCTGCATCAGGGGACATGGCACTGGGGTCCCTACCCGCTCGACGACGAACCGGTGACTCTCTTCAATGTGCAGGGACTTCGCTACGCCGAGGACAACGGCAGGGTGGACCTGGTGGGTCTCGGCCTGTCGCTCGAGATCACGCTGCGCTAGCTCCAGCCAGCTACAGAGGCCCGATCAACGGGACAAATCCAAAAAGCCTTCCGGCCACAGCCGGACGCTCAGCGACTGGCTCGCCGTCGCCAGCAGGACGCCGTCTTCGGACCATAGATGTGCCAGTCCCTGCGCGATGCCGTGGGCGAGCGCATGCATGCGGATGTCGCACAGGATCCATTCCGTGGGAACAAGGCGGGCCACCCGGATGGTGTTGTCGAGGCTGCGACCCATCGTCCTCATCCCGAGCGGCTCGTTGATCCCGCTCGCGACGTAGTCACCGATGATGGCGAGCGTCGCTGCCGACGGTTCGAAGTGGCCCGGGAGCCGCGCCCAGAAAGATGAAGAGCCCGTGCCCGGGGTGCCGTCTACGTCCTCCATCATCCGGCCGCTCGCCACCCGCACCTCGACACGGTTGAGGACACTCTCACCGAATATCTGGGGGATCCGTCGCGGCGCGCAGTCTGCCGGTGGAGGGACCACGGGTGGCTTGACCCACGTTCCTTCGATTTCGAGATCCCCGTGTCCGAGTGCCGCGTTGACCGTCAGGATCTCGCGTCCTTGAACACGGCCGATGGCCCTGCCCTGTGTCACGTACTTCCCCGAGACGGCGAGCGTCACCTCGAGATCGAGCGAGGACCCTGTCTCGGCGAATGACAGATACTGGGCGGTCGCCCAGGCGGTCTCACGGCCGGAAGCCTGCTCCAGCGCCACGAGGGCGGCTCCGAGCCCACAGCCGCCATAGAGGAACTTGCCTGGCGTCGATACCTCCGGCGTGACCTCGAGCTTCCAGGCGAGAGCGACATTCTGCGGCGCTATTCCAAGAAATGTTCTGGCGTCCACGCCGAGGCACCCTAATGAATGCCCGACGGGGGCGCGGCCGGTGCGTCTTTGCTTTGCATTTCGACTGTCAGATGGTCGAAGCGATCAGGTGCGCCATGAATTGCGCACCCGCGCCCCCGATGGGCATGTGGACCCCGTCCGATCCGAACCATTCCGGGTTTTGATCGGCGTAGTAATCGAAGTTACAGAGCCTGTCCTCGGGGTACTTCGTCACACCTTGTTCGAGTGTCACGTTCACCGATTCCGACCAGCTGTATGACGGAGGCAGGTGAACGGTCACGAATACGACCACCGATGCGCCGGCGAGAGCGGACATCATCTGCTCGAACATCTGGGGAGTCACCGGACCGTTCGTTCCGAGATCGATCACCACGGTCGAACCGAGCGTGCCGTCGGCCTTCATCTCCTGCACCACTTGGACCCCGTCGTCCCACTGCCTGCTCACCACGGCGTTGACGTCGATCCCTGGGATGTCCGACTCGAGTGAAGGTTGAACGTCGAGCATCACCGAGTCTCCTATTGCCGTCACGTGACCGCAGTCAAAGCCGGCCGAGCAGTGCCCCGGTGGCGCCGGCGTCGGAACAGTGACCTTCGGAACGGTGGGACTCGGCGTGGTTGCCGTCGGGCTGGTTACGTGAGTCGTGGTTGCAGGCGGCGCCGTTGTTGACGTTGTCGTGGGAGCGCTGGTTGCCGTGGTCGCGGGATCAGTTGCAGCGGTCGTTGTGGGCGCGTTGCTGGCGAGCGAGGGTTTGCTCGTGGTTGTCGCGCTCCTTTTCGACGCGGATGGGTTGCTACCACACGAGGCGACGAGAATCACCGTCGCGACGAGTAACGCCGGAACTGCAAAATAACGGGGGGCCGAATGGCGCATAGCAACCTCGGGGAATTGCTGGATCGATCACGAAGAGCGGGGAATGGTGAAGCGTGTTTACTGTACCCGGACTACGGGTTTGTAACGCCCAGGTCGGAAAGTACTGCCATTGCAGCGTTTCTGCCGTTGACGGCGATCACACTTCCGCCCGGGTGGGTAGCCGCACTGCACAGGTAGACGCCGTCTACCGGTGTCCTAGGGCTGAATCTGTTGGTCCACAACTGCTCCGGCAAGCAGTCCCCGTGGAAGATATGTCCCCCCGTCGAGCCGATCTTCGCCTCAATGTCAGGAGGGCCGAGGACTTCGCGGTACTCCACACACTGTGCGATGTCCGGAGCGAAGCGTGAGACGTGGGCAAGCACGAGATCGCCGATCTCCTCGCGTCTCCAATCCCAAGTCCCGTGCGACAGTTGGTACGGCGCGTACTGAGCGAAGATGCTCATCGCATGCCGCCCGCTCGGAGCGACCGAGCTGTCGTAAGCCGTGTGGAAGTAAAGCTCGCACCAGTAGGGCGCGGGCTCGCCGCGCCGGCTCTGTTCGTAGGCACTCTGCGTCTCGTCGACGCTGTTGGAGATCGTGACCATCGCTTTGTACGGCTCGACATCCGGTGAAGCCGCGGTGAACGTCGGGAGCCGGCTGAGTGCGCAATTCACCTTCAGCACCGGGCTGTCGCTGCGCCACTTGGCCACCCGCTCGGTGAAAGCTGCTGGAATATCGCCTTCCAGTAACGCCGCAGTCGACTTCGGGTCGGCGTTCGAAACGACAGCCCGTGCGCGCAGCATCTCTCCGCCTTCGAGGCGCACTCCCTCGCCGGGAATGACCGCGGCCACGGACACTCCACATGCGAGCACGGCCCCTGCTTCTTCTGCCGCCTCAGCCAGGGCGAAGGAGACCCTTCCCATCCCGCCGATCACGTAACCCCATGCACCGGGCTGGCCTTCGAGTGTTCCGAAGCTGTGCATCATGTGCACGGCTGCGGTACCCGGATCCCTCGGTCCGGCGTTGGTGCCGATTACGCCCTGACCATGAAGCGCGATCCTCAGACGCTCGTCGGTCACGTGCCTTTCGACCACGCTCGCTATCGACTCTTCGAAAAGAATCTCGATGAGCTCGGGGTCGTGTCCGACCAGTTCTTCGATCTGGGCGCGGTCAGGTGAATCGCCGACCCAGTAGTCGCGCTCACCGCCGCGAATCGCCTTACGGATGCGGGCAAAAAGGTTCTCGTAGGCGGCGAATCCGTCGAAGTCTTTCGGCGACAGCGTGGCAACGGCTTCTCTGCTTTTTTCGGAGTCGTTCCACAGTGCGATCGATGATCCATCTTCGAACGGGCACCACAGGTGAGGATCGACGATCTTCACGCTGTATCCACGCTTGTGAAGCGCCAGCTCTTCGACGACAAGTGGATGAAGGAGCCCCACCAGGTATGCGCAGGGGCTGACCAGATACTCCGATTCGGGAAAAGGTTGCTCCAAGGTGCACGCTCCACCGACGCGTAGGTTGCGTTCGAGCACGAGTACGTCGAGCCCGCCGCGGGCGAGGTAGGCGGCCGCAGTCAGTCCGTTGTGGCCTCCGCCGACGACCACGACGTCCCAGTTGCGCCCGGCCAGCTCGCTGATTGGAGCCGGCAAACCGATTTGACCGAGCGAGTCGTTGACTCTTCCCATGGAACTTTTACCTCGTTACTTTAAGAGCCGCGATAAACGGCGGTCCGCCAATGGTTTTCCGCCTGTTTGACAGGTGGGGCAATACTGAAGCGAGCGAGTGGCGAAAGATACTTCGCGCACGGTGTCCCCGCATTCCGGGCACTTTTCACCGGTGCGGCCGTGTACTCGCATGGCGCGCTTTTTGTCTCCCTTGAGCTCTGATGCCGCCAATCCCGCGGCGCGGCCTGCGGCTTCTGTGACCGTGGACACTATGGCCTGGTGCAGGGCAGAAACCTCATCGGGCTTCAAGCGGTTGGCCGCCTTGAAGGGCGAAAGATGGGCGGCGTGGAGGGCTTCGTCGGAATAGGCGTTTCCTATCCCGGCGATTGCGGATTGCCGGGAGATGACGGTCTTGATCGTGCCGGTCTCGGACGAAAGGATCTCCTGAAGGCGATCGACGGTGAACTCCGGATCGAGGGGTTCGATGCCGAGCGTGGAGATCCCCTCTACCTCGGAGGGGTCGGAAACCACCCAAATGGCGAGCCGCTTCTGGGTACCCATCTCGGTCACGTCGAGGCCGAGGCCGCCCTCCAACTCGATCCGCAGGGCCAGCGGCCCCCTGCCCCGACCCTTCGAACTGGCGGGAGGCTTTTGGTCACCCATCTGAACCCGCCACTTGATCCAGCCCGCCTTGGCCAGGTGGATGACGAGCCACTCTCCGGCAGTGTCGCAGCAGAGATACTTTCCCCGCCTTGACCAGGACACGACCGTTCTGCCCACCAGGGATTCGATCGGCGGGTCGAAGGTCTTTAGAGCGGCGATCGAGCTGAGATCCAGGGCCAGGATCTCGAGGCCCCGGGTGTTCTCGTCTAAGAACTGGACGAGGGCCTCGACCTGCGGCAACTCCGGCACCCCACCATTCTGCCGGGTCAGGCGCGTCTCAAGGCCGGGGGTGCGCCGTGCCGAAGGTTCGTGTCCTGAGCCCCCGCCGCTCGTCGTTTACAGTCGGGGTGCCGATTTAGACCGAGGCCCTAGTGCGTCGGGGGAGTAGCTCAGCTGGTAGAGCAATTGGTTTGCAACCAATAGGTCGCGGGTTCGAGTCCCGTCTCCTCCACTCGAAAAAAGTACAGGCGGGTTGTCAGAGATGTGTACGGCACTGGAACCGTTCAATGAGACCGTCTTGTCCTCATGTTGCCGCTGATCTCGACGTTCGAGATGGCGACCCATTGTGTACTCGGCCGTACCGGAGAATGATGCCCCCAGTAGCGTCATCGTGAATTGATCACCAGAGCTGAGCAGCGCGACTCCTGATCCGATGGCATAGACGCCGTACTGCGAGCCAAAGGTAAAGACGACCTCGTCGTTCGAATACGACTGGAAAATTACCCCGATGCAGTCGTATTGCGGAGCGCCTTCTCCCGCATTCCAGCCGTCGGTGTGGTCGGCGAACAGGAAATTGTCCGCGTAGTCATCTCCCGTTCCACAAGAGGCCGACCCGGGTCCCAGATTTGTAACGGTCCCCAAACCGGAGCCGCTTATTGTGACAGTCGGAGAATTGACGTTGCCGCTGATCACAACATCTGAGATTGACGGGCCAGTCACGTCGAAGCACTCGTCGGTGGTCGTGTCCGAGCTCGCTGCATAATTGGAGTCGCCGGAGTAGTAGCCGGCGAAGCACCAGTAGCCACTTGAGCTCGGGGTGAACGTCACCGACGAGGCAGTCGAGGTGTCATTGGCACCCGCGGTGACAGCAACCGGGCTGCCCAACTGGTCGGCCATCGAAGTACACGGCCCAGCACTAGCGGTCGGGCCACATTCGTAAAAAGTGACGCTGCCCGTCGGGCTTCCATATGTGGCATTGCCACTGACCACGGCCCTGTCGGTGTTGTCGTTACCCAACGCGATACTCGAGTTCGCCGCGGTCGTCGTGGTAGACGAAGGTGCTGTCCCAGTCGTCACGTCGAAGCACTCGTCGGTGGTCGTGTCCGAGCTCGCTGCATAATTGGAGTCGCCGGAGTAGTAGCCGGCGAAGCACCAGTAGCCACTTGAGCTCGGGGTGAACGTCTCTGACGAGGCAGTCGAGGTGTCATTGGCACCCGCGGTGACACCCACCGGGCTGCCCACCTGGTTGGCCTTTGAAGCGCACGGCTCAGCACTCGCGGTCGAACCGCACTCGTAGAAGGTGACGGTGCCCGTCGGGCTTCCGTATGCGGCATTGCCACTCACCACGGCACTGTCGCTGTTGTCATTCCCGATCACGATGCTCGAGCTCGCCGGGGTTGTAGTGGTAGACGATGGTTCTGGGTACTCGGCCTCGCCAGAGAACGACGCGCCCAGGAGATTCATCGTGAACTGATCACCTTGGCTGAGCTGCGCGACTCCTGATCCCACGGGGTAGACGCCGTAGTCCGAACCGAAGCTAAAGACGATCTTCTTTCGCGAGTAGGACTGGATAATTACCCCGATGCAGTCGTACGTGGGTGTGTCCTCTCCCGCACCCCAGCCGTCGGTGGTGTCACTGAACAGGAATTTATTCCCGTAATCCCTTCCCCTCATGTGACTGCCACATGCCCGCACCGACGATCCGAGTTGGCCAATCGTGCCGAAGTGCGTTCCGCTCACCGTGATACTTGGAGCCGAGACCGTCCCACCGACGGTCACATTGGTGATCGATGGCACCCCAGCAGCTGAAGCCGGCCCCACCCCGATTGCCGTTGCCCCCAGACTGGCCGCCAACAGGGAAAGTGACATCAGCACCCCCCGCCGGAAACGTGTGTGACCCCTGCGCGCACCGTTAATCGGATATCGGCTCATCTGATATAGCCCTTCTCTCGCTACATCGCGCGATCCAAAGCCAGAGTCCCCTGAGGCTCCCCCCTCACGCGTAAGGCTGACCCACATACCGTCGGGAGTCAACAGGGATGCCTGAGGGTCGCCCTGTGCCGGGCGCCGCCCGGCCCGGCTTTCGAGCTGAATACCAGGTCGACGGGTTGGGGGCCGTCCTCGACTTTCCTGACATGCGGTGACGCGCTAGTGACGCGCTCCGAGATAGATGATGCTTGGGGGGATGCGCCAGGGCAGCCCGCGAATGGAAGGGTCTGTTCTATGACTCGAATTGGGAAGTATTGCCGGACACTTCTGGCGGGATCACTGGTCTTCGGAGGGGCGATTGCCATCTCGGTTGTCGGCGCCTCGCTGTCCGCTTCCCCGGCTGCCGCAGCGACCACGCCATCCCACTCGGGGATCTCGCTATCAGGGTCGCTCGGATCGGCACGGCTGTTTCGATCGGCAGGGCCACTTGGATCGAAGGGGCTGCTTGAGTCGCTCCTTCCCACGACCGGCGCCCCTGGCAATGCCGGTCTAGGGGGATCGCTTGACTCGCCAAGGGGAGCAAAGTCCGATCAGGGCGGATGGACCGTCGCCAAGTCGGCGAACATACTGTCTAAACAAGGTCTGTTCGATACAGACTCGTGCGGTTCTGCGACCAGTTGTATGGCCGTCGGCTACTACACCGACAAAGCGGGCGTCGAAGCGCCAATGGCCGAAGCGTGGAACGGCAGCAAGTGGTCCGTCCAAAAGCTCCCGAAGACTCCCGGTGACCAAAGCGGCGCCTTCTGGGGCGTATCCTGCACCTCGGCTACCGCCTGCACCGCTGTGGGAGCTTACGCCGACAGCTCCGGCGACCAAGTGAGCCTGGCCGAGGTATTCAACGGCACCTCGTGGTCCGTCGAGACCACTCCAAACCCGTCAGGAGCGCAGCCAGTGAGCCTCGAGGGTGTGTCGTGCACCTCTTCCAGCAAGTGCATCGCCGTTGGAGGTTCAGAGGACAGTTCGGGCGACGTCACCACTTTGGTCGAGAAACGCAAGGGCACCTCGTGGTCCATCGTGGCCTCGCCCAATCCTTCTGGGGCGCAAGGAAGTGTCCTTGACGGTGAGTCCTGCACCTCGTCGAGCGCATGCACCGCGGTAGGCAAGTACATCGACAGCTCATCTGACGAGGACACCCTGGCAGAGGTGTGGAACGGCACATCGTGGTCGATCGAGTCCACACCAAACACTTCCGGTACCCAAACCAACCTTCTCGGCAGTGTGTCGTGCACCTCCTCGGGCACCTGCTCGGCCGTCGGCGCATACGTAGACGGCTCTGGCGCCGAAGAAGCCCTTGCCGAGGAGTGGAACGGCAGCTCATGGTCCATCGAGACCATTCCCAATCCCTCCGGTGCGCAAGAAAGCACCCTCAGCGCAGTGGCCTGTACCTCGGGTGGCGCCTGCACCGCCGTGGGCGGCTATATCGATAGTTCGGGTCCGGAAATGACTCTGTCCGAAGGTTGGAACGGCACCTCGTGGTCCCTCGAGACCACTCCGAGCCCCTCCGGTGCGCTACTGAGCACCCTTGGCGGTGTGGCCTGCAGCTCAACGGGCGCCTGCATCGCTGCGGGCTACGTCATAAACAGTTCGAACGTCGAAGTCACCTTGGCCGAGGCGCGCAATGGCGCTTCTTGGTCCATCAAGACCACTCCTAATCCCAAGGGAATATCACAAGAAAGCGAGCTCCTGAGCGTGGCGTGCACGTCCGCGAACGCATGCACCGCGGTCGGGGGGAGCGTCTCTGAGGTCACGACCGCATTGGTCGAGGCGTGGAACGGCACCAAATGGTCCATCCAGACCACTCCCACACCCTCTGGTGCGCAAGACAGCGCCCTTTACGCAGTGGCGTGCACCTCGGCCAGCGCGTGCACCGCCGTCGGTGGCTATGAAAACAGCTCGGACGCCGACGAAACCCTGGCCGAGGTGTGGAACGGCACGTCGTGGTCCATCCAGAGCACTCCCAACCCCTCCGGTGCGGAGGCCAGCGCCCTCAACTCGGTGGCCTGCACCGCGGCGAATGCCTGTACCGCGGTCGGTGACTACACCGACAGCTCCGGCGACGAGGACACCCTGGCCGAGGTGTGGAACGGCACGTCGTGGTCCATCGAGAGCACTCCCAGCCCCTCCGGTGCGGAGGCCAGCGTCCTCAAATCGGTGGCCTGCACCGCGGCGAATGCCTGTACCGCGGTCGGTGACTACACCGACAGCTCCGGCACTCAGGACACCCTGGCCGAGGCGTGGAACGGCACGTCGTGGTCCATCGAGACGACACCCAACCCCACTGGCGACGGATATGACACCCTGAGCGGTGTGTCCTGCACCTCGGGCGCCCCCTGCACCGCCGTCGGCGCTTACACCGACAGCGCGGGGTACATAACCACCCTGGCCGAAGCGTGGGATGGTACGTCGTGGTCCATCCAGGCCACACCCCTACCCCTGGGCGCGCCGAGCGGCAACCTCGACGGAGTGGCGTGCACCTCTAGCGGCTGTACGGCCGTCGGCGACTACAGCTCGATCGCGGGATTCGTCCTGGCGTTGGTGGAGGTCGAGTCCGCCTAGCCCTGGACGGCGGATTTTGCTCCTGAGACAGCCCTTAGAGGGGTCACTCCACCGTGCATCAGAAAGTCGCCGCCCGTAATGAAGCCTGCTTCTGGTCCGAGCAGGAATGCGGCGAGCGAAGCCACCTCGTCCACGGTCCCAGCCCGGCGCGCAGGAGACGAATCGAGGAGCGTCAGAAATGCCGGGCCTCGTTCTGAACCCAGTTCGGTCTGTGCGAGAGGAGTCATGATGACCCCTGGGCAACTGCAACAGCTCATCAGTGGGAGCCGTTGCCAGTGCTTGTTCCTGTGCCGGGTCGAGCGGGGGCTGACGGATGCGGCCATGCTTGATATCACGATGGGAGCACCCCCACGCGCGATCACTCGGCTGAACTCCTCCAACGCCAGGGCCCTACCAAAGAGATCGACCTTCAGAATCACTCCAGGCGGGGCCATGCAGGCGACACGCCGGCGGCTTGGACAACCTGAGTAACTGTTCCTAGAGGGTCAGCTGCCGATGCGAGTGAGTGGCCGGCGATCCACCCATCGTCGTTACTCTTGCGAAATGCGACCCCTTCGGTACTCCATCAACGTGACTTTGGATGGGTGTTGCGATCATCGGGCAATCCCCGCTGACGAAGACCTGCATCGTCACGCGGTCGAGAACCTCAACCAAGCCGATGCCCTTCTCTTCGGTCGGGTGATGTACGAAATGATGGAGGCAGCGTGGCGGCCGCCGGTGCCGACGGGAGAGATGCCTGATTGGATGGAGCCCTTCGCCCAGGCAATCAACGCCGCGAAGAAGTACGTGTTGTCGAGCACTCGGGAGCAGGTCGATTGGAACGCGGAGCTCTTACGCGGGGACCTGGACGAGGCCGTTCAGCAACTCAAGCAAGAGTCCGGCAAGGGGCTGTTCGTGGGAGGTGTGACGCTCCCACTGGCGTTGACGGAACTGGGATTGATCGATGAGTACGAGTTCGTGGTGCATCCCAGGCTCGCAGGCCACGGGCCCACGTTGTTCGCCGGGCTGTCGAAACATGTCGACTTGAGGCTCGTGAGCCGGCTCGAGTTCGACTCGGGGGCAGTGGCGATGCGGTACGAGCCGAGAAGGTAGCCGAACCGTCGTCACCTACAAGGCGACCGTTAGCGCTTTTTCGACTCCACTAGGCGGAGCTTGACGGTGACCCGCCCGGCGCCATCTTGCCCCTGAGTGCGCTCTTTGATTTGTCGGGGTGGATCATCTCGAAGATCTTCCGGTGCAGTGGTCTCAGCTTCACGAATGCATTCACGACCAGACGATCACGGAGTCCCGAACTGAGCGGGATGAAGTAGGAGACGATGGTGCGACGGTCGGGGTAGATCGCATTGATCATCTCGTTCTCGCCCCAGGTGCAGGTGTCGAGCGCACTGGCGTCGGTGTGCTCGTCGAAGTAACGCATCGCCTCTGTGTGCAACAGGATCCCCGGGGAGTGCTTCGAGTACTGCTCGTCGTAGCTCCACTTGAACTGCAGAACCGTGTCCTGAGCCCGCACCCAACAGATCATCGCTGCTGTCTTCGTGCCATCCGTGAGGCTCAAAAGATGCAGTCGCTTGTCCGCAGCGAAACGGAGACACATGTCGCGGAAGTACTCCGGCTCACCCTTGACCGTCGCCATCGCCACGCCTGCTTCCGCCTTGTAACCAGAGGCCTCCAGGGCGGTGTAGTCCTCTATCGCCTGGGGGTCTGTTCCGCGGTCGACGATCTCTGCGATCCCCCCCATTTCCTTTCCGAGATTGCGTTGTTTGCGCTGAAGGTTCTTCAGGGTCTTGGTGCTGTGCGCGGTCTGCCACGCCGGCGGATCATGACGGGTGAGAAATCCGCGTTCGAATGATTCGAAGACAACCAGCGGAAGCCCGAGCTCAGAAGCCGCGGCACGAAAAAGCGCGGCCGTGGGTCCGTCAGTTTGTTCCTGGATGACGAGGACTCTCGAGCCCCCTGCTTTGCGCTGTTCGACCAGGGTGCTGAGGATCGCCTTTACGGCTTCGCCGCCGTAGGTGGCATCGATAAGAGGCGTCCCCAGATACGTCATGCGCCGCACTTGAGTCGTGACGATCGGATACCGCAGGCCCCTCCAGCGCTTTACCCGGCGGATGGGCAGCACGCCGTAGAAACGGTCACCGTCTTCGGCGACGACGAGGTCGATCTCGCTGCCGAAGGCCTGATGCTCGGCCGCGGGGATCAAGCAGTCAGGTTCGTAGAAAGGATTGGGCTCGACGGCCCGCTGGCCGAGGTCTCGCCATGCGGATTCGTCCGCGTCCGACACACTTCTGACGTTGACGATCCGACCCTGCATGACCCCGACTCGAACGGTGCTCTCCAAGCCGTTTGCCGCTGATCGGCTTTTGTCCGAGAGCTCCCAGACTGAAGTTGTGGTTGAAATGGCTCGACCTCCAACGTACCAGTGTTGTCCCGCCACACTTTGCTCGGACCAACATCGTCTTCACGACAGGAAATGACGCTGCTTTCGATCCCGATCTTTACTCAGACTCCTGATCAGGGAAGTCACATGGGGGTATCGGAACGTTCCTGCTGGGCCTTGAGCACAGTTGTCCATTACAAAAAGTTGTTTGTTAACAGTCAGTATCGCCATCGAAGAGCCCTTTCAGCGTGCCGTGACGCCGCTACGTAAGGCGGGCCTCAGCCGGTGGTCAAGAACGTTGTGATCGCCTGCGCCATGGCCAGAGCTGCAGCCTGTTGGAAGCTCGTCGTCACGAGCATGGACGCATCGGTGGCGTTTCGCATGTTGCCACATTCGATGAGCACCTTCGGGACCGTGGTCAGGTTGAGCCCGGCGAGGTTGTTTCTCGGTTGCAGACCGTCGATACCGTCATAGGTGCTGATGGGCATGCCTGTGCGCGGGAAGTCGTCGCGCAGGATGGTGGCGAATTGCTCAGAGGAAGTGATGACACCGTCGTTAGGCCCATCTGCCACGGGCTCGAGGACAGCGAAGCCCCGGCCGCCGGGCGGACCGCCGTCCGCATGGATATCGACTGCCACGTCCGCGTGCGCGTCGTTGATGATCGCGGCCCTGGTGGTGACACATGGTCCAACACCTGAATTGTTCGTCCGGGTCATTACCACCTGAGCGCCCTCGGCTTCGAGGTCGTGTTCCAAATAGGTCGCCACATTGAAGTTGTATTGCGCCTCGGTGTAGCCGCTGTCTGTCGCGGTGCCCGTGGTGTCGCACGACTCGTACTCCCGGCCGTTCCATATCGGCTGGTCGATGTATTGGGGATCGGTCCAGTTCAGGCCGTTGTGGCCCGGGTCGATGCCCACAATCTTCCCTGCCAAGGGGAGTGGCGTTCCGAATACCAACCAGTACCCACCACCGCCGGGCACTGCCGCCATGCCCACGGCCGGTGCTGCGGGTTGGCTCGCGACCGCTGACCCGTAGAAGGTTGCGGTCCCGAAGCTGAACACGCCGCCGTCGGCGGCCACCAGCCAGTAACCGCCACCGTCGGATGCCGCGGCCATGCCCACCACGGGCTTGCTCAGAGGGCTCCCACCCATCGACCCGTGGAAGGTCGAGTTCCCGAAGCTGAAGATGCCTCCGTCGGACGCGACGAGCCAATAGCCCCCGCCATTCGGGTCTGCGGCCATGCCGATCACGGGCTTGCTCAGATGGCGCCCACCCATCGACCCGTCGAACCCGGCGTCGCCGAACGAGAAGATGCCTCCGTCCGACGCCACAAGCCAGTAGCCCCCGCCGCCGGGAGCAGCCGCCATGCCCACGACCGGTTCATTGAGTGGCCGTCCTCCCATGGACCCGTAGTACGTGGCGTCACCGAAACTGAAGACGCCCCCGTCAGAAGCGACGAGCCAGTAACCCCCTCCGTTCGGCGTGGAAGCCATACCGACTATGGGCGCGTTCAGATGCTTGCCACCCATCGATCCGTAGAAGTCGGCGCTGCCATAGCTGAAGACCCCTCCGTCGGAGCCCACCATCCAGTAGCCCCCGCCATTCGGCGTGGAAGCCATGCCGACGATCGGTGCGGCAGGGTTGGACACTGCATTGGCGCCCACGGCCGTGGATCCGAACGGCGCGACCGAGTCTTGAGGCGGCGAAGTCGTAGTGGTGCTTGCGAGGCGGGCTTGGCCGATACCAGCCACGCGGCCCGAACTAGCCGCGCCCGAAATGCTCATTGACGCCAGAAGTAGCAGGCCCGCCATCCATGCCAGGTGGTGGCCCTTTCTCTGAGAGAACCCTCGTATTCCTGTCATTCCAGCGACCTCGCTTTCCGGGCTGCTGTCGGCCGCAGACCGGCACGACGTGAAATTGCGTGGCGGTGGTCAGCCCCGTAGACGGTTCTCCAACGATTAGGAATGGACGACTTTGGGAGCCGAGCAGCTCTGTGCGTAGACCGACACGTTTTACCACTGCCCGTCTGACGTCAAGGGTTCCCCCGAACGTCCCGCGCAAAGTCCTGGATCAAATGAAGCCTCTCGTTGTCGCGGCCGGATGGTATTCGTATTGACGAACCGACAGGAAGAGGAACATGGGACGACGAAGCCGCAATCGAGTTCGTGCTGGACTACAACCACCGAACGGAGGCCGGGAGCACGCTCGACATTCTGATCCGGGAAGTGCACGTAAATCCGATAATGGCCGTGAGATCGAATTTCACTTCTCGAGTGCTCTCCGGATGTTCCACTTCGGACAAGGGGCACATGCCGATAAGGAGCTGGCTGCTCTGGCACGTTTGTGGTCTGAGGGGATCGGAGGTGTAGCGGACGGCTCGCCGCCCCTCGTGCCTGCAGTTTTGTGGGCGTACCTTCGCGACGAGATCGAGCCGGCGTGGGAACGTGGTTGGCAACCGGCTGATGTCTCACGGATCGCGAGTCGCGAGCTGAGTGCAAACCACGGTCGGCTGGCGGTCGACGTCATCGCCGACCAGGCCGAGTCGTACCGTTCCCGTCAAAGGACTCTCCCCTCGTGGATGGATCAGCTCGACCAGATCGGCGCCACTGTGAGATGGACGGAGGGGACTGACCATCTGGCTCTTTTCGCGCTCGAGAACAAAATCGACCTCGAGGAGCTCTTGAGGATCGGTTTCGAGCTGCTCGTCCTGATTCACAATCTGCCCACGATTCCTGTACTCGATCCACCTCCCTCGAAATGGGACACCTCGGCGGCTCTCGACGCCGCGCTCGCGTGGAGGAAGGGAAAGGGGGCAGGGGAGCTCCGGCACCTAGAGCGGGTCCGGGCTCTTCTCGCTAAGGCTGAGTCCACGCCATTCGAAGAAGAGGCGGAAGCCTTCACCGAAAAGGCGCAGGAGTTGATGACCCGGTATTCGATCGATGCCGCGCTGCTCGCGGCCCATTCTGCCGGGGAGCGGACCGGGCCGAATCCGGGGGGTGTCCGCATAGCCATCGATGACCCTTATTCGCAAGCAAAGGCCGTCTTGCTGGCGACGATTGCAGGTGCATCCGGATGCCGCGCCATGTGGAGCAAGCACCTGGGATTCTCAACGGTTTTCGGGTTCGAGGGCGAGCGGAAGTCGGTGGATCTCCTCTACACCTCACTTCTTGTTCAGGCCAGTAAGGCAATGATGCGCACCGGGAAGGCAGGCAGGCATGCCCGGAGCCGGTCGTTCCGTCAGTCGTTCCTGGCCGGTTTCGCCGATCGCATCGGACAACGATTGGAAGAGACGGCTCGGACCGTTATCTCCGATGTCGAAAAGGAACAGGAAGGCGCTCTACTTCCCGTACTGGCCGAGCGTTCGCGAATGGTCGACGATTGTGCGCGTGAGGCCTATCCCAAGTTCGGCGAGTTCAGCTTTTCCACAAGGGACTGGTTAGGGTGGGACAGCGGCACCCGGGCGGCGGATGCCGCCGAGATTCTCCGAGGTCCCCTTTTGGACCATAACGCTGCGTCCGATCACAAGGCCACGGCCTGACAAGGATCGGCGAGGCCCGCGCGAAAAGGACGAGAACTGGTTTCCGGCCCCGCGCCTGCGCACGTCCAGCAACGCCGACGCGACAGGGACCCGCCGCTACGGCGGGTCCCTGTCGACAAACAGTCAGAATTGAACGACGAGGTCTACGGCGCGGCGCAGCTCTGTGCGTAGACGCATACGTTGAAGGACTGGCCATCTGAGGCCAAGGGAGACGTTGTTGCCTCGTTCACCTCTCCCACTGGCGACTCGTCTATGAGCGTCGGGCTTCCTTCTGCGATCGTCTTGGTGGACCCACCCTCGGTGAAGGTCGAAGTCGGAGCGAACGAGACGGTTCCCACGTCCGCCGGGATGGTCTGGACGTCTTCGAGGCTCGGGGCTTCCTGGATCCACTCGGCCGAGGACTCGGAGGAGGCGTAGGTCACTGACGTCGACCAGGACCAGTTTCCGGCGTCGGTAAGGCTGATGTTCCAGTTGTCGCCGCCGGCGTTGGAGATGTCGACGGTGATCTTGTCTCCCGGGTTGACGGTGCATGCGGCGTTGCCTGTGCAGCCGCTGATAGCGGTCTCGCTGGCCGGCAGGATCTCATACCAGGCGTTGTATTGACCGCCGAGGACCTCGCCGGTCAAAGCAGAGTTCTCCGACACGCCGGCCTGGATCAGGTCCGAGGTGGTGTAGCCGCCGATACCCGCCCACGACGCCGAGAAGCCGGGAGGAACCTCTCCGGCGGTGGGGACCGTGAAGGTGCCTGTCACCGCTGTTATCCCGGAGCCGGGCGTCACCGCGTAACCAGCCCAGTTCAGGCTGTCGGCCGTGTCGCCGTGGACCGAGATCAGTTGGTTGACCCCGGCGTGGCCGGAGGACGCGGCGCCGGCAGCGGCAGCGCCAATCGAGCCGACGGCCCCCAACAAAGCGGCACATATCACAGTCCGGGCAACCGGACGGAACACACGACGACGTGACATTTAGACCCTCCGCGGGTGAATGGAGCGGTTTTCACCGCATGTACCGCCGATCCATTCCCACAGCGTCGGAAAATGACACGCGAACCATCGAAATTTGTTCCCTGGTGGGCAACAACCTCCTCAGGCTGGGGATGAGCCGACTGGAAACGCGGTGCCCCAATCGTCGAGGAACGTCACCGCTTCTACTGGAAGGCGAAGAGCAGGCCTCAGGGTGTCACCCAACAGATAGCCGACCGGCAAAAGTGCGCACTGGGTGACGTCGGCTGGGATTCCCAAGATTGCAGCAGCTTCCTGCTCGTACATCAGGTGAAGTGAAGTGAAGCTGCTTCCCAGTCCGCGGGCTCGTGCCGCGAGCATGAAGGACCACGCCGCCGGCAAAATTGAGCCGAAACGAGCAGCGACCCCGGCCAGAGGCACGTTTTCGGTGCGGCCCTCGATGCACGGGATCACATGCACGGGAACCTCGTGGAGGTGATCAGCGAGATATTGGGCGGAGCTGGTCACCGCGGCACGTCGCTTCTGGCGGGGGTCCTCGCCGCCAAACTCCCACACCTGGTTGGCTCGATACAGGTTCCACCCCTTCCGGTAGAGCTCGGCGATCCGGAGCCGCTTTTCCCCGTCTGTGACGACAAGGAAGTGCCAGCCCTGACGGTTCCCTCCGGTCGGAGCTTGGATGGCGATCTCGATGCACTCGCCGATCAACGAGAGTGGAACACTCCGGTTGAGGTCAATCCTTTTGCGCACCGAGCGCGTGGTGGTGAGGACTTCGTCAGCATCCATTTGTCGTCACTCCGGTACTGCCAGGGCGAATCGCACGACCGGGATTGTAAGTCGGGCCTGGTGTGTCGGACCCCGGGCT
>JBAPRR010000226.1:0-1893 GCA_049281195.1 Acidimicrobiales bacterium
GGACCATGTCGTCGTGGTCCGGTTCGGAAACCGCTCGTGTCCATGACGGCCAAAGAGGCGCTGCCCACGCACGGCCCGCTCGCCCGCTACGAGCAAGAGGTCATCGACCGGGTCGCCGACTTCAACGATCCCCGTCAGGAGTGGCGGCGCCTCGTTTCGGAGGTGCTGGGGACGTTCTTCCTGGTGCTCGTGGCCGCTGGCGCGGGCATGATGGGTCACGCCTTTCCGGGCATGATCACCCGCACGGACGCCGTCGTGGCGCCGGCGCTGATGGTCATGGCCATCATCTTGTTCATGGGCAAGGTGTCCGGTGCCCACCTGAACCCGGCCGTCTCGATCGCGTTCGCCTTGCGCCGCGACTTCCCGTGGTGGCGAGTGCCCGGTTACATCGTCGCCCAGCTGGGCGGGGCCACCCTGGCCGCCCTCTTCCTGCGCGCCGTCATCAACGTCTCGTCGATGTACGGGTCCAACTATCCGGCGCACGGCTACTCGGACATGGCGGCGTTCTGGATGGAGCTGATCCTGACCATGGGCCTCGTCAGCGTGATCCTGGGCACGGCCTCGGGCGCCCAGAGCGTCGGCATTATCGGCGCGTTCGGGGTCGGCGGCTACATCGCCCTGGCCGGCCTGTGGGGCAGCCCCATCTCCGGCGCCTCGATGAACCCGGCCCGCACCTTCGGGCCCGACCTGGCCAGCGGGACCTTCACCAGTTACTGAGTCTACATCGCCGGGCCGATCGCCGGTGCCGCGATCGCCGTCGCCCTCGCCTTCGTCCTGCGCGGCCGCGGCGGCGACAAATCCGCCGTCGGCGCCGCGCAAGGCGACCTGTTCACCGAGACCTACGAGACCGGCAAATCCTGAGAACCGAGTCCAGTTGCGCTCGCAGAGCAGATAGGCCGCAGGAATGCCGAGTGGACGGCAACCGTGAGGGCACCGCAGAGCCCGAAGCAGTAGCCAGCCGTCATTTTCAAGATCGCGCCGACTCCCCGCTCTTCGTTACCCCTGCGACATCAGCCGCCTGCCCGCCGTGTGACCTCCCCGCACGCCCTGCCCGTAGCCCGCCTTAACGAGCCGCCACAGGCCCAGCCCCGCAAGGCCCGCCGCCATTGGCTCATCAGTCATGATCGTCCCGGGCGCCTTAGGGGAACCCGTTGATGATTGCGCTGGGCATCCGTACCCACGGGTTCCTGACAAACGCGATCTGCGCAATCACCCCCCTAGGGGGATGCAGGTCGCGTCCGCCCGACGCAGATTCAAAGGACATAGGGCACATCCGCTCCGAGCGATCCGGGATCAGAACGAGCAGGACTATCAGGCCTTCTCCCAGGCAGTGGGAGTTCGACGCCGCAGCCGATGACGCTTGGAGGTTGACATGAGCGACCAGATTGACCGGACCGTGCTGCCCATCCGCCGGCCGCCTTTCCGTGGCGTGGCGAACAAGACGCTGGGTCGGAGCCGGCCCCGCACCCCGACGGCAACGACGAATATGCCCTGCACACGCACGCGCATCAGGCACGCGCCGCCCGCGGCATTAACGCCTAGCACCGGCACCGAGTCTCAGCCAAGGAGACGGCAATGAGCGGCACCGAGTTCGACGTCGTGATCGCGGCGTACCTGGTCCCCGACCTGGCCCGGCAAGACTTCGACGCTCTGGTCAAGCTCGTCAAGGACAAGCAGCTCAAAGTGGAGGGCGTGGCCCTGGTCACCAACGACGCCGACGGCAACGTCACCATCAACGAGACCGGCGACCACCTGGGCCGCAAGGGCATGGAGATCGGCGGCGGAGTCGGCCTCGTCGTAGGCCTGTTCGCGCCCCCGCTGCTGGCATCGGTGATCGTCGGCGGCGCCGCCGGCGCCCTTGTCGCCAAGTTCGCCAGGCACCGGGTCGAAAGC
>JBAPRR010000227.1:0-30286 GCA_049281195.1 Acidimicrobiales bacterium
CCGAGACTGCAGTGAACCTGCTCCCAAGGTGGTTCTGATACACTTAGAATGGAGTAATAATGGCGACAAAGGACAACTCAAGTTTTCTATTCATACCGACACATCGCGATTGCAGCCCGGTGCTGCCAACTTTGTTCGCGGAGGCTCGTTACGCTGCACAGCGGGAGAAGCAAGCCATCGTATGTGTTATCGAACATAACCTGAGCGAAGACCTATCAGACAAACATAAGCAAATTCTCCTTCGACTTCAGCAGGAGAGCGGTATCCGAACTCTTCAGATGACGGGCGCAAAAAGGCGAGTGTTTGTCGATCATACTCTTTCAAGGCTTCCCCCATCCCTGGGAGCAGACCACGACCGCCTCCGATCCATTCTTCTACCGGCTGGCATATCATACGGATCGGGACCAGATCTCGCATTCCTCCTAGCGATCAACCTGGGCTGCGACTTCGTCCATCGTCGTGACTCAGATGTTTACCTGGATGAGCACCGGCCGGATGCACTGCCAATCGAGCTAGAGCTGGGTGCCATCGGGAAATCTATTAAGGATCTGAAGCTGGTGGCCGAGCCGCCTGAAGGTGTACTAGAGAAACGAGACACCCGAGTTCGACTTGTTGGTACGAGCACGTTTGGTGCGCTAACGCTCGATCGAAGGGATTTGTTCGCGGCTGGCGAGGAGTACGCTGTCGCGTTCCAACAACTTGGGCGCCCCGGAGTTGAGAGACACATCGTACGCGAAGAGGCAGTGTCGTATCTTCAAGAAGAGCCGTCCACTCGCTATGACACCGATTTCTATGAGCTCGATGAGGACGGTCGTGTCGAGATGGAAGCCTGCTGTTTCTGGGAGGCCTTCCGCTTTTTGCCTGAAATGACGACCGACATTATGGGGTGCGACTATATGATTAAGGACGCTCTTTGGCAGGCAGGACTTCTTTCGATCTTTCACTCACGAAAGCTGCGGCATCGGTATGAGCAAGCAAGAGCGGACCAGACCGATCTCGACTTCGCGGTTAACTACTCGCTTCGAGATGTTCAGTACATCCAGATTGGTCGGATTTGGCAAGAACAAGCGCGGATCATTCGAGACGGGTCACGCCCCTTGTTTGATGATACTGGCTTCCACGCGGACGTATATGCGGAAGCGTTTGATGCCGCTTCAGAGCGGTGTGGAGCAGTACTGGAGGAGGTCCGAAAGGGGGCGCAATCAGTCTATGAATCCGCCGCCGCCGCGGCCTCCGGACCTCTTGCGAGCAGGCTTCGTGCGGTCGCTGAAGCACTTGAGAAGGCGGGCACGGGTCTGGACAGACATGTGGTTGAGGCTGTAAGTGATTTTACATTTCTCGTGAGAGCCTGGCCCTCGTTGATTAGCGCCGCGGAAGGTTCGCAAATGCTCTCCGACGCCGATTTCATCTAGAAGCAGTGGCATGGCTCCTCCTACTGTCATATCAGTTGACAAATCGGATGATTTGGACGCGCAGATTGTGGCTACGAGAGACATCGTATTGCGAGGTGGCATCGCTCTACTGCGTACGATGTCGCTTGGTGCTGGCGAACTAGCGGCAATCGGTTCCAGTTTTGGCTCTCCTGTGCGGCCAGAAGCGTTACCACCGGACAAGCCCCTGGACCTAGTTACTCGGATCTACGAAGACGGTGTGCTCGATTCTTCGGTTAACTGGCATCATGATCAGAGCTTCTCTAAGCGTCCGCCAGAGTGGTCGTGTCTCTACTGCGTAGCGCCCGGTTCGAAAGCGGTTCCGACGGTGTATTGCGATGCAGCAGCAGTTCTCGAATATGTATCCGATGGCTTCTTAGAGACCCTTCGGACCTTGTCAGCTAGACACGTGGCGTACTATCCCCCTCCCGGAGAGGAGGAGGCGCCCGAGGTTGCCGCAGCAGTTCATCCTTTAGTCACTAGAGCTGAAGGAGATGTCGATGTGCTGTTCGCGGCCCCTGCGACCGTGGATACGATCGAGGGCTGGTCGAAGGCCGAGAGCCAGATCTTGCTTCGGTCGCTCTTCGAAAAGTTCAACTGGCCAGAGGTGACGGTGCTTCACTCTTGGAAGGAGGGTGACCTTCTAGTCTGGCCTAACCGGCGTTACCCCCATCGGACGCTTCCATTGGAGACAGGATCTCCCCGGAGATTGATGCGGTTGGTGGGCCATTGGGACCGTCCGTAGTTGAACGGACGATGGGGTGGAGTGGCTGGCTGGTCACGACGAGAGTTCGTGAGGCTACGGTTGGTGAACTCAGTCAATTTGCGTGCGATGTTGCTAGATCAAGAAACGCCTGCACAGAAGGGGTGGGGTGGCGGTTCGCGAACTGTCCGCTTAGGTCCACCAAATCGCGGTATTCGAACTCCGGGGTGGAAAAGAGCACGTCGAACGGTTCGTGGCAGGTGTAGGCCACGATCTTGCCGTCGCGCACCTCGATGCGCTTGAACACGGCCTGGTTGAAACGGCGGCTTGTTGGCGCTGACGCTCGGCCGTAGGCCTTGGCACAGTTCGTGGCCAAGCGCATGGCCGTCTCCAGGATCTCCTGCCACTCGGCCAGGTGCGCGTCGACGGCGCCGAGGCGTTCTTGGGCGCCGCACATGTCGGTGGCGATGCGGGATTGTTCGGTCTTTAGCACGGCCACGTCGATCGCACCGGCGTAGTAGGCATCGAGCAGCTTCCGCCGTTCGGTCTCGGCCTTGGTCAGTTTTCGGGCAAGGAACTCGCGCTCAGAAGCGTTGCGGTGTTGGCGTGAGGTGATCTCGGCTTCTATTTCCTCGCGCACGCGGGTGAGCCAGGACTTCGGAAGCTGGATGCTCTCGTCGAGCTGCTCGACTTGAGCTTCGAGATCACCGGTAGGGGCGTAGGGCTCGACCTGAGGGCGGCGACCGACCGAGAGCGCGAGATTGCCCGGTTCCGGACAGATCCGAACTGCATCGTGCTGGTTGCAACGCCACATACCTTGTCTGAAGGCGTATCCCTTCATCACACGACAACCCATCAAATACATCTTGACCGGACATTCAATGCAGGATTACTACTCCAGGCGCTGGACCGCACTCATCGTCTTGGTCTGCCTGCTGATGCCGAGTGCACGGCTACGTACCTCATATCGTGTCTCAGGGATCGCGGGGACACGATCGACTCCGTGGTGGCGCGGCGTCTCGACCAGAAGATAGCGGCGATGGCCCAAGCACTGAATGACCCGACCCTCAGACCCTTGGCATTACCAGCGAGTGACGAGTTCCTCTCGGACGACGATGTACTGCTCGGACCGGACTGGACGGATGACCTGCTCGCTCTCTTTGCGCATCTTCGACGTCGGCAGCTCTAACTGAGAACGGGCCGCTGGCAGGGAGATTCCGGAGGCCAGAATGTCCGTGGGCAGTAAAAACCCCGGACCGGAGCTTAAGCTCCACGCCCGGGGTCAGTAGATCCCCGGCACTGCCGGGGTACATCTCCAGTGTACCCTGCCTGGACCTTCTCCTCAACGCCAGGGGACGGAGGTCATTTCGGCTGGGAGGTAGAGGTGGGAAGTCTGTCGGTCTTCGTCGACGCCGGATACCTGTTCAAGCAAGGTTCGGGCGCAGTCTTGAAGGCCAAGCTCGGTCGGCACGAGATCGCTCTAGATGCCCACAAATTTATCGACGCCCTGGTGGCCTGGGGGTGTGAGCGATATCCGAAAGACGAGCTCCTGAGAACCTACTGGTACGACGGTGCCCGTCACGGTGTGCCGACGCCCGACCAATTGCACGTCGCGGCGCTCCCCTTCGTAAAGCTTCGACTAGGGCGAATCAACTCTTCTGGCCAGCAGAAAGGCGTGGATACGCTCATAGTTAGAGATCTCATGGTTTTGTCACAGGAGCGCTCGATCCAGCGGGCGATAGTCCTCTCGGGAGACGAAGACCTTCGCGAGGGGATCGACTACGCCCAGGACCGGGGCGTGCGAGTCGCGGTAGTTGGGATTGACGCCAACGGAGACCGCAGCCAGTCGGTCGAACTCGTCCGAGAGGCCGATGAGAGCCTCGTACTGCCAACAACAATCCTTGATGGGATTCTCACGCGAAAGGAACTCCCGCCAAGAAGTACTGAGGTCAGGATTGCGCCAGTATCGCCACTTGTGAGCCCGGAATCGGCGGATGAAGTCAGGTTCGTCACTTGTGCCAAGGAGTTCGCTCGTCACTGGCTGGAGCAGACCACGTCCAGTGAAGTAGCTGCGATTGTTGCCGACCGTCCCCGCATCCCCCGCGACCTGGATGCTCTAATACTTCAACATGCCGTTCGTGCGACAGGTGTCTTTACGATCGCTGACGAGCCCCGCAGGGCAATGAGGGCAGCATTCTGGGCTGAGATCAACCAAGTGGCGCCTCCGACTGGACAACCAGCTGGTGGGGTCGGCTCGGGCGGTGCTGCTGACACGGAAAAGTCAAGTTAGCCGCGCAACACGAAATCGCATGCCAGAATCAGGTCCTCGTATGGAGAAGATTTGTACTCACTGCGGTACGACGATCGCAATAGACAGCCTCCGCTGCCCCAGCTGTGGAAGGCGTCAAGACCACTCGTCTATGCGTCTGTCGATCGTAAATGTACTCTACGTATTCATGGGCTTGGTGTTATTCATCGTAATCATTTCCCTCAATGCCCGATGACTATGGGAGGCAATCGTGGCCTTAACCAGGACGACCGACCACAACGAAGAATTGACCGTCGACTTGGGCTTTGCCGAAGCACTTGCTTCGGTCGTTGCCGCGTACCAGAAGGTTGGGAAGGTCAAAAGCATTCAAGAAAAGTTTGGACGAGTCGTCGGATCAGTTGGTAGCGGCACTCTCAACATGAACAAGGCCACGGTAACGGTCATTGTTGAGCAGATTGACAACTCCCGATCGAAAGTCTCGTTCAAGGCGTCCGCTCAGGAGGGACTCATCCAGCAGAACACGGCGGCAAAGGCGGTCACGCGCATTTTGGATGCCCTATAGACCAAGACTGCTGGTGGGCGACCATTCCGGCTGTGCGGCCGTCAGGCGCAGTATCGTTGGCTCCATGCGTTTTTACTGCGACTGTGCTGAACCAGTTGACTCATCGCGGAATTGGTCAGGCACACGGGAGATCACGACGCCTTGCATGAAGTGCGGACGCGAATGGCGTTTTGCCTATGATGACCGCGGCTCGTGTCTTTCGGGTCGGCCTACCAATCAGTACTGGCCGGGGCCGGCAGGAAGCGCCCCGCAATGAACTACATAAGCTTGCCCACCCGATCTAGCAGCTCCTGGTAGTTCGAATAAGACATCGTCTTCACCAACTGACGACGATCGTTGGAACCCGCCGATCGAGGGTGGGGAATTTCACTGATCGCCGTCACAACGCAAAAAGCCCTAGTGAAAGGCCCCTTCTGGTTTACGACTCCACCTGCGGAGCGGCTTCCGTGGGCGAGTCGTGCGCGAAGAAAATGTGCCCTAGTTGCTTGCCAGCCGCCCGGTCCGCTTTAGGGCTTGCGAGGCATAGATCCCGGGCTTGCCGAGGCACAGATCCCCAAAGAGTGGTGCGCGGATCAGAAAGGATACGGGCAACGGTGGAGGAGGCGGACCACCGCGCTGGACGGCTAGGTGGGCTTACGCCACGAAGGTGCAGGCGCTCTCGCGATCGTCACCGCTGGCGGCGAACTGCTGGGACAGTCCTGTCTGATCGAAATGCCGACCTACCCTGATTCGGCCCCTTAGGGACGAATCATTGGGTGTTCTCCGTTTATTGGGAGAAGCCGCGCTTGGGAGTCAGAATTATTGGAGAAGGACTGTGCAAAGAAGGAGCCATCGGCAGCGGCGAAGTCGGCGTACCTCTATTCCCCTCTGGGTCTGTCCTTGATCTTCGAGCTTGCTGACCATGTGGCTCCCACATCGTCGGAGGTTGTCAGCAGAAGATGGTTTTTACTGTTGTTCGCAACATAAACCATGGGGAGGGGGTCAATGGCGATTGAGCTCGGCAGCGCCGGTGCGGCCTGGCTCGACTGTCCGTCCACTGTGGTAGATGCGGACCAGTCAGTGGCATCATCGGTCGATGTCGTCGTCAAAAGATCATTGCTGCTGTTGTTCGCCACATAAGCGATGGTTTCCTGTCCGAGATTGCTGCTGTCGCCACAAATAGAATCATCACATTCCGTAAGAGTCGGCGCCGTCTTGCTCGACTGTCCGCTACCTACCAGAGTGTTCGGAGACCAGTCGGTTCCTACGCCGTTCGTCGACGTTGTCACTTCAAGATCATTGCTGGAGTTGTTGGCAACATACGCAATGACTGGGTTAACCCTCCCGTTGTCGGTAGATATGGCGGGTGCGGTCTTGCTCGACTGCGTTCCGACTGTCGTGTACTGCCAAGTGTATGCACTGCAGTTATCGTTGGGGACTCCCTGTGTCACGATAAGGGCATTGCTGCTGTCGTTCGCCACATAAGCCATGAGGAGGGCGTTACCGTAGTCGGAGGCGGCGGAGGGGGCATTATCCGTGGGCCAATCAGTGATAGCTGGAGCCCTCTTGCTCGACTGCGGACTCGACGGCCCGCCGACCTCGGTGGCGGAGCTCCAAGTGGCGCCGCCATCAGTCGATGTGATCGTCATTAGGTCATTGCTTGTGTTGTCCGCCACAAAAGCGATGACGAGTTCCTCACATCCGTAGTAGTCCTGAGTGATCGCTGGTGTCGCCTTGCTCTGTTGGCCGGTGTTCACTGGTGTAGACCAAGAACCGTCGCCGGTCGTGGTTGTGACAAGGATGTCGTGGCTACCATTTGTCGCTATATAGGCCATAACCCAGAGCAGCCGGCTGGAGCACGACTCGTTGTCAGGGGAGCAGAACTCGGTGATGGACGGTGCAATAGTGCTTTTCTGAGCATTGTTGGTCTTCAACATCGCGGCGGCTGTCCTCGTCTCCGATGTGTTCGCCGCAGCGAAGGCAGACGGCACCACCGACACAACGGGCCCCATGAGAACAGCTGCGACGAGTACCGCTCGAAGATGGCAACGACCTAGCCTGCTGCGCCCGCCGATTGCGGAAAGTGAGCGAAAGTGGGTAACCGTGGACCGGATCTCTGTCACGGCGCCTCCTCAATATTGCGCTGCGGAAAACGCCACGACAACGACCTCCGAATGGCCTCCGCCTGCCAACCTCGGTCCGTCAATCTATCCGGAACGACCTTTGCGGGAAAACCCAGCGACATTCCGTTGTGGCATTGCTCCATAGTTCGCCAATGGTCGAGAATGTAGGTTCCTTCAGGTAAGCAGGCATATCAGGATCAACGCCGTAGGCCGCGGCGAGGACCGTCAGGTGCTCCGGCGGGGGGATTGGCTGTGCCGGTGGCGCCCCGAACGCGGCTACCGCCATTTGCAAGTCGTTCCCGTCCCCCAACCCGATCGGGTTGTATCCGGCGCTGGCCGCCATCTCGTTCAGCTCGGCCAGGGTGTGCACCGCCGTTGGGACGTGGGACGTACGACGTGAATGGCAGAAAGCACTATTCCACGCTGGCCGAGCGACACTGAATGCAAGTTGAAGACCTGCATGCGCCAAACTCACAGACCTGGAGATCGGGCACGTGACCGGCGCTTTCGCGTCAGCAAGGTGGCAAGCGCACTTCGACTTCTGAGCTTAGGCGCCGGAATCTTGGCCTCAAGCAAAGCGAAGCAGCTAGAGGGAGAAGTTCCTGTAGGGCGGGGGTGAGGTGGCGGTTCGCGAATTGTCCGCTCAAGTCCAAGCGGCAGGTTTGCTGGTGGAGGAGAACGGGCAAAAGACCATGTTTCGTGTTGGTCTGCCGCGGGTATCTAGGCGGGCGCACGGGGTGAGTCGAAGGGGGTTCGGTTATGGCTGGATTTCGCTGGGTCCGCATCAGCGGAGCAGTAGTGGTCCTGGTCTGTACGCTCACCGCACTCGGAGCGACTGGGGCGGGTGCGGCCCCGCCGACTGGAGCCGCCGCGGCCACACCGGCGTGCTCCTTCAATGGCGTTGCGTTGCCGCTCGTTTCGGGCGCATCTGCTGGAGAGAAGATCGCCATTGATTGCACCGGGTTGTCGGCGGTGCATCCATATTTAGTTATGGAGGTGAGCGTCCTCCTCGGCATTGACCCCAAGGCGGCCCCCCTTCTTGATGGGAACATCACCTCGCTGTCGGGGCTCATGGCCTTGCTCGATGCCCTTCCTGAGATCAATCCGGCGGCGCTCGCCTTCCCGTTGACGGACCTTTCTGGCAATCTGAATTACACCTACACGCTCCCCACATCCCAGGCCCCAGACCCGATGGCCACGTGTCCGCCATCCAACGCAGAGCTCAACATGGGGTTAATCGGTTGCGCACTGGCGATGATCGACCTCACCACGTTCAAAGTTGTCGGGGCCGGCAGCGCCTTGGTCAACTACGCAGGTCAGCCTTTGATTCCTCCCAGTCCCACCCTGGCTCTGTCGGCAAATACGGCGAGGCCGAACCAGGTTGTGGACGTGAGCGACGCCCCGGGCGCCACCACCTACTGGTGGTTATCAACGCTAACTGCATTAGAGGGCCTGCTCGGTGCCGGCTCACCCGCTCCACCGGTGGTGAAGGTCGGCCTGGCGGAAAGCAGCAACAGTCGCCATCCTACGAAGGCGGCCAACACGATCACTGTCACCCCGGCGGTTTACAACTACCCGGTGCTGACTCCGCCCAAGATCTCCGGAGGATTCACCGTGCCAGAGATCCGTGGTGATGAGGTGGTGACAGTTACCTACAAGGCGCCGTTGCTGGGTGAGACCTTCTACAACATTGCCTCCGCAACTACGCCTCTCAACGTCAAATAGCCGACGCACTGTCGCTATCTCTCCCTCTTTTGTCCGGGCGATCCCGAGAGGCCAAGGAGGCGGATTCGGAGTCCAGGCTCCTTCACCCCACCGCGAAGGCGACCCTCGACGACCGGCTCACACCGGAGCGCAACTACTTCGACGATGCGCTTGCAGCGAGAGGGTTCGCAGAGTCCCTGTTTTCGAAGTGACGTGGCCGTTCACGACCGCCATTCAATTCAAGATTCGCACAGCCGGGGCTATGGACCGAGGCCAGACGCCACCAACGTGGGACGACTACTGGCGACGAGCGAGACATTCGATGTTGCGGATGCTCGCGTTGCGATCACCGCTCGCCGCGCCCGTCGACAGACGGGGGCATCCGATCCCGATGACCTTCGGGCTCTCGATCCAGCTCTTTCGTATTGTGACGATCTGATCTGATAGGGAACTGCGCGCCAATGGCGCGTCGCTCCCGACAAGGATCAGCGAATGTGCCTCCGGTCCGGGGCCGTTACCGCCGTCGCCGCGTAGCACCCTGAGAGGGAGACACGACAATCTCGAGCATTGGGCTGACGACGCCGTAGGCCCCGTTTTCGGCCTCGACCTGGATGGAGTAGTCACCGGGAGTAGTGGGTGTGCCTGACAGCACGCCCGTTTTTTTGTTAAGGGTCAATCCGGGCGGCAACCCGACTACCGAGAGCGCGAAAGTGGTTTGTGGCTCGCCCTTGGGTGAGGTTGCTTTGAAGGTGTAGCTGTAAGCGGTCCCGACCGTGGCGCTGACTGGTGGGCTGTCGGCGGTGAGCTTTGGCGGAATGACGAAGACCGACAAGTACGAACCGTCCAACCCACTTATCAGGGTGGTCTGGGGGCCGCCATTAGCTGGGAGTGGAGCTCCACCAGATTGCCGTTGTCGGTGATGAGCAAATCGCCTGTGGCGTCGAGCGCCACCCCTCCCGGGTCAGTCAACCCGGTGCCCACGGTGGTCTGGGGGCCGCCACCGGCTGGGACCTCCACCACCCCGCCGTCTTCAACGATGAACAGGTCGCCCTTGGGATCGACCGCCAGTTCTGTCGGGCAGTCCAACCCAGTTCCAACGTTGGTCTGGGGGCCGCCGTCTGCTGGATACTCCACCACCTGGTTGCCGAGGCAGTCGGCGATGAACACGTCGCCTTCGGCGTCGACCGCCACGCCTAAGGCTTCCTCGAACCCACTGCCATAGGTGATCTGGGGCCCGCCATTCGCTGGGATCTCCACCACGTGTCTCATGGGGGTGTCGACGACGAACAAATCGCCTTCGGCGTCGAAGGTCATGGCTGTCGGCCGGTCCAATCCAACAGCTTTCACAGTGGTCTCGGCGCCACCGCCAGCGCCTCTCGGGACTTCTACCACCCGGCCGTGGCCAGTGTCGGTTATGAACAGATCGCCCTTAGCGTCGAACGTGGCCGCCCATGGCTGCAGCAACCCCCAGCCCGGCGTGGTCACCGAACCGCCATCTGGGGCCACCTCCATCACCTCTTTACGGTTGGAGGTTCCGACGGCGATTTCCCCGAGCACCACGGGAGGTGCGGTGACTGTGATGGTCACCAATGGGCTGAAGGATGCCCCAGTCCCGTTTTCGTCCTCGACCACAAAGCTGTAGGTGCCGGGGGTAGTGGGGGTGCCTGACAGCATGCCGTTACTACCAAGGGTCAACCCGGGCGGCAATGCGGGGAAGGCTCCGGTTGAGGCATTTACCACGTCGCCACCTCCGGGGTTGAAGGGGTTGGAAATGAACACATTTCCCTCGACGTCGGCCGCTACGCCACCGGGGGCGAACCCATCGTAAGCTGTAACGGACGTGTAGCTGTCAGTGAAGACGGGGATTTCTTCCACCTGGTCGTGCTTGATGTCGGTGAAGTAGAGATCGTTTTCGGCATCGACGGCCACCGCACCCGGTGTCACGCCTTCGGAGGCTGGTATCACGGTGGTCTGAGCGCCGCCACCGGCCGGGACCTCAACCACCTGGTTGTTTCCCGTGTCGGCGATGAACACATCGCCCTTTTTATCGACCGCACCCCTTCCGGATTCTTGAATCCGCTGCCCCCCCCACGGTGGTCTGTGCACCGCCGCCGGCTGGGACCTCAACCACCTGGTTGTGTCCCGTGTCGGCGATGAACACATCGCCCTTTTTGTCGACGGCGACACCTTGCGGGGCGCTCAGCCCGCTGCCCACCGTAGTTTCGGAACCGCCGCCGGGTGGGACCTCCACTACTCGGTTGTTGCCGGTGTCGGCGATGAACAGATCGCCCTTCTTGTCGACTGCCTCTCCGGCCGGATTGCTCAGTCCACCCACCACGGCGGTGTAGGTGCCGCTGGAGGGAACGAAAGTACCTACCGGCTCCCCCGACGGGGTAGTAGCTCTGAACTTGTATTTGTAGGTCCCAGCGATGACGGTCTTTGGTGGGCTGGCGGCCATGAACTTTGGCGGCGGGGAGTAGACCGCCACTGCAGCTGGTTCGCTCAACCCGCTGGCCACGGTGATCAGGGGCCCGCCGCCGGCTGGAACCTCCACCACCCGGTTGTTGCCGGTGTCCGCGATGAACACATCGCCTTCGGCGTCGACCGCCACCCCTGACGGGTCCTTCAGCCCGCTGGCCACGGTGGTCTGGGCGCCACCGCCAGCAGGAACCTCCACTACCCGGTTGTTGTCGGTGTCGGCGACGTGCCGTCGTCCTTTCCGCGCTCGCCCCCCATACAGCGCTGCCTCGATCCCGTCGAAGAGTCCGCTACATGCCCCTACATGCGGATCCGGGAAGGGGCAATCACCTTGGCGCGTAATGGCCGATTCGGCTGCCAAAGGGGACAATCCGTATCTGTTGTTCGGGTGTCGGCTGGTCTTGCTGGTCCACTCCTGGTTGCTTGGTTGGCCGGCTGCGACGCTCCCATCGGGAACCAGTAGATGAAGAGCATGGCCGAACTCATCGCTAGGTGGATAGTTTCGTGCCGCGTCCTCCACGGCAGTCCGCTTTGGTCCCGCACAAAATCCCTGTTCAGTTATTGCTTGTTCTGGTATTGCCTGTTCTGGTATTGGTTGTTCTGGTCGCAGGAGTAGTTGGCTAAGGGATCAGATCTCGCACGATGTTGTACACGTCCGGAGTACAGGTGAACATCGCGGAAGTCCTCCAATCGGACACCGTCGATATTCTGGTGCAATGACCGATGTCGAGGTATTCGTGGATCCCAGTTGTCCCTGGGCGTGGATCACGTCCAGGTGGGTCAAGGAGGTGGCACCGCAACGTGATCTGGCCGTCACGTGGCGGTCCTACTGCCTTGAAATCCGCGATGACTACGACGTGGCGCCGACCGTCCCCGAGCAGTTCCGACAGGTGGCCATCGAAGGCCATGCTGTCTCGCATCGGATGCTTCGGATCTTCGAGGCGGCCCGCGCCGATGACGGTGAAGACGCCGTCGACTCGCTTTACACCGAGTGGGGTAGTCGGTTTTTCCTTGAACCTCAACGTCGCGACGACTCGCTGCTCCTGGAGTGCCTTGCCGCGTGCGGTCTTCATCGCGATCTTTTAGGCGCGGCTGACGACGAGAAGTGGGACGTGCCAATTGTCGAGGCGATGGAGGTCGCTTACATGTTCGGGGGACCCAAGACCCAGACGCCAACGATCGTCGTGAATGGGCCTCCGCCTTACGGTTTCAAGGGACCGGTGATGGCGCCGGCCCCGACCGGCGGAGCCGCAATTCGACTTTGGGACGCTGTCCAGGTGGTATGCCAGGAACCCGGTTTCTTCGAGATCACGCGGCCTCGCGCTAACCAGCCCTACCCACCCACTCTCGGCAAGGGTCTTGAGGAGCGCTCAAGGTAGTCCAACCCGTTTGGCCCCCCTCGTGGCGGATGCAGGACTTGGTCGCTCCCGTGACAGCACCGGTTGTCCCCTAGTTCTTCCCAATACCGACATTGGCGCTCATGGTTGGCGGTGTCATCACGGGGGATAGCCGCGCCGCCGCTTATGCCAGGCCCCAAAGACACGCGAACGCGGGATGTGGCGGTGGCGCGCGGGTGCGCACCATGGCAGAAGGGAAAAGTTGCGCCAGAAGGGCAGGAAATGGCTGCTAACGAGCGATATGTACCGGTTCCCATTGTCGCCGCCCCGGTCGATCGCATGCGCCGATTGGTGCAGCGCCGGAACCGGGCTACCTGTTGCGCCTTGACTCTCCTGAATTGAACACAAATGTGTTGATCGCAATTGTGAGAGGAGAAGAACGTCATGATCGTCGTGGTTCTAGTAGCAATAGTCGTAATACCCGCGTGTCTAGCTCAGATGGCACGCCGGACTTATCTTGGGCGCCACATGGTAAGGGACATGCAATGACTCGAGCCGCCGAGCACCATTCGCATCCTACGAGTTGAAGAAGAGCTACAGGACGCCCTACGGCGTGCGAGCCAGGACGAGCGCCTCAGGGCCCGGCAGGCCGATGCCCTCGCCGACCGCTACGCGAAGGACGCCCATTCGATCACGATGAATGGCGCGACCACCTCGACGACTCGTCCCGTACCAGCCACGGCGTAGGTGGTTGGCCTCTCGATTCCCTACGACTCGAAATGCTTCTGACGGGTCTGCCCCAGCTTGGTCTCTGTGGCAGCAAAGGCGGCCGGTGCGACGGGGTTTCAGTGCCGTTCAGTTGATCGTCGACGATCTTCGAGCGGCCCTACAGAAGCCACCAGAGGGAAGAAGTCCACGTCCTGACGACACGGGCGCCTCTTTCGGTCCACGCATCCGGTGGCACCCACCGCACCGAGAATTGGGCCGCCGTTGGGGCTCATTCGACAATGCATTGAGCGCCGGTTGACGACATATGTACTGATGAATTGTCCAACGTGATCGTCGCGCATTCGTCGGACGAACCGGTCGCGAACACTCACGAGGACAAGCGGCGTATTCGTAACGGCGTGACGGATCAGCTACCGGTAGGACCACGTTCAACCGCGGCTTGGATCTATTTGGGCATCAACGTGCCACTGGTGGTGGCCATCTTCTCGCTGCCCCAGTACCACGTCTATCTATGGGGCCTCCTCGGCTTGGGGTCGGCAGCAGCGGTCGTCGTCGGGATCGTCAACAACCGTCCCACGCGCCAAATGGCCTGGATCCTCATCGGGCTCGGAATCGCGACGTTTGCGTCGGGCGACATCACCTACGACGTACTGACCAAGTTTCTGCATGAGGTCAATCCGTTTCCTTCAGTCGCCGACGCGTTCTATCTCGCCACCTACCTACTGCTTTCTGCCGGGTTGATAACGATGGTCCGCAGTCGTAGGCGGCGCGACGGCGATTCAGGAGCGTTGTTGGACGCACTCATCATCACGTCGGGTCTGAGCGTGCTTTCCTGGGTCTACCTGATCCAGCCCTACGTGCACGCGGCAGACATGACCTTGTTCGCCAAGCTGACCTCGGTCGCATACCCGTTGGGCGACATATTGATGCTGTGCGTCATCCTCCGCCTGGTGATCGGTGGCGGGACCCGAAACACATCGGTGCAGCTGCTGGTTCTAGGCGCGTTGGGCGTGTTGGTGGCCGATTGCATTTACGGCTGGATCCAGTTGCACGGATCGTGGAGGGTGGGCGGCCCGACTGACCTCGGTTGGGTCCTGTTCTATGTGTGTTGGGGGGCCTCGGCGCTTCACCCGGCCATGCGCGAGGTGACCTTTCCACAGCCCTGGCGCCCACGGCATCTGAAGCCAGTTACCTTGGCGTTGCTGAGCGTGTCAGCACTGGTAGCGCCGCTCGCACTCGTCTGGCGTGATGTTCAGGGCAACCCGGGAGACGGGGGCATCCTCGCCAGCACCTCGGCGGTGGTCTTCGTGCTGGTAATGCTTCGCTTGACCGGTCTGGCACGAGCCCAGGCTGACGATGCCCTTCGTGCGCAAGCCCTGCGACGGTTTTCTGAATATCTCGTTTCGGCTACTGAACGCTCGGACGTGTGGAACGCCGGAGTCGAGGCCGTCGCACGAATCAAAGCACTCGGAGTCATCGGATGCATGGTGACCCAGACCGAGGCACACACCCAGCCACTCACCCAGCCACTCACCCAGCCACTCACCCAGCCACTCACTCAGGCACTCACGAAGAAGCACCCCGAGGCGCACACTGGGGCGCACCCCGAGGCGCACACTAGGGCGCACACTGAAGAGGTGCTGGCTGCCAGTTGGCCTGATCTCGTCGGCGCGACGGTGAATGTGACCGACGACATCCGGAGCGAACGCCGTGTGGTTCGCCTCGCTGGCGGGGAGCTGGTGGCCGGCACGGCACAAGCGACGATATGGACACAACTGGAGTCGTCTCTACACGAAAAGACCGGGGACCGGGTCCTGTTGGCCCACGATCGCCCTCTACCGGTGGATCTCCGGGCGATTCTCGACGGCATCGCTGCGCAGTTGTACCTGGCGCTTGGGAGGGTCGAGTTGGCGCGCGTCCTCCATGAGGTGAGGAACGAACGAAGGTTCAAGGCCATGGTGCAATATTCGTCGGACCTCATCACGTTGCTTGGAACCGATCTACGCGTCGTCTACCAGAGCCCCGCGGTCGATGCAGTGCTCGGCCGGTCACCTAGCGAGTTCATCGGCAAATCCCTGTGGGATTTAGTTCACCCGGACGATGTCTCCGCGGCACAAGCACACTTCACCAAGGTGCTCACCGGAGGACTCGGTGCCACGTCCACTTTCGAGTACCGGGTGGCGCGCGCCGATGGCCAATGGCGCATTGTCGATGCCGCGATCACCAATCTTCTCGACGAGCCCGAGATTGCCGCGATCGTACTGAACGGTCGCGATGTGACAGAGCGCCGCGCGTTGGAGCAGGAGCTAAGTCACCAAGCCTTCCACGACACGCTCACCGGTTTGGCTAACCGGTCGCTGTTCCTGGACCGGATTTCACATGCCATGGATAGAAGTGACCGCGGCACTGACCCCGTGGCCGTACTGTTCCTGGACCTCGACGACTTCAAAGTGGTGAACGATAGTTTCGGTCATCAAGTTGGAGACCACCTGCTGGTCGCAGTGGCCGAACGCATTCGCACCGCGACGAGGCCGGGTGACACGGTGGCCCGGTTCGGTGGCGACGAGTTCGCCGTGCTGGTCGAGTCGGGCCCGATGCCCGAATCAGCACAGACGGTCGCCCGTCGCATTACTGAAGCCTTGATTCCGACATTTCGCGTCCTGACCAACGATGTGGCGATGCGGGTAAGCATCGGCATCGCCATCGGTCAGCGGCCGCAAGAGACGCCCGATGATTTGTTGCGTGACGCAGATCTGGCGATGTATCTGGCCAAACGCAGTGGCAAAGGGCGCTTCGAGATGTACCGCCCCAACATGCACACCGATGCAGTCCGGCGACTGGAGACCGCGGTCGGAATTCGGGAGGGCCTGGAGTCGAATCAATTCGAGGTGTTCTACCAGCCGATCGTCAGCGCACATACTGGCCGGCTGGTCGCTGCCGAAGCGCTCGTCCGCTGGAACCATCCGACCCGAGGCCTGGTCGCTCCTGGCGAGTTCATCCCGGTCGCCGAAGCCACCGGCCTTATCGTTCCGCTCGGTAGGCGAGTCCTTCGAGACGCCATCGGCCAGGCTCAAGAGTGGAGAAAGAGCGGGATGGTCGAAGACGACTTCTACGTCAGTGTCAACCTTTCGGCGCATCAACTTCAAGAACCTGACCTCGTCGACGACGTTTCCCAGGCTCTTCACGACTCGGGCCTCCCGCCCGAAGCCCTTGTCCTCGAGGTCACCGAGAGCACTCTCATCGAGAACCTCGACGTCACGTTGCCCCGGCTTCACGCCCTCAGCTGTCTGGGTGTCCGCCTGGCGGTAGACGACTTCGGCACCGGATACTCATCGTTGAGCTACCTCGCCGATCTTCCGGTCGACTTCGTCAAGATCGACAAGTCCTTTATCGATCGAATCACCCCTGACGCAGAAGGGGCCGCCATGGTGCATGGAGTCATCGATCTCAGCCGGGCGCTCGGGCTCATATGCATCGCCGAAGGCGTTGAAAGCGAGTACCAACGCTCCATTCTCGACGAGCTCGGCTGCGACAACGCCCAGGGATACCTATTCGCCCGGCCGGCAAGTGGAGCCGACGTTACGGAGGATTTCAACCGGCTCAGGCTCGCCCAGACCTTCCCGTCGTTGCCATCCACGATCTCCAATTGAATCGGGTTGTGCTTGGCTGGAAGGGTTCGACAGCCAGGTCCGCGTATCCCATTTTGCTCCGACCGCCTACACGGTGATGTTGGGCTCGATGGGGGTCGGGCTACTTGTCTCTTTCGTATGTGAGGGTGAATCCCGTGCCGCTCTCGTTGAAGGCCAGCGAAATCATGACGTGGTTCTTCGCATCCACTTCGTACCACTGGTTGATGAAGGTCGAAACGTCGTTGGTGTCGGCCGTAACGTTCTTGAATTTGATCGTCGTGAAAATAGGGTACGGGCCGGTGGCGTTGCCGTTGACGTCATACCCTCCTTGAGCTGTCAGTTGAGCACTGACTTCGTTGACGAATCCCGATCCATCCTCGGTGAAGGTCTGTTGATTGCTCAAATCCGTCATCTGAAGTTCGCTGGTCAGCCCTAAATAGCGCGCTCGCGCCCTTCCCAATAGGGATCGCGCAGCTTGCGCTTGTAGAGCTTGCCGTTCGGGTCCCGCGGCATCTCTTCGATGAAGTCGATCGACTTCGGGGTCTTGAACTTGGCGAGCCGGCCGTCTAGGAACTCGAGAATCCCGGCCGCCGTCTCCGGCGACGGGTCGACCCCGTCAACCAACTCGATGACCGCCTTTACCTCTTCGCCCCAGTCGTCGTGGGGGATTCCGAACACTGCGGCGTCTACGACCCGGGGATCAGCAAGAAGCACATTTTCGATCTCAGCCGGGTAGATGTTCGCCCCGCCCGAGATGATCATGTCGGTCTTGCGGTCACAGAGGAACAAAAAGCCGTCCTCGTCCAGGTAGCCCACGTCGCCGACGGTGAAGAACTTGCCAATCCGGTTCTTCTGGGTCTTTTCCTTGTCCTTGTGGTACTCGAATCCGCCGGTGTTCATCGCCATGTACACGGTGCCGATCTCGCCCGCGGGCAATTGTTGCTCTTCGTCGTCGAAGATCGCGATCTCCGAGATCGGCCACGGCTTTCCAACCGTCCCCGGCTTCTTCACCCATTCCTCAGGAGTGACCAGAGTGCCACCACCCTCGGTTGCGGCGTAGTACTCGTCGATCACCGGGCCCCACCACTCGAGCATGGCGCGCTTGGTGTCGACCGGGCAGGGCGCAGCGGCGTGGATCATGTGCCGGAGCGACGACATGTCGTAGCGCTTGCGGTTGTTTTCGGGCAGGGCCAACAGGCGATGGAATTGCGTCGGGACCATGTGCGTCGTGGTGACTTTGTATTTTTCGATGAGCCGGAGCATGTCCTCGGCGTCCCACTTGTCCATCAGCACGATCGTGTGACCAAGATGTAGTGAGCCCCCTCCGAACCGCATCACCGCGGTGTGGTAGAGCGGCGACCCGATGATGTGCACGTTGTCGTCAGCGGGCTGGATGCCGAACAGGAACAACAGGCCGCCGAGACCGAGTGCCGCTTCTTCGGGAGTAACTCCCAACAGGCCGCGGCGAACTCCTTTTGGATTGCCGGTGGTACCTGACGTGTAATTCATGATGTCGCCGATGGTGCGATCGTCGGGGACCGTGGTGGGCTCGGGATCGCGCAGGTCGCTGAAAGACCTGAACCCCTCGATGTGACCGACTGCGTACAGCCCCTCCGCGGGGATGTCGGCGATCTTCGCCGCCTCGACGCACTCAGATGCAAATCGCTCGTGACCGACGAAGACCTTGGATTCCGAGTCGGTCAGGATGTACGCGATCTCAGGACCCACCAGATGATGGTTGATCGGCACCAGGTAGAAGCCCGCCTGCAGCGTGGCCAGGTACAGCTCCAACATCTCGATGCCGTTCGGAAGCACGACGGCGACGGCGTCGCCCTTCTGCACGCCCGCTCTTCGAAGCCCGTGAACCACTTGATTGGCGCGGCCCAACAGCTCGCCCGCCGAGTACTCCCGCCCATCGGGCGCTACCAACGCCAGGTGTTCGGGGTCGGCTTGTGCCAAGGCCCAGAAACCGAGGTCGGCCACAGTGTGCCTCCGATCGTCGCGCCGGCCGACGCCGGGGACCACTCCGTCGACGGCAGCACCCCGGGTCCTGCCTCGGGGGGGTGAGGAGGCCCGGGGTGGCGCCGTACTGATTGAAAAGCTAGAACCTTGTGCTGAACTGGTCAAGGCGCGGATGTACCGGACGGGTCTTCGCGCCCTTGAAACTGTGCACCGCAACTCCGGTTGGCCGGAATTGGCTATACCGCTCGCCGTCGTGTGTGCAGGAGAACAGATACACAGAGCAAGGAAAAATTCGACCAGGAGGAAGACCGATCCCGCCTGAAGTAGAGAGTCGATCCGCAGGACGACTGGCACAAGGCGAGTTAGTCAACGGATACGGACGAGCAAGAAAACTGATACAGACGAGTAAGGCGAGTACAGATGAGGAAGGAGTGGACGCTGCAGTGGCTGGGTTCCTGAAAGACAAGGCCGTGGTCGTAACCGGTGCCGGAAACGGAATCGGTAAAGCGGTTGCGATCGGGTGTGCGGCAGAAGGTGCCAAGGTGGTCGTTGCAGACCTGGGAGTGGGTCTTGCCGGAGAAGATCCGACTTCAGAGGTTGCAGACGCGGTGGTCAAAGAGATCGCCGACGCCGGCGGCGAGGCGGTTGCCGTCGCTGACAACGTCGCCACCTGGGAGGGTGGCGAGCACATTGTCAATACCTGCGTCGAGAACTTCGGGAGGATCGACGGAGCGGTCTGCGTCGCCGGGATCCTCCGTGAACGCATGCTCTTCAACATGTCAGAGGACGAGTTCGATGCGGTCGTCGCCGTCCACCTGAAGGGCCACTTCACCGTGTACCGCCACGCCGCGGCGATCATGCGCAAGCAGGAGTCGGGCTCGCTCATCGGGTTCACTTCGGGCGCGTTCGCCGGGAGCATCGCGCAGGCCAACTACTCCGCGGCCAAAGGTGGAATCGTCTCTTTGACCCGATCAGCCGCTGCCGGTCTTCACCGCTACGGGGTTCGCGCCAACTGCATCGCCCCTGTCGCCAAGACGCGCATGTCGGCCAACGTCCCCATGGACCTGGGCGAGATGGGAGAGCCCGAAGACATCGCCCCCATGGCTGTGTACCTGTTGTCGGACGCGTCGAAGAATGTGACCGGTCAGGTCTTCACCGTCTCGGGTCCCCGCATAGCAGTATGGAACCAGCCGGTCGAGGTCCGCGAGATGCGTAGTGAGGGCCACTGGACTCCCGAGGAGATCGAAAAGCGCTTCGATGCAGATCTCGGAGTGGAGAAGATGGGCCTCATCGAGCGCGCCGAGGCATACCGCAAGGCAGCCGCCGCCGGCGACAAGCCCAACGCCTGACGCCGCCAAGCCGACGCCTCATGCCTGACGACCCCAAGCCCCAAGCCTGACACCCAAGAATGCGCTTCAACTATGCGGAGTCGCTGACGGATCCTTCGTACTACCCGACGCTGGCCCGGGCGGCCGAAGAAGCGGGTTACGACGGGTTCATCGTTCCGGACTCCATCGCCTACCCCCAGGTCTCCGACACCAAGTACCCGTTCAATCCCGACGGGTCGCGGGAGTTTCTGGAGGACAAGCCGTTCATAGATCCGTTCGTGCTCATAGCCGCTCTCGGAGCGGTGACCGAGCGATTGAGGTTCGTCACCTTCGTCATAAAGCTTCCGATCCGTCATCCGGTTCTGGTGGCGAAGCAGGCTTCCTCGGTTGCCGCGATGACCAACAACCGGTTTGCGCTCGGAGTAGGGACGAGCCCGTGGCCCGAGGATTACGAGCTCGTCGACGTTCCGTGGGCCAACCGCGGAAAACGGATGGACGAGTGCATCGATGTCATACGGGGCCTCACTTCGCCTGGCTGGTTCGAGTACCACGGCAAGGTCTTCGACATCCCGAGCATCCAGATGACCCCGGTTCCGAGCGCTCCGATACCGGTGCTCATCGGCGGTCACGGCGAGCCGGCGCTCAAGCGGGCCGCCAACATCGGTGACGGCTGGATGCACGGCGGGGGAGATCCGGCCGACCTTCCGTCATTGATGGCGCGCCTCAACGAGCTGCGCTCGGAAGCGGGGCGAAGCGACGAGCCGTTCGAAGTGCACGTCATCTCCGTCGACGCGTACAGCCTCGACGGGTTGCACCGACTCGAGGAACAGGGTGTCACCGACGTGATGGTGGGATTCCGGTGGCCGTACGAGGTCGGGCCGGACACCCAGCCGCTCGCCCAGAAGCTCGACGCACTCCGCGGCTATGCCGACAACGTCATCGCCAAGTACCGACCCTGAACCCTGAGACCCGGAAACACTGAAGGAGCGTCCATGGCTGAGACTTCAGACAACCCGACGCCTTCGCCGCGGGAGACCTCCTCCAAGTCTATGAAAGCCATCACCTCCAAGAACCGCCAAGCGTGGCTGGATCTCTTCACCGAGGACGGTGTGGTCGAGGATCCGGTCGGTCCCTCGTTTCTCGATCCGGACGGAAAGGGACATCGCGGCAAGGAAGCGATCGCCAAGTTCTTCGACGAGATAATCGCCCCCAATGATCTGGTCGCCTTCACGATCAACCAGTCGTATGAATGCGCCAACGAGGTGGCCAACGTCGGGACGATCGACATCACGCTTCCCGGCGGGACCCAGATGGCGAGCGTCGACCTCGTCTCGATCTACCGGATCGATGCTGACGGACGACTCATTTCGCTCCGGGCGTTCTGGGAGTCCGACAAGATGCGGTTCAGGGACCTGTAGGAACTCACTGCGCTTCAACGATTCGGAGGCAGATCGCTCCGAATAGCCTGAATCGGGTCATGTCGAACGAGATTGATTCGGTCTCAGTCGCGTCCAACGGGGATGTTCCAGGTAGGGGAGTGGCCCGCAGGCTCGTAATAATCCTCGCTGTCGCCACGGGTGTGTCGGTGGCCAACAACTACTACGCACAACCGTTGCTGGCCACGATCCGGGCCAACTTCCACGCAGGCTCGGGAGTAGCGGGTCTTCTCGTGACCGCATCGCAGGTGGGCTACGCGGCAGGCCTCGTGTTCCTGCTTCCACTCGGCGACATAGTGGAGCGCCGCACCCTCGTCGTCATCATGAGCCTGATCTGCGCGGTAGGTCTCGTCGGCGCGGCAGTGTCGCCGGTTCTGCCGCTCATGTTCTTCGCGCTGGCCATCGTCGGGGGCACCTCCGTGGTGGCGCAGATACTCGTGGCGTTCAGCGCGTCGTTGGCCGGCGATCACGAAAGAGGCAAGGTGGTCGGCTCGGTGATGAGCGGGCTGCTGCTCGGGATACTCCTGGCCAGAACGGCCGCCGGCTACATAGCTCAAGCCTCTTCGTGGCGGGTCGTCTATTTGGTGGCAGCTGTCATGATGGCTCTGTTGGCCGTGGTGCTCTGGAACCAACTGCCTACTTATCGCGAAGCCCACGACATGACCTACCGCGGAGTTCTCGTCTCCGTTATCGACTTGTTCAAGAACGAGCGCACTCTGCGGCGTCGTTCCTTCTACGGCTTTCTGTCGTTCGGCGCGTTCTCTGTTCTGTGGACCGCCTTGGCCTTCCTACTAGCGGCGTCGCCATATCACTACAACACCGGAACGATCGGACTGTTCGGGTTGGTCGGTGCCGCGGGCGCTGCCATGGCTACATTCGCGGGCCGGTTGGCGGATCGGGGACATCAGACCAAGGTGACGATCTTGACCGCCTTCGCGATTCTGATCTCATTCGTGATGATGTGGATCTACCCGCACGTACTCGGAGTGCTGATCGCGGCGATCGTGATCCTCGATCTCGGTTGCCAGGGCATTCACGTCTCAAACCAGAGCGAGATCTACAAGCTCGCCCCCAAAGCCCGCAGCCGCGTGAATGCCGTTTACATGACCTGCTACTTCGCAGGGGGGACCTTGGGCTCGATCGGCTCGGCCCTTTGTTTCTCTGCGGGGAAGTGGCCGGCGGTATGCGCGCTCGGTGCCGCATTCGGTGCGGTGGCATTGCTCGTCACTCTCACCGAGCCGGCCTATCAGCGGCGGCTCGCCGCGGTTTGATCTCGAGGCTGGATTTAGGTATCGCCTCGTACGAGCCAGGTGCACGTGGGGGGTGCATCGACCGAAACGGTGAAGGTACCTGCCTTGCCGAATGAGGTCTGGCTGCCGGTTTCCTTGGTAGAGCCGATCGGTGACGAAGCTTCCGCCACAGTCGCGTTGTCGCTCAGCAGCTTGAACGTTGCAGGTGCCGAAAGCGGTTGCGGGCAGCTCACTGTATAGCTGAGTGCGAATGTGCTCGTGGTGGTGAACGGAGCCGTCACGCCGGTACCTTCACCGCTGAACTCGAAGATCGACTGAGTCACAGTGCCGGGCAACGTCACATTCGTCGTCGTGCCGTTGGCGTTGTAGCCCTTGTCGTTCGAGTTGGGGGAGCCACCGAAGGCCATGATCAGAACGAGGATCACCACTACCAGGGCGATCCCGCCGACCACAGCCGTCAACTTCGGATTGCGCTTCCAGAACGGCTTCGTGTCACCGGTTTTCGATCCATTCCGACCTGGTTGCGTCGAACCCCCGGTTCGCGCCGCAGAGCGCTTCTCGCGTTCTCCGAGATCGCCCAGGGCTTGACGCATCGCTTCTTCAGACTGGATGTGTGTCTCGTGTCGGACCTGCTGGGGCTCGGCCACTTCGGAGGAGGCCAGGAGCTCCCGGACAGCATCGGCTATGTCGGCCGACGTGACCGTGGACGAGGTCGCATTCCGAAAAGGCGCGGATACAGATACCGATTCGAGCTCGCGCTCGGTATCCGGGTCGGAAACCCGTCGGTCAGCGGTGCTGAGCAGGATCGAGCCGCACTCCGGGCAGATCTGCTCGTCGTCGCTCAGCTTGTGCATGCACTTTCGGCAGACAATCGTCATGTGACAGATAGCGGCAGCGCCGCACCCCCTCCTGAAAGCGGTTACCCCCTTTATCGGCACACCGGTGCCCCGGTTTGAGCGGGGCTTTAAGGGACTTTCCGAGAGGCTTTCGGGGAGGCTTTCGGGGAGGCTTTCAACGAGCGGGTTCGACCAGCTCAGGACCGTCGTTTTTTACGCTGTTGACCTGGTTGGAGACCTCACGCAGAGCGAGGGTCCCTTTCGGGGCGGGCTGCAGGAGGGTGGCCAGCTCGGCATGGTCGAGGGTCCCGGGCAGAAGCCATTCGTCGAAATTGTCGCGCTCGACGACAACAGGCATCCGGTCGTGGATCTTCTCGATGTCCTCGTCGGCGGTCGTCGTGATGATCGTGCAGCTCAGGATCCGCTGCGCCGACTCTCTCGGTGGGGACGGGTCTCGCCATGACTCCCACAGGCCGGCGAACGCGAATGGTTCACCATCCGAACGGGTGATGTAAAAAGGCGTCTTTTTCCGCCCTTCGCCCTCAGTGTCCTTCCGCCACTCGTAGAAACCGTCGGCGATGACGAGACAGCGCTTCTTCTCGAGCGGCGACTTGAAGGGGCTTTTGGTCTCGATCGTCTCGGCGCGGGCGTTGAAGAACTTGTTTCCGATCGACAGGTCCTTTGCCCACCAAGGGATAAGCCCCCACCGGAACGTGGTGAGCAAACGACCGGATTCGCTCAACTTGATAGGAGGGTCAGCACCTGCGGCGCGTTCGGGGTTCGGATGAACCAACGCCAGCACAGTCTGTGTCGGTGGAACGTTCCACCTCGGTTCTGATGCGTCGCCGAGGTCCGGTGCGAGCGCGGCGTCCAGTTGACGCGCCAGGCGATCAGGCGGCGTATATAGGGCAATTCTTCCGCACATATTCAGACGACTCTAAGGCTCGGGAGCGATCGGCGGGTCTGTCGCACCGTGAAATAAAAAGGAGGGCACTTGCTCCGGGAGGTCTTCCAGAGAAATGCAGCTCTACCTTGCTGTGCAAGGTGTCGGGCAAGGTTCCGAGACAAGAGCGCGGCAAGGTGGGGCCTTAAGCCTTGGGGAATGCTCCGTCATCCACCCCCGCCTCATCGCGCTCCGAAGCGCGTCGAAGGCAGTAGCAACCTGGAAGGTTTGTCATCCGTCGAATCCAATCTCGACAAAACATGGCGTCCCATCAGATGCATAAGGGAAACGCTCCTGATTCGATTGCAGGTAAAGAATGTTGTTTATACCAAGCGATATGAGTATGCTCAACTCGCACAAGGGTTCAACCGCCGAGGGCAGCGAGGGGTGGGTGTGGTGTTCGGCGGCTTGGCCGTTCTGGCAGCCGCGCTCTGCCTGGGCGCGTGTACCGATGCTGGACCCGGAACTGACGCTCTTGCCAGGTCCTCAACGGATAACAGCGCATCGTCCTCGACGTCCTCTCCGTCTTCCCACTCGCGCACGTCTGTAGCTCCAAAAGGCGAAGTTTCACGACGTGAACCTTCTACAACTGCAACATCGCAACCGCCAGTCACCCCAACCACGGTAACTACATCGACGACCTTTCCAGCGTCAATCGTCACGATCGAAGCCGTCGCGCAGGCGTGGCAACAAGCGGCCGTTGCTTTCGCCGATGCCGCGTACACCGACGATTGGCAAAGCGCATCTCTGGCAGCGACGCATCTGGGTCCGCAACTACAGGCAGCGCAACAAGGCCTGCGCTACATGAAAGCCGCCGATGTTTACGCGGTAGGTCAAATGAAGATCCTCGGAATGCAGGTCACCATTACCGGGCCGACGACGGCTGTAGTTGTCGGATGTCTCGGGGGAACTGAGATCGACATAGACAGGGTTACGGGCCATCCCGTTCCGGGAGATCCCGGACAGGACGCGATCCCAGATATATGTGACGCGGAGATGGTCCTCACCAAGTCGGGTTGGATGCTCGCTGCTCAGACCGTCGAGGAGGGCAAATGTCCTGTTTCATGAAACGTCATCTCCGGAGTTGTGCGACTGCAACGCTCATGTGCCTCCTTTCCTTATCCGCGACGGAGACGGTGGTACCGCCAAACGCTTTTGCAAGTTCGGGTGTAATCGATCACCGCGGGAGCGTGACGGTTCACGTTTCGAGTACAGCGTCACACGCCGGCACAACAGGTGTGCCGGACAGCGGGTCACGAACGACCCCGACGTGGGGCGACCAGTGCAATCTGAGTGCGAATCCTTCGGCAGTGTCACCTGACAGTCCAGCCGGGGACTGGTACCAACTGGCGTGTGGCAGCTACAACTCCGCCAGCCAACTCATTTCATGGCTTACAAATCTGAGAGTCACTTATGTTCCTCCTCAAGAGAGGCCTTACCAGGTAGCGGAAAGTGCCGAGTCGACGTTGACGCTGCCGGCTCCAAGCATCGAGACGAACCCCGCCCAGACAGCCATCGTGAATTTTCCGACTTGGCTATGGGTGGATCCCGCCGTTTGGCACGTATGGACCACCACAGCTACGGCAGAAAATATATCTGCGACGGCAATCGCCACGCCCGTTCAGATCGATTTTGACATGGGCGACGGGTCCCGCGTCGTCTGCAATGGTCCGGGCGAGGCATTCGACGAACAAAGGCCACCTGCCGCGCAGACCACGGGCTGTTCGTACACGTACACCCGGACATCTGCCTATCGGGAATCCGGTGTTGACACCGCAAGTCCTTACTTCGTCGTGACTGCTCAGATTCTCTGGGATGTGACATGGGTCTCCGTCGGCGAGCCGGGTGGAGGAACTCTCCCACCGCTTACCACGACGTCATCGATCGACCTCGGCGTCGAGCAGATCCAGTCACTGGGGGGACTATGAGCGCCGCAACCATTGAAACGGCGGCTCTGCGTGATGGCCGAAGATCCCCTTTGAGAACGAGCCGCTTCGTTGCCGAGTCGGGACTCCGTATCGAGGCGAAGGGTGGAGGGCGACGTCCGCGAATGGCCGCTCTTTCCGTCGCCATCATCATGACCTGCACTGCTCTTTTTGTCGTGATCTACCTACATTCGACACACCTGGTGGCGGTGATCGCAGTGACACAGGAAATCTCGCAGGGGGACCTCGTACAGGCATCCGACTTGCGCCAAGTCGATCTGGCGCCAGCCACCGGTGTCCGGACTGTGCCGGTGTCGGCCGCTCAACAGGTCATCGGCAGGCCTGCCGCTGTCACCTTGCTCCCCGGAACTTTGCTGTCACCCGAAGAGATCGGAGGCGCCCAACGGATCTCGAAACATGACGCAGTCGTCGGGGTCGAACTCAAGCCGGGAATGCTTCCCGCGTCGGGACTAACCGATGGGGAGCACGTTCTGGTCGTACTCACAGGCCCCGTCGGTGCCGCTGTGTCGAGCGGAAGCAACCAGAGTTCGAGCGGCTCTGCCGGGTCATCCGATGGGTCTTCCGAGTCGGGGAGCTCATCGGCGTCGAGTTCGCCCACTGTGATCACGACCGCCACCGTTGTCGGCATCAACGAGAACCCTGATGGTTCGGGAAGTGGGGACCTGGCAGCGTCAGTGGAGGTTCCGGCATCTGATGCACCCCTGGTAGCGGATTCTTCGGCTGCGGGACAAGTTGCACTCGTTCAGATTGGTGGACAGACGTGAGACTCTTTGCCCGGTTCTCCGTACCAGTCACGCGGCAGAGGATGCCGTGATCACAATCTCGATCTGCTGCGCCAAAGGATCCCCCGGGGTGACGACACTGGCCTGTGCGCTTGGGGCGGTGTGGCCCGCCGGAAGGTCGGTCGCAATCGTCGAATGCGATCCATCAGGCGGTGATTTGGCGGCGAGGTTCGGGCTGTCAGCAAAAAGAGGGATGTCGAGCCTGATGCTTGATGCCCGACGATCTGTTGGTGGATCGGTGCTGATGATCGACCACCTACAGACTCTCCCAGGCGGTCTCGAAGTTCTCTCAGGACCGACGGGTGCCGGTGCCGCACGAACGGTTGATGCGGAACTGAGCAGTTGCCTGGCGCATCTTGCCAATGCGAATGCCTGGGACAGCGATGGTCAACCCGACCTGATCTTGGACTGCGGACGAATTCAACCAGGTGCTCCCGGGCAAGTCGCAGCGCTTCGTATGTCCGACATCGTGATGGTGGTGGCACGACCAGAGGTGGATGCATTGGCATCGACGCGTTGGATAGCCGAGCGTTTGAGTACAACGGATCGACCGGACGTGACAAGAGAGGATCTGGCGACTTCAAACCTTTGGGCGGCACATCTCGTCGAACGTCCGAATCGCGGAGTTGCAACGCTTACAACTGAAGACATACGGCCACTGGCGAAAGCCGGGCTCATCTTGGTCGGTGAGGGGTCCATCTCCCCATCGCAGGCCGCGTTGGCATTAGGGCTCCAACTGCTTGCCGTCATCCCACGCGATCGTGTTGGAGCTTCAGCACTAGGCGGGGAGTACGTCAAACACCGTGGCCTCACCAGATCGCCATTGGTTGCATGTGCCCGACAACTTGCCTTGAGCGTCCTGAGGTCCACCGCAAGGTTGGACAAGGCCGACGTGTCCGACGAGCTGGCAGTCAGCTCCCACGCACTACCGAACAGCCCAGATAGCGATGAGGACGCAGTAACCCCTGAGTCCCACAAAAACCTCAGTAATCCGCCTGAGCCTGGCAGACGGGCACCAGCCCGCGTCACGAGTTGGCGCCGCCACTCCTCAAGCACACGCGCGCCTCACTCGGCGACAAATGGCTCGACATCGGGGTGGCGTCGGTCGAGGAGCCTTCCCGGATGACGAGATCGATCGTCGGCAATATTCCTCGTCACGGTCGAAGGTTGCCTGGCAAACAAACCGATGTCCCTTTGCATCTTGTGGCTGAGTTGAGAACCACCGTCGCCGCGGAGCTGCATGATGAATCGCCGGGAAGCCTGGGCCTCGACGACAAGCGCGAACGCGCTCGAGGAATGGCGCTTTCGCGTCTCCGGCAGCGGGATGCCGAGCTGGTTGCTGCTGGTGGGAGTCCTCTTGATCCTGTGTTGGAACAACAGATCACGCAGTCGGTCCTTGATGCGCTGTTCGGGTTGGGGCGACTTCAGCCGTTGATTGAAGACGATCGCGTCGAGAACATCGACGTCAACGGGTCTGACCATGTGTGGATCACCTACGCGGACGGTTCGAAAGTGCAAGGGGATGCGATCGCGGACAGTGATGATGAGCTGATCGAGATCGTAAGAGTGGCTGCAGCCCGGTTCGGCCTATCGGAGCGCCGATTCGACCTCGCACATCCAGAACTCGATCTCAGACTTCCGGATGGCAGTCGGCTCTCGGCCCTTATGTCGGTCGTGTCTCGTCCCTGCCTTTCGATTCGCCGGCATCGATTTGTCGACTTGACCATGGACGACCTGGTGGTCCTTGGAACGGCTGATCGCCTCGTCGCGTCCTTTCTCGCCGCCGCGGTCAGGGCTCGAAAAAACATCGTCATTGCCGGGGCGATGAACTCGGGAAAGACCACTCTTGTACGAGCCCTCGCATCAGCGATTCCGGCACGTGAGCGCATCGTGACGATCGAGCAGGCCTTTGAGCTCGGGCTGGACGGAATGAATGACCGCCATCCGGATCTGGTGGCTCTCGAAGCCAGAGAAGCGAACATGGAAGGAGAAGGCGCAATAGGGATGGCCACCCTGGTGCGAAGAGCTCTTCGCATGAACGCGGACAGGGTCATCGTGGGCGAGGTTCTCGGCGACGAGGTCATACCCATGCTCAACGCGATGAGTCAGGGCCGATCAGGTTCAATGTGCACAATTCACGCTGACTCATCGGCTGGAGTTTTCCGACGGCTGGCTTCGTACGCAGTTCAAGCTCCCGAGCGGCTTCCGGTCGAAGCAACGTCGCTATTGGTAGCCGGCGCGGTTCACTTCGTCGTCTTCCTGGATGTAGCCGAAGCTTCGAAGAAAGCCCCGAATCACGCGAGTCTCCAACAGATCGATCTTCCGGCGGGTGCCGGACGCCATGTGTTCCATCCAGCTCGAAGAGTCAGATTCGTGGCGTCCGTTCGCGAGGTGATCGACGCGGACGGGATGCAGGTTGTCTCCAATGAGATTTTCAAGCCCGGACCGTCCGGCCGCGCAGTTCCCGGGTCGCCGATCCGCACGACGACCCTCAACGAGCTCATGGATCATGGGTACGAACCTGGCCACATCCCAGGAGACATCTCGTGGCTCTGACATTCCTTGTTGTGTTCTGTGGAGTGGGTACAGGGATCGGCGTTGCCGGGCTTATGAAAGTGTTTAGTCGTAACTCACAGAGCCGGAGCGCGTCTCACGACCGGGGCGCCGGTCGAAACCGGTTGCTCCCGACCGGACCGGAGCTGGCGCCGCGGATTGCCCTAGCGCTGACATTTGCCGTCGTTACCGCTGTCTTGTCCCGGTGGCCATCTGCCATTCTGCTTACTGCCTTTGGCGGTTTCGGATTGCCCAGCTTCGTTAAGTCGACGCGGCGATCCACCGCGATGGCACGGACGGAGGCAAT
>JBAPRR010000228.1:0-1789 GCA_049281195.1 Acidimicrobiales bacterium
GCCATCCTGACAGCGCCAATGCTGGCGCTACTGCCCTGTAGGCCATGGCTTTTCTTCGCCACGAACGCACGGTTGGAAGTCCTGACAGCCCGGCGCAACGACTTAAGATGGCCGATCGTATCCGCGATGAAGATCTCAATTAGATCGGTCATGTCGGTGCGATCGAGCGCTTGCAGTTGTGCGACTATCTTGGAGTCCAGTACCTCCGGAACGGCGCTTGGAGTATCGATGGAGGGTGGGACCGGGGACACTCTGCAATGAAGCGGCTTAGGCGCCGACATGTGTACTTGTCCCCGAGTAGCCTGATCCACTTTCCCGAAAGTGAGAAGCGGGGCAGGTCCCGATCGTTTGGTCGGAGTTCCCATTGGGAACCCCCAATCTGCCCCCGTTCACGCGGAGGCTCGTCGTCCAGAGCGGACTGGGTAGAAGGCTACACCCGTTTCAGGAGCGCGATGAGAGACGACGAGGTATTGGCTACCGGTTGAAGGCCTACCCGGCTTGGGCCGTTCATCGTGTTGACCTGGAGACTTGATACGGGATGGCGCGTCTAGTTCTAGTATGTCCCTCGATTGGGGGATTCGTCAGTGGCGTGCAGCGAAGTCCGTGATTCGACCTTCTTTAGATGCACCGCTTTTGCGGTCGGAAGCACCCTGTTTCAACTGTCCGATACTAACTCACAGCCAATCCTCAGCTGCGCGCTCTTTTCTGGTCAGGCTCGTCCTTTCGTACCGACCCAGGCCCCTGCGTCTCCAAGAACATTTGATGAGGGTCGGGCTCCAAAAGGAGGGCTTCGGTTGTGAGGTTGCTGATCGTCGATGACGATGCGGCGGATCGCCGGCTTGTTGCTCATAGCCTTTCGAGGCAGGGAATCAATGTGGTCTCGGCCGCGACAGGAGAGGCCGCCCTTGCCGAGTTGCGGCACGTCTCTTTCGATGTGGCCATCCTCGATCTGAGCTTGCCGGATGGGTCAGGGTTCGAGTTGCTCGAGTTCATTCGCCAGCTGGAAGCTCCGACGCATGTGATCATCTTGAGCGCGGCGAGCGCCGAAGCGGACCGGGTGCGGGCTCTCGAGATCGGAGCGGACGACTATGTCACCAAACCGTTCTCCGTGCGCGAGCTGGCCGCCCGGGTGCTAGCGGTAGGCCGGCGCCGTGATGTCGCTCAGGACATGTTGCGGCACGGCCGGGTCGTTATTGACCTGGCCAGGCGCGAAGCAACCGTTGATCAGGTGCTGATCGACTTGACTGTCGAGGAGTTCGATCTGCTGGCTTTCCTCGCATCTCGACCAACATATGTGTTCAGCCGGGCCCAACTGCTGCGCTCGCTATGGCACTCGAACCCTTCCCGACGGAGCGTCTCGACCGTCGCTCGTGACGTTGGCCGTTTGCGGTCCAAGATCGAGGAGAACCCGCGCCGGCCGACACTGTTGAAGACCGTGCGCGGTGTCGGCTACCGGTTCGATCCACCGTCGCCCGAACAGCTCGATCAGGGCGCGGTTATCCCTACCGGTCCTGCGCGGCCTGGCCACGAAGGCATCTTCGTACTGGTCGACGGGAGAATTGTGGCGGCCGACGAGGTCGCGGTTGCCTTGATGGGAGTAGACGCCGAGGCAGCTCTACTCGACCGGCAGCTACAAGACCTGGTGGCACCGCAGTCGCTCGTCGCGGCCAACATGCGTCAGAGCGCGACAGCTTCGGGTCGATCTCCGGGCGCCCAGGTCATGGAAGTGCGCCGGGCGGATGGGACGGAGATCCTCGTCGAGGTGTCGTCGTCGAGGGCGGAGTGGAAC
>JBAPRR010000229.1:0-7273 GCA_049281195.1 Acidimicrobiales bacterium
CTCCCCGGCAGTTGCTGACCCTTCGCGTCGAGCGCACCGGGAGCGAGCGACAAGCGCACCTCACCGGTGACGTGTTGTTGCGATGCCTCGAAGAATGCGTCCAGTGACTGCTTGAGCGGCGAGAACCACATGCCGTCGTACACGAGCTCGGCCCAGCGCGGCTCGAGACGCAATTTCTCGTGGGCGAGATCGCGCTCGAGCGTGAGGTCCTCCAGATCGCGGTGCGCCATCAACAGGGCGAGGGCTGCAGGGCATTCATACGTCTCACGGCTCTTGATTCCGACGCGGCGGTTCTCCACCATGTCGAGTCGCCCCCATCCGTAGGAGCCAACCACAGTGTTGAGCTCGCCGATCAGCTGATCGAGCGGAAGCAGCTTGTTGTCGACCGACACCGGTTTTCCCGCTTCGAAAGCGATCACGATCTCCGCGGGTTCGGTCGCGGTCGGTCGCGTCAAAAGGTACGCGTCGTCAGGAGGAGCGTTCCAAGGATCCTCCATCTCGCCGCACTCGATAGCACGGCCCCACAGATTCTCGTCGATCGAATAGATCTTCTCCTTGGTGGCCTCGATGGGGATGTCGTGCTTTTTGGCGTAGGCCACGCTGTCTTCGCGACTCATGCCCCACACGCGAGCGGGGGCGAGGATCTCGAGGTCGGGAGCCAGTGCCCTGGTGCCCACCTCGAAACGCACCTGATCGTTGCCCTTGCCCGTGCAACCGTGCGCCACTGCGTGCGCTCCGAAAGCGCGTGCTGCCGCGACGAACTCCTTCACTATGGCGGGACGGGAGAGAGCCGAGACGAGAGGGTACTTGCCCTCGTACAAGGCGTTCGCATGGATGGCGGGAAGAACGAATTCGTCCGCCATGTCGGCGCGGGCGTCCACGACGAGTGCTTCTACCGCCCCCGCCGCGATTGCGCGGTGCCTCAGCTTTTCCGAGTCGTCTCCCTGTCCGACGTCGACGGACACCGCGATCACCTCGGCATCGAGCTCGTCGGTCAGCCAGCGGACCGCGACGGATGTGTCCAACCCGCCGGAGTAGGCCAGGACGATCCGCTTCTTTGTTTTCGTCATTTTTGACGCGCCCTTCCTGCTAACCCAATTCCAACTAACCCAGTTCCAGCTAACCCAGTTCCAGTCCTGCTACTTCGACGAGCTTTCTTGCGAGCTTGGTCCCGCCGACGTTCTCCTCGGCGACGACGAGCACCGTGTCGTCACCTGCGACTGTACCGACAACACCTTCGAAGCCACTTCTGTCGATCGCCGACGCAACCACATGCGCCGATCCCGGTGGCGTCCGCAGCACCACCAGATTCTGAGACGTCGCGACCTCGACGACCCACTCCCCCATGACCCGCCTCAAGTGCGAGCTCGGAGCGACCTGCTTGGAAGGCAGCTCCGGAAGGGCATAGACGGAATCGCCGCCTGCAACGCGCACCTTTATCGCGCCGAGCTCCTCGAGGTCGCGCGACACGGTGGCCTGCGTGGCGTCGACTCCTTCTTCTGACAACAGCTCGACCAGCTGCTCCTGGGTGGCCACCGCATGGTGCTCGAGAAGCAGTCCGATGCGGTGCTGGCGCTGTGTCTTTCCGATCGTCACCCGCGCAGTCCCCCTGACCCCCGCGCTTCGACGTCGGAGAGCATCCAAGTGAGCAGTCCACGCACCGCGGGGAGCCGGTTGGATGCCTGCAGCCACACCCGACTCGTTGGCCCGTCGATCACCGACGCCGCGATCTCCTCGCCGCGATGAGCCGGCAGGCAGTGCATGGCGATCGCACCATCGGAAGCGGCCGACATCAGATTGTCGTCCACGATGAATCCCTTGAACGCCTGTTTGCGCTGCTCCGCTTCATCCTCCTGACCCATGGAGGTCCACACGTCCGTGTAGATGACGTCCGCGCCGACGGCAGCTTCGCGAGGGTCGTTCGTTACCTGGATATCGCCACCGAGACGGACGACAGCACCTACATCATCTGCGTCGGGCCCGTATCCGTCGGGCGAGGCCACGCGAATCTTCATGCCGACCATCGCTGCCGCGAGCGCCAGGGACCGAAGCACGTTGTTGTAGTCCCCGACATAGCAAAGCGTCGTACCGGCCACCTCGCCGAGCACCTGGCGAATGGTGAGGATGTCCGCGATGGCCTGGCACGGATGCGCAAGATCCGAAAGAAGGTTGACGACGGGAACGCCGGTTCCGCCGGCGTCGAGTGCGGCAGCCATCTTCACCAGATCGTCGTGACGCATGACGCGAGCGCAGATGACGGCGCAATAGCCGGAAAGGGTCATCGCAACATCTTGGGCGGACTCACGAGTGCCGATCCCCACTTCCGCGCCTTGCACGACGACCGGGTAGCCGCCCAGCTGTGCAACCGCGAGCTCGGTGGAAACGCGTGTGCGTAACGACGGCTTTTCGAACACGATGGCGGCACCGAGTCCGTGTAGCGGCGTTACCTGTTGATCGGCCGGCTTGTTGGCAAGCTCGAGAACCGTTTCGAGCTCGTCGCCCGACAGGTCGTCGATCTGGAGCACATGACGGGTCATGACAAGCCACCTTCCTGCGCCCGGCCCACCGACGCCGCCTGGAACGATCCCGCCCCGGACGACCCTGACTGGAATGAAGCAGAGAGAATGTCTTCGAGGATCTTCAAGCCTTCTTCGAGCACCCCGGCCGAGATGTTGAATGCCGGCGCAACTCGAAGCGTGTCCGCCCTCGGTGCGTTCAGCACTAAACCACTTTCGAGAGCCGACAACACCAGTTCGGCGGCACGCGGTTCGGTGAGCTGCACGCCGATCAACATTCCCGCGCCACGTACAGAAGCGACGCCTGCCATGTGCGACACCGATTCCGATATGTGCTCGCCCAACTTGGCGGCGACATCCGGCGCACCCATCTCTTCCATCACTGAAAGAGTCGCCGCGGCGGCCGCGGTGGCCAGCGGCTGGCCTCCGAAAGTGGTGCCGTGATCGCCGGGACTGAACGCCGCGGCGATCTCTTCACGCGCCCAGCACGCGCCGATGGGCATCCCGTTACCGAGAGCTTTGGCCAGCGAGACGATGTCCGGCGTGATCCCGCTGTGATGAAAACCGAACCACCGTCCGGTGCGGCCGAATCCGGTCTGTACCTCGTCGAGAATAAGAAGGATGCCGCGTTCGGCGCAGAGCCTGCGCACTGCGGCCAGATAGCCGGGATCGGGGGTGACGACGCCCGACTCCCCCTGGATCGACTCGATGATCACTGCGACGACATGCTCGGGATCGCAGGCATCGTCCAACGCCTCAACGTCGTCATAGGCGACGTGCACGAAGCCGGGCAGCATCGGAGCGAATCCTTCGTGCTTGGCCAATTGGCCGGTGGCGCTCAGCGCGCCGAATGTCCGTCCGTGAAACGAACCGAGCGTGCTGACGATGACGTTGCGCGGGGCGCCTTCGGCGTTGGTGCCGATTGTGCTCCCCCACTTGCGTGCGAGCTTGATGGCGCACTCGTTTGCTTCAGCGCCCGAGTTGCAGAAGAACACCCGGCCGCCCGCAGAGACGCCGTCGCCGATGAGCCGGTCGATCGTCTCTGCGACCTGGGTACCCGGGACAGTGCCGAAAAGGTTGGAGGTGTGAAGCAGTGTGTCCGCCTGATCTGATACCGCTTTCGCCACGACCGGGTGCGAATGACCGATCGAGGTGACCGCGATACCGCACAGGAAATCGATATATCGCTTACCTTCGGTGTCCCACAATTCAGAACCACGGCCCTTGACGAAAGTGACAGCCGGTTGCCCGTATGTCTTCATCAATGGGGATCGCCCGGCCGGCGCCATGTAATCAGTCGGCGGCTTGAAATCAGTGCTCCGGAACGATCCGCGCTCACCGGCGCGTTCGGGTTCAGCACTCTCCTCCAAGGTGACCATCGTCCCGATCCCTTCGTCGGTCAAGAGCTCCAATAGCAGTGCGTGCGGTGCCCGGCCGTCGAGGATGTGGGCACTGCGTACCCCTCCTCTGACCGCGTCGGCGCACGCCTGCGACTTAGGCACCATCCCGGAGTGAACGGCTCCCGACTCGACAAGGGCATCGAGCTCGGGGACAGTCAGTCGACTGGCCAGCGATGAGGGGTCTGCGGAATTCGTGCGCAGACCCTCGATGTCGGTGAGGAAGACCAACTTCTCGGCGTCGAGAGCCGCGGCGAGGGCGCCGGCAACAGTGTCGGCGTTGATGTTGTAGGCCTGCCCTGACGCATCGGTTCCGATAGTGGCGACGACGGGGATGAGGCCGTCGTTCAATAGCCTGGTGACTATGGCGGTGTCGAGGACCTCGACCTGACCGACAAAACCGAGACCAGTCCCATGGGGCGCGGCGCGGATGAGGTTGGCGTCCTCACCGGAGAGCCCCACAGCCAAGCCTCCGTGAATGTTGACGGCGGAGACGATCTCGCGGTTGACCTTTCCGACGAGCACCATGCGGGCGATCTCGAGGGTTTCCGCATCCGTGACACGGAGCCCGTCTCTGAACTCCGACACCATGCCGAGTCGTTTGGTGAATTCGCCGATCTGCGGTCCGCCGCCATGAACCACGACCGGGAGCATCCCGACCGACCGCAGGAGCACCACGTCCTCGGCGAAAGATGCCAGAGCATCGGCCTCTCCCGACGTCGCCGGGACCTCCCCCGAGGTTGACGGCGCATTCTGTGCCGAGAAGGCGTTGCCTCCGTATTTGACGACGACGACGGAGGCGGAGAAGCGACGTATATAAGGGAGCGCTTCGACGAGAAGCGCGGCGCGCTCGTTCGGGCTCCCCGCCGTCGGGTACCTCACGAGGTTGTCCTGTTCTCGTCGATGTATCCGTGCCCCAGATCGCAGGTGAGCATCGACGATGTGCCTGACCCGAGCTTCAGATCACATTCGATCTCCACGTGCGATCCGGCCAGGTGCGCGTCGACCGCGTCCGCGTCATGTGTCACAGCCACCCCTTCGTCGCAGACGATGGTGCCCCCGTAGGCGACAGAAACCTTGTCGGGATCGAATGAGATGCCCGCACTGCCGAGCTCGCTTACGACACGTCCCCAGTAGGGATCCGCGCCGTTGAGGGAGCACTTGACCAACAGTGAGGTGGCGATCTTCCTGGCTCCCTGCGCGGCCTCGGTGTCACTAGCTGCGCCCGTCACCGAAATCCGTGCCACCTTCGAGGCGCCCTCCGCGTCGTCAACCATCGCTTCAGCTAGCGCGGCACACGCCTTGACCACGGCATCGGTGAGCTTCTCCTCGGGCACCGCTTCTGCCAGCCCACTCGAAAGCAGGATCACCGTGTCGTTTGTGGAGCAGCATCCGTCGACGGACATCTCGTTGAAAGAAGCCGACACCGCCTTGGTCAGGATCCGCGACAGCACGTCGGGCTCGGATGCCGCGTCGGTGGTGAGGACGGCGAGCATCGTCGCCATGTCGGGAGCGAGCATCGCCGCTCCTTTGGCCATTCCACCGACGGTGAAGCCGTCGCCCCGTATGGCCACCTGCTTTTCGACGGTGTCGGTGGTCATCATGGCCACAGCGGCACGGCGTCCCGCGTCGTCGCTACCGGCGAGGGAGTCGACAAGGTGCGGGATGCCGGCCTCAGCGTGGTCGATCGGGAACGGGACTCCGATGAGCCCGGTCTGGCAGACGAGCACCTCCTCCGGTTTCGAACCGATCTCGAAAGCCACCACCTCACACAGGCGCTCCGCGGCGCGCTTTCCCGCCTCACCGGTCTGAGCATTGGCATTGCCGCTCGTGCAGATGACGGCGGCGATCTTTCCGCTGGTCTGATCGAGGTGAGCTCTGCTCACGAGCACCGGCGCCGCCTTGGCCAGGTTCGAAGTGAACACCGCCGCCGCGGACACCGGCTTGTGATCGGTCGTGCAGACCAGTGCCAGATCGGGGTCCCCCGAGATCTTGATCCCACTTGCTATCCCGGAAGCCTCGAAGCCTTGGGGCGCGGTGACGCTCACGGGTACATCCCGGCTACGGCCAGACCACAAGTTTCCGGTAGGCCGAGAGCGAGGTTGGCGCACTGGACCGCTTGTCCCGCCGCACCCTTCATCAGGTTGTCGATCGCGCACAGGGAGATCAGCCATCCGGTGCGCTCGTCCACGCGTGCGGTGAGATGTGCACTGTTAGACCCGAGCGTCGCCTTTGTGGATGGCGATCGATCACTCGTGACCACGAACGGCTCCTTCTCGTATTCCGCACCGAGTATGTCGATTGCGGCCCTGGTGTCGATTCGCTTTCCCGGTTCTGACGGTCGCATGTAGGACGTCACGAGGATTCCGCGGGTCATGGGAGCCAGGTGCGGCGTGAAGATCACCGTCGCACCCGTGGCCTGCTCGATCTCAGGGGTGTGACGGTGGGTCAAAAGGCCGTATGCGGTGAAGTTCTCGTCGACCGTGGCGAAATGCGTGGACTCGCTCGGAGAGTGGCCGGCTCCGGAGACACCGCTCGCCGCGTCGACCACGATGCCCGCGGTCTCGACCACGCCGGATCTCACAAAGGGTGCGATCGCCAACGCAGCCGCCGTCGGGTAGCACCCGGGAGCAGCGATGAGACGTGCTCCGTCGATCTGGTCCCGGTAAAGCTCGGGTAGCCCGTAGACGAACTCGTCGAGGAGCTCAGGGGCTGAGTGGTTGCAGCCGTACCACTGGGCATAGACCGCCTCGTCCTTGAGACGGAAGTCCGCGGCCAGGTCGACCACCACTCCTCCGGCGGCGGCAAGCTCGGCGGCTACGTGCTGTGACTCGCCGTGCGGGAGGGCCAAGAAGCACAGATCGACGCCCTTCATGTGGGCGATCCCGCCGTCGCTCAGCACCAGATCCGGATAGGCACCGGCGAGTGACGGATATACGGAACCGATCGGTGCGCCGCCCCGGCTGTGGCTGCCTGCGAATGCCACCTCGAGCTCAGGGTGCCCAGCGCACAGCCTGAGCAGCTCCGCGCCCACGTATCCGGAGGCCCCGGCGATTCCGACAGAGATGGTCACAGATGACTGAATATACATCCTTCTGCATAGTCATGCGAACCTCCCTCAGGTTCTGGCCACCCCCCACGTCACCTCACGTCACCTCGACCCCTCGTCGCCGCCCGCGGTCGCCCCGGTCGCAGGGACTTGTCCGCTGGCTCTGACGAATTCCGTCAGCCTTAGCCCTGATCCACCGATGAAGGTCGAGATCAGATAGCCGCGTATCCGCGGAAAGAGCCTCCCTGGCTGGGAAAATGACGATGTCTAAGGCGTCTTTTCACGGCAGCAAAGGAGGCACTTTCTGTGAC
>JBAPRR010000230.1:0-18085 GCA_049281195.1 Acidimicrobiales bacterium
ACAGCCCCGGATCGAAGCGCTCCGTGGCCCGGTCGATGAATATCAGGGCCGTCTTCAGGTCCCCGACCAGATCATCGATCATCACCTAGGTATAGAAGATCATGAAATGACATGTCAAGGGGTAAAGAGTCGGATGTGGATTTGGGTTTAAGTTCGCGCTCGTGACCGGCCCCCGGTGCAGTTTCAGGGTGAAACGCGTAGTCAACGCTCCCCGCGAGAAGGTGTGGGCACTCGTAGGCGACGCATCCAGCTGGAAGGACTGGGCCGGAGTGATGCGGTCATCTCTGGAGCGAGAAGGCGATCCCGCGCCAGACGGGGTCGGGGCGATCAGGCGGTTCGGACCACCTCTCGCTTCCAGCCGCGAAGAAGTAGTGGTGTTCGAGCCACCCACCCACCTTGGTTATGTCGTCCTGAGTGGAATGCCGGTACGCAACTACCGCGCCGACGTTTGGCTGAGCGAACAACAAGGGGCTGCCGGAACCCAGACGATCATCGAGTGGTCAGCGACTTTCGATCCCAAGGTCCCCGGGACCGGAGCTCTACTGCAGGCCGGTCTCAAGGCGATGATCACCCGGTTCGCTAAACGCGCTGCGGCGCGAGTTGAGGCAAGCAGCTAAGCCTGAAGGCTGATGGCTGAAGGTGATCAGCCGGCGTTACCGCTGCGTCTGAACATGTCGATCGGTGCAACCGTCGCCAGTTCAGCTGAATCAGTCGACACCCGCTCCGCATCTTCTTTCAACACCGAACGGCGCTCGATCACCTTTGCGATGAAGTCCTGACCTGCGGGCAGGTGCTTGAGGATGTCCGACTGGCCCTGTGGTCGGGGAAGCATCCAGGAATGCCCGCCAGGCACCCAAACGGTGCTGCATTTCGCAAGGTCACAGAACTCCTGCGCACACCGGGCAGTGACGACGCGATCGAAACAGCCCCACTCGGCGAGAACCGGAATTTGTCGGTCGGGCAACTGCCTGACCTCATCTGTCATGTCTAGCGACATCAACATGGAGCCAACCGGTAGGACCTTTCCGAGAGCTCGCATGTTGAGCTGTGCATCGGGCCAAAGTCCCCGCATGGTCGACGAAAGACGCCTTCCGATCAGAAGGTCCGGGGAGTCCATCACGACTGAAAGAGTGAGATCGATCAGCGTTGCCGTCTCAGGCATGAAGGGAGAAAGCACCGTGGTGAGGATCCCGTGGCGGTGCTTCCATTCGGGTGTGGCGGCCCCGTCGCGGTAGATGACACCGAGGACCCGGTTGGGCTGAGAGGCCGCGATCCGAACGGCGATGGCACCACCCATCGAATGTCCAAGAAGCACGGCTCGCTCTACGCCCAGGTTGTCGAGGAGGTTGACCACCTGGTCTGTGATCTCTCCGATGGTGACCCTTTGCCAGGGGAGCGGGTCGCTACCCGCGAATCCTGGAAGCGTCGGGTTGATGACCCGCCATCCGAGCTTCTCGGCCAGGTTGGCGCTCTCCCGCCAGTACATGGTCCCGCCGGCGAAGTATCCGTGGATGTTCACGGCCCAGATCGGCGGGCTGTCAGGACCCTCAGGCCCGTGAGCGTTGACGTTGTCGGAAACCGAGTACCGCATGTTGCGTCCGTCGGTGACGAGGGTCGCCGGAACCATCTTTACCGCCCGGCGTGAGCCCCTGCTCGGGCGGGGGACGAATGGGAGGACGCCCAGGTTCCGCATGAACAGCTGAGCCAGGGCGATGCCGAAGCTTTGGTCCGGTCCCCTGGGTTGGTCCGGCGCTGCAGTGATCGGTTCCCGATACATGACAGTTGTGTCAGGTTAGTCCCAAAAGACGCCCAACGGGACACAACGTGAACGGGCGAGCGCAGCCTGCGGTCAGGACGCTAACTGGAGTGGTACGCCCGCTTACTCGAGGCTGCCTATCTGGTGGTTCAGGCCAGCTGAACGACCGGCCCTCCCCAACGACACCGCCTACCCCAGGGAAGTGGACAGCGCCCTGAGAACTTCGGTGGCCTCGGTGACGATCTGGTGGACCAGATCTCCGGCCGGGGTCAGGCTCGAGATTGCTCCGGTGCCCTGACCGGCTGGAAAACATTCGCGTTCGGCGTCGATCCCCGAGGCGTCGTTGTTCGCTCCCAGATGGAATGCCCCGTCTCTGATCGAACGTCCCAGTTGCTCGGGAAATGGGGCGAGCTCGGATGGATGCTCGTCGAAGTACTGGGTGTAGCTGTTGCGTACGACGCGCATCGTCTTGCCCGAATACGCGCGACTTACCGTGGTGCCGTCTTCGTGCGTCCTCACCAGAGCGTCCTTGTAACCGGGAACAGCGCGTGCTTCGGGTGTGGCGATGAATCGCGTCCCGATCCACACACCGTCCGCGCCCAGGCTGAGGGCAGCCGCGAGGCCGCGACCGTCCACGATCCCTCCGGCAGCGACCACGGGAACCTCCCCACCGACTGCATCGACGACCTGAGGAACGAGCGGCATCGTCGCTACGAGTCCGGTGTGTCCGCCGGCCTCCGTCCCCTGCGCCACGACGATGTCGCATCCGGCGGCAACGGCCCTTTTCGCGTGCTCAACCTTGCCGCACATATTGATGACCAGGACTCCGGCGTCATGACACAGCTCCACGACAGCCTCGGGCACACCGAGACCGGCGACGAATACCGAAGCTCCACCTTCGATGATCATCCGGACCTGCGAAGCCATGTCCCCTGGCATCGCGGTCAACAGATCGACACCGAACGGCTTGTCGGTGAGATCGCGGACTGCAGATATCTCCTCGACCATCGTGGAAGGTGACATCGTCGAAGCACCGAGGCATCCGAACCCGCCGGCGTCTGAAACCGCGGCGACGAGCGCGTGGTAGGAGACGCCCCCCATCCCGGCGAGCATGACCGGATGCTCGATCCCCAACTTTTCAGTCAAGCGAGTGCGCAAGATCTCTCCATTCGAGGTCACTCTTCCGTCTTCATTTTGTGCATTCTCGACCCGACTGCGATCGGGCACCGCGTCGTCAGAGGTTGTACCGCCTGAGCCGCGTACCCGCCAGACCGCAGGCCTGGCCCGGTCTGCCAGGACTGCCAGGACTGCCAGGACTGCCAGGACTGCCAGGACGCATATGACAAGGCTTATACCAGCGGTATGCCCTCCGGATGAGGCTCGGTAGGGACAGGTGCCTGTCCGTGGGACATGGCCGTCGCCGCCTCGTCGACGGTGTCGAACAGGCGGTCGCTGCCGATCATCTTGACTATTCCACTTTGTTCGAGGTTGTGGATCACTTCGGGCCCTGCTCTGGCGAACGCGATCTGTATGCCACGCGCTTCTAGGTCGCCCACGATCTTGTGCAGCACTGACGCTCCGGTGAAATCGATGTCCCCCATGCCGGCTGCGTCGATCACCAGAGCATCGAGCGGAGCGGGCCGACTGAGTGCCGCATTGACCCTGGTGTGGAACTCCCCGGCATTGGCGAAGTAAAGAGGCCCCGCGAAGAGCACAACTTCGACGCCGGGAATTCCCTCCGTCGGATCTTTGGTTCCAAGCGATGTCCAGCTTGTCGTTCCGGGAACTCTTCCGAGCATGAGCAGTTTGGGTCGTGCCGTGTGCCACGCCCTATCGAATACGGCGAGGAGCACGGCCAAAGCGATTCCCTGCTCCACTCCGACGAATGCGACGACTATGGCTGTGATCACGGCGAGGCCGAATTCCATACGCGAAAAATGGAGTATCCGCTTGAAGTCCTTGATTCTCAGAAGGCGAGTAGCGACGAACAGCAGGATCGCCGCGAGACACGCCAGGGGAACCCGTCGTAACTGATCGGCGGCAGGACTGGCGATGGCGATCACCAGTGCGGCAAATAGACACGCGGCCTGAGTCTTTCCTCGGGCGCTTGCGACGACGGAAGTTCGTGCCGGACTGGCATCCACCGGGAACGATCCTGCGAACCCCGAGAGGATGTTGCCGGCCCCCAGAGCCACAAAGTCGTGATCCATGTTCTTCGGATCGTCGTCGTCTGTGAAGCTGCGGACGGTGGCCGCTGTTTGTCCCAGGCAGACCAGTGCGATCGTCAGTGAAACCGGCAAAACGGTGCCGAGATCAGACCACGTGACCGACGGAATGCCCACCTTGGGAAGTCCCGTCGCAACCGGACCCAGGAGTTGCACTCCGTGATGCCCCAGTCCTTCCACCACAACCAGGATCGTTGAACCGATCAATCCGATCAGCGCAGCCGGGATCCGACTGTCGATCTTCTCGGAACCGACCATGATCACCAGTACGACGACTCCGATGCCGACCGACCAACCGTTCACCGATTTGAGGTGGGCGAAGATCTCGTGGATCCGATGGACAAGCGAGCCACTTGCCGAACCGGCACCAAGGATGTCCGGTAGCTGGTGGATCGTGATGATCGCGGCCACGCCGGCCATAAATCCCGTGATGATCGGTACCGATAGGAAGTCGGCGATCCAGCCGAGGCGCAACATTCCGACGATCAGGATCAGACCGCCGGTGCTAAGAGCTATGAGCGACGTGAGAGCGATGGCGTGTGGTGACTCAGAAACCGACAGCCGGGCGACCGCGGCGGCGAAGAGTGGTGCGATAGTGGAGTCGGCGCCCACCGACACGACCTTGCTCGATCCGAACAGGAAAAAGGCGAACGTTGCCGCTACGAACGCCCACAGCGCGGTTGCCGCCGGCATGTCGGCGAGGCGCGAGGTCGCCAATTGCTCCGGCACGGCGATCACCAAAAGGGTCATGCCGGCCAACAAGTCGGCGGTCATCCACGAGCGCTGATAGCCGCGCAACGACGGTGCGAGCATCCGGCGAATTACCAGCCCATCACGCCCGAACGCTCCCATTCGCCAACCTTAGGGTCGGCCTGGTTTTCGCAGAGGGACGGTGGGACCGCTGCTACTCTCTGACGCCGGTGTCACACAACGTCATACGGCGCGGGACGCGTACTTGATGCCTCTTTGGCTGACCGATGACGAGATGGCTGTCCTCGAGGCCGTCGCAGATTGCTTGATCCCGGCGGACGAGCTTGGTCCGGGCGCGGTCACAGCCGGAGCAGTCGACTACATCGACCGGATGCTCGGCGCCTTTCTGGTTGATCCGCCTCTCATATGGGCAGGCGGCCCGACGTCGGGTCGTCATGGAGGCGAAGCCGCCTACGGGAGCTTCCACCGGTTGAGCGCGATCGATGAGCTCTCGTGGAGAACGCGCATCGAAGGTTCCGCCGGCATCCCGGAGAGGGAGTTCAACGGTCCGGTGGTGGGTCTGCAACAGATGTTCAGGGAAGGACTCGCTGGTCTCGGAACGGACTTTTTGGAGTGCCAGCCGACCGAACAAGTCTCGAGGCTCCGGAGCAAGGAGAACAAGCGGTTCGCCAGGTTGGTGTTCGGTCATCTGTGCGAAGGATTGTACGGAGCTCCGGAATATGGGGGGAACCGCGACAATGGCGGTTGGCGGTCGATCGATTTCGCAGGAGACGTGCAGCCGAGGGGTTGGACCGACGCCGAGGTGGCTGAAGCGTGACGGTTGAAGCGTGACGGTTGAAGCGTGACCGTTGACGCCGTGATCATCGGCTCAGGACCCGCGGGAGGAACGGTCGCAGACGTGCTCACCGCGGCCGGATGGTCGGTGGTGATCTTCGAAAAGGGCAGGAACCACCTCATCGATCTGGACGATCCTCACCGGCTTTTGAGTGACTACTCGAACGACGAGATCAAGTTCGTCTACCGCCATTTCCTCGGGCCCGATCCTTTGATCGAGCCGAAGACGTTCCGGGTGGATGAGCAAGAAGGCGATCACAGCCACGTCGGCGAGGTGAACAGCATCCCGACGACCGTCGGCGGTGGCGGTGTGCACGCGGACGGGAAGACACCGCGTTTCAGAGAAGAGGACTTCCGGCTTCTGTCGTCGCTCGGTCCCCAAGAGGGTGCAGATGTTTTGGACTGGCCCCTCGAATATGCGGACCTTGAACCGTTCTACGCCAAGGTCGAGAAGATGATCGGGATCGCCGGACTGGCCGGTGCGAATCCCTTTGCATCTTGGCGTTCGGATCCCTATCCCATGCCGCCCGGGGCGCCCATGTACGGTGCCGTTCTGTCGGGAGCAGCGGCCGAGCGCCTCGGGTATCACCCGTACCCCGCGCCGACAGCGGCGAATTCCGTTCCATATGACGGGAGACCGGCGTGCAACAACTGCGGTTTCTGCGCATTCTTCGCGTGCCCCATCCACGCCAAGGGCGACCCCGTCGCCATGCTCCAAAGGGCACTTCTCACCGGACGCGCCGAGATTCGACCCGAGACATTCGTATCGCGCATCAGGACTGACGGCACAAGGGCGACCGGAGTCGACTACATCGGACCCGATGGGGTCGAGCGTCAGATGGATGCCCACCACGTGGTGCTTGCCGCCGGCGCCGTGGAGACGCCCCGCCTGCTGCTCCTGTCGGGTTTCGATCACGAGTTGATCGGGCGTTATCTGATGGTGCATTTCCAGACCATCGCCACAGGAGGATTTCCGGACCTCGACTTTCACTCGGAGCGCGGTCGTGCGGTTACCCATATCCACGACGACCCGATAGTCGGTGACGAAGATTCGCGCCGCGCCGCGCGAGAAGCGGGGCTTCCCTGGATCAGGGGAGGCATCGTCGAGCATGGCGGGCCTTACCTGCCCATCCTCGAAGCGAAGCTATATCCGTGGGGACCGGCTCACAACGAGATGATGCGGGAGTCTCCCCTTCGTAGGCGGCTGTGGGCTTTCACCATGCAAGGCGAGGATCTCCCGGTCGCTACGAACAGGATCGACCTGGATCCGTCGGTACGCGACGTACGCGGATTTCCGGTCGCGCGCATGACGTACAAACCGCACAAACACGAGCTCGTCGCGTCATGGCACCACGGCGCGCGGCTGGCTGCTGTGCTCGACGAGATGGGCGCCCAATGGAGCTCGGTCGTAACCACCCCCGGCTCCAAAGGCGGTCCCGGCGAAGGCAGACTCCCGGATGTTCCGCAGAGCCGCCATGTGATGGGAACCGTCCGGATGGGGGATGATCCGGCGTCATCGGTCGTGGACGCCTTCGGGCGATTCCACCAGTTCCCGAACCTCGTCGTCGCCGATTCGTCTGTCTTCGTCACCGCTTCGGGATACGGGCCGACGCTCACATTGGCAGCGCTTGCCGCACGGGCGGCAACTGCGATGACGAGCTGAACCACCCGGCATCCGCCGCGTGCGGTTACGTAACGGTCACTGTTCAGGCCGGCATCGGCTCGTCAGGAGTTTGCATCTATCCGCGATCAAAACTGTATGCCCGGCAGCGCCCCGGTCGCCCCGGGCTCTCGGCGGCGTGCCCGTTCCGACGGATGCGGTGGGTCTGCACGTATCGGTCCTACTGACGGTCTCCGAGAGCAACGACTTCAGCATGTCACTCGCGCACGACATCGGCTACGCGCTGCTCTGAGAGGAACTCGGTTCGCGACGCCGCGGCGCGCGTCGGTCGAGGGCAGTTGCGCGCTAGATCAGCCCTGGTTGCGCGCTAGTTGCGCGGAACCTCGGACCATGGCCGGTCCTTGTCCGCGCGTGGTTCACCGGGAAGTCCGAGAACGCGCTCGCCGAGGATGTTTCGCATGATCTCCGATGTTCCACCTTCGATCGAGTTCGCCCTCGCTCGTAGAAACGCGAAGACGGCGTCACTGATGTCGGCGAATCCCGCATGATCGGGGCGGCGCATCTCGTAACCCTTGGGGTACAGGGTTCCTGCCATTCCCATCAGATCCACGCACAGCTCGAATATTTCCTTGTTGAGCTCCGCCATGGCGAGCTTCGCCACTGAGCCTTCGGGGCCCGGTGTCCCGGAACGCCGCTTCTCGCTCGCTCTGGTGTTGGTAAATCGGTTCGCCTCGGCCCGCACCCACAGCTGCATAAGGCGTTCGCGTTGCACATCGGAGCGCGGCTGCTCTTTGTAGATCGCGATGGCCGCATCGATGGGACCAAAACGGCGGGATCCGTCGCCTGCTCCGATCGCGACCCGTTCGTTCATGAGCGTCGTGGTGGAGACCCGCCACCCGGCACCTACAGCGTCGAGGCGATTCGAGTCCGGTATTCGTGCCTCGGACAAGAAGACCTCGTTGAACTCAGCGTCACCGGTTATCTGGCGCAAGGGCCGGATATCCACGCCCGGGCTCAACATGTCGAGGATGAAGTAAGTAAGTCCCTGGTGCTTGGGGACATCGGGGTTGGTCCTTGCTACGAGCATCCCGAAGCGAGAAACGTGGGCGAGCGTCGTCCAAACCTTTTGACCGGTAACCACCCACTCATCCCCGTCTCGAACAGCACGGGTGGCCAGGCCGGCCACGTCGGACCCGGCGCCCGGTTCGCTGAACAGCTGGCACCAGATCTCTTCGCCGGTGAACAGTGGCCGTAGGTACCTCTTCCTCTGCTCGGGGGTTCCGTGGGCCACGACCGTCGGAGCGCCCATGCCGTAGCCGATCGGGTTTCGCTGGGCTTCGTTCGGGGCCTGCGCCGCGAGAAAGGCCTTCTCAACGATGGCCTGGAACACGGGTTCGACCCCGAGGCCCCCGTCCCCCTCTGGGAAGTACACCCAGGCCAACCCGGCGTCGAAGCGTGCACCCAGGTAGTCGACGGTCGAGCTGGTTGAGGGATCGTGCGTGTTGAGGAACTCTTCTAGACGCTCGCTGACCAAGGCTTCTTGGCCAGAGCGTGCTGACTGCTTCTCGATGATCGCCACGTTGAAGACGCTACTGGCGGATTCGGCCCGGGCACGAGCCACGGTGGGCCGTAGCATGCGGGACGCATCGAACCGTACGGGACGCATCGAACCGTGCACGCGTCGGACCCGGCCAGGAGGAAATGGTGGAAGCGAGCGACTTCGAGGTCATCATCTACGAGAAGGAAGGCTCGGTCGCCCGGATCATCTTCAACGAGCCTCAACGCGCCAATATCCAGACCGCTCGTCAGGTCGAAGAGATGGAGGCCGCCCTGAGCCTGGCGGAGGACGACGACGATGTGAAGGTCGTCGTCCTGAAAGGCAACGGGAACGGTTTCTGCGCGGGGCACGCGATCGTCGGTGTCGAGGAGATGCCCGAGGTGTACCCGACTCAGGGACCCACCTTCGAACGCACCTGGCAAAGGCACCATTACGGCCTTTTCCTGTGGCCACCTCTTCGCCTGTGGGAGTTCCCGAAGGTCACCATCGCCCAGGTCCACGGCTACTGCGTGGGTGGGGGAACGGTATACGGGCTTCTTACAGATCTGACCGTGGCATCCGACGATGCTTACTTCCAGATGCCACTCCCACAAGGCTTCGGCCTTCCCGGAGCTCAGACCATGCTCGAGCCCTGGGTCCTGATGAACTTCAAGCGGACGGCGGAGTACCTCTTCTTGGCCCCGACGATCACTGCCGATCAGGCACTGGAATGGGGGATGGTCAACAGGGTCGTGCCCCGAGACGAGCTCGAGTCGACGGTGGAACAGATGGCGAAGACGGTGGCCCAGATGCCGCTCACGACAATCATGGCAACGAAGGCGGGCATCAAGCGGGCCTGGGAATTGATGGGTCTGCGCTCGCATTTCCAGCAGTCGGCGGACCTTGTGGCGCTCGCCACCCAGGCGACTGATGTGAAGGCCTTCATGGCCAAGACCCAGATGTCGGGTAACCGGCCGAGACAGACTGCCGCAGCACAGGCCGAAGCCGCGTCAGAGGGAGATCCGGAGGCGTAATCCGCGAACGTCGGCGGTCACACCGCCCGACGGCGGCGGCAGTGCGTCCGGCGCGCACGGCACGAATCACGGCGCGCGATGATTGAGAAATGGGCGACGAACACACCTCTGGTAAGTCGCGCCCCGAACCGGTGGATCTGGACAAAGAATGCCTGCTCGAGCAGGCATATCTGGACTACGCGTACGAGTGTCTGGCCGAGATGTCCGTCAAGACCGGGGCCGCGGTGGCTGATGCCGCGGAGCGTGCGCCGGGCGACTGGGACGCGACGGTCGCCCACATTCACCTGACCAAGCGGCTCAGTTCCATTACGTCTGAGGCCGGTCCACTGTGCTTCGGGCGAATCGACGAGGAGGTTACGAAGGACGGCCAGAGGAGTGTCGCGTGGCACATCGGCCGGAGACACGTAGAGGATGCAACAGGAGAAGCGGTGGTCGTCGATTGGCGGGCTCCTGTGGCGGTGCCGTTTTACCGCGCGACCTTCCACGACACCTTGGGGCTTCGCCGAAGGAGGCGTTTCATCCTCGACGCCAGGGAACTGGTCGACCTCATCGAGGAGGATTTCGAAAATCCCGACAGCTCCGCTCTCGCCGCTGCGGGCGGATTACCGGACCCGCTACTCGCGGAGATCGGTAGAGCACGCACCGGCGCGATGCGCGACATCGTGGCCACGATCGCCGGCGAGCAGGACCGCATCATCAGGGCGCCGCTAGATGTCCCGGTCATCGTGCAAGGTGGTCCCGGGACCGGAAAGACCGCAGTCGGGCTTCACCGCGCCGCGTTCCTGCTCTACGAGCACCGGGTTCAGCTCGAACGACAAGGCGTACTGGTCCTCGGACCTAACCGCCTTTTCCTCGCCTACATCGCCGAGGTCCTGCCTTCCCTGGGGGAAGTGGCGGTGGTGCAAACGACACTTTCCGGCCTGGTTCCGGAGTGGCCGGTCAAGGCCATCGACCCGCCGGAGCTGGCTGCCTTGAAGGGTGACCCGAGGATGGTCGAGGTCATAGCAAGGGCATGCCGCTTGCAGGTTTCGAGCCCGGAAGAGGTGCTCGTGGCGAATACCCGATGGGGGACTGTCCGGGTCGATGTCACAGAAGCGAGCAAGCTCGTCGATGCGGCGCTCGACTCCGGGGGATCTGTCGGCAATCAGCGGGCCAGGTTCAGAAGATCGGTGGCCCGCAGTGTCGCCACCGTGCTCAGCGACCGGCGCGCTGCGGTGATCGATGTTGAAGACGTGGCCAGGGACCTGGCCGCAGATCGGGCGCTGCAACGCGCGCTCGACAAGATCTGGCCCGCGCGTTCAGCCACATCGGTCGTACGGGCGCTGCTCGGTAAGGGTGTTGTCGCCCAACGGGCAACCGAGGGCATATTCGATGAACCAGAGCGCGCAGTGCTCCGCAAAGGAAGGTCAGGAAAAGGAAATACCGGCTGGAGTGAAGCCGACCTGCCTCTTTTGGACGAAGCGCAGGCCGTGCTTTCCGACGGGCCGAAACGATATGGCCACGTGGTTGTCGACGAAGCGCAGGACCTGTCCGCGTTGGCGTTTCGAATGGTGGCCCGGCGCAATCTGTCCGGTCGTTCCTTCACGGTTCTCGGCGATCTGGCTCAGGCGACCGCTCCCGGGTCGCAGCGCGATTGGCTCGGTGCTCTGGAAGCGCTCGGGATGCCCGCTGGTGGCCGTGTCGAGGAGCTGACCACCGGATACCGAGTGCCCCAGCAGATCATGGAGCTGGCGAACTCGTTGCTTGCATCCACCCGGCCCACCCTCGTTCCCACGGGATCGGTCCGACGCACGGACGACGAGCCCGAGATCGTGAGGACCGATGCGCCGGCCGTCGTATCGGAAGCGGTGCAGAGGGCTGCGTTGCTTCTCGGTAAATACCAGACCGTTGCGATCGTCGCCGTTTCCGATACCGCAGACGCGGTCTACCGACAACTGCAACGAAGCGGCGTTGAGTCCGGCAAACCGGGACAGTCGACGGCTGCGGGACAGGTCTCGGTGTTGCGACCCGCAGAAGCCAAGGGTCTCGAGTTCGACGCGATGATCGTGATCGAGCCTTCGGACTTTGTTTCGATGAGCGGCGGCGCCGGACTGCTTTACATCGCGCTCACTCGTGCCGTTCAGCACTTGAGCATCGTCTATTCGAACGAACTGCCGCAGGCGCTCAGTCTCAAGCAGGGCGCCTGACCCCGTCTACAGATCCCTTGTACCTGCGGGCCTCGTGTAGTCCGACACGTACTCGGGCGTCTTGATGCCGTCGAGAATGTCCGTCGACGGGATCGGCGGATCCGTGACGGTGCGAAGCGGAATCTGACCGACCCAGATCGGTATGTCCATGTCCACGTCGTCGTCTTTCGGACCGCCGGTGCGGACCTTCGCTGAGGACTCGGCGAGGGGCAGGCTGATCACGCGCGTTGCACGAAGCTCGGAGTCGTTGGCGCCTCTTGCATCGGCGGTGCGTCCAGGAACGATGTGCTCGACGATGGCGTCGAGAACGCGCCGCTTCTCCGTGGGCTCTGCGACCTCGGTAGCGGTTCCGTAGATCGTGACCGATCGGTAGTTGACGGAGTGGTGGAATCCGGAGCGGGCGAGGACAAGGCCGTCTACGAGTGTGACGGTCACACATATCTCGGAGCCGATAGCGGCCTTGAGCGCTGCGTTTCCGACGGCGCCATGCAGGAATAGCTCATCTCCGATTCGGCCGTAGTTCGTAGGTACGACCCGCACGGTCCCGTTGTCGTTGAGGCCTAGATGGCAGACGAACCCCTCGTCGAGGATCCCGTCGATCGTCTCCTTCTCGTACCTTCCGCGCTCGGGCAGGCGCCGGACCTTGGTCCTGGCGGTGGGAGGGGTGGCTGCGTCGGAGGTGCTCGAGGCGGCTGCGTCGGAAGCGGCGGCGCTCATCGCGGGTCAACTTTTGTTACAGTACGAATTAGGAACATGACCATACAATACTCCAACGAGAACAGTGGATCCTTCGATGGCGGCATCTCGGGTGCGACAGCCACCGAGATAGCAGCGAGCGTCGAGTCGGCGATCAGGGGAAACGCACTCCGACCGGGCGACTCGCTCCCTCCGATCAGGGCTCTCGCCGCCGAGCTCGCCGTCAGCCCGACGACGGTCTCCGCGGCGTACAAGGAGCTGACCAGAAGAGGGATGGTGATCGGCGACGGGCGCAGAGGAACCCGGGTGAGGGCCGCACCGCCCATCTCGGGGCGACTGCCCATAGCGGTCCCGAGCGGCGTGATCGATCTCAGGACCGGGGGTCCCGATCCCGAGCTGCTTCCGCCGCTCCCGGATGTCAGGTCGATCATGGACCGGGCGCAAGCCCGTTACGGCGACCCGCCGGTGTCTGCACACCTGTCGCAGGTCGCAAGCCAACGCCTCGACGAAGAGGGTGTCGACACAACCAATCTGACAGTCATCGGAGGGGCCCTCGACGGTGTCGAGCGGGTTCTGGGCGCGTGGTTACGCGCCGGCGATCGGGTCGCGGTGGAGGATCCGGGTTACACGGCGGTTCTGGATCTCCTCGGCGCGGTGGGGCTTCGCCCTGTACCGGTGGAAGTGGACGATTTCGGTGTGCGGCCCGCCCGGCTTCGTTCCGCGCTCGAACGCGGTGTCGAAGCGGTGATCCTCACGCCGCGGGCCCAGAACCCGACCGGATCGGCGTGGGATCGACAGCGCGCATCAGAGTTGCGAACGGTCCTGTCCGAACATCCCGGCGTTCTCGTTATCGAAGACGATCACGCCGGACCGGCAGCGGGGGTGCCTCTCGACACGGTGTGCGTAGCAAGGACCCGATGGGCCACGATCTGTTCGGTCTCGAAGTGGCTGGGTCCCGACCTCAGACTCGCAATCCTCGCCGGCGATGCGACGACTGTAAGCAGGGTCGAGGGCAGGCAGGCACTCGGCACCGGTTGGGTCAGTCACCTGCTTCAGGAGATTGTTGCCGAGCTGTGGTCGGATCCGGAAGTGGCACGGCTACTCGAACACGCATCGACGGTCTACTCGCAGAGGCGCGATGCGCTGTGCCGGGCGCTCGGGGAGGAGGGCGTGAGAGTGAATTCTCGGTCGGGGTTGACGGTATGGGTGCCAGTTCCCGATGAGCACGCCGTGGTGGCCGGCCTTTTGGGTGACGGGATCGCAGTTTCGCCGGGCGAGAGGTTCAGGATCGATTCGCCCCCCGGAGTTCGCATCGCGTGCGCCGCGCTCGCTGAAGTTGATGCTCCGCGAGTAGCGGCGTCGATCGGCGCGGTGCTCAATCAGCGCGCGGTGCGGACAGGTTGACACCGTGCGCGCTGTCCCCACCTTCGACTCTGTCCATGATCGCTCTCGCCAGTAGATCCGGCGATCCCTCTCCGAACTCGAGATAAAGCGAAGGCTCGGTCGCTTCGAGCTCGAGCAGCTCGGGACCGTCTGGTCCGGGCAGAAGATCGATCCTGGCGTAGAGGAGCTGGTGGCGTCCGCCCGGCACTGCGTCAACGGCGGCCTCGGCCACCTCGATGTCCTCTTTCGTGGCGGAACGTGCCGTGACGACCTGGTCGCGCCACAGGTCAGCGATGAAGCTGGCTTCGCCGCGCAGCATCTGCTCTTTTCTGATGGCGTGCGAGAACTCACCGTTCAGATAGATGAGACCGGTCTCCGCGATCTCGTCGACCTTCTCGCGATACGGCTGCACCATCGCCGTGCGCCCAGACGAGTTCAGTACCTTGACGTGAGCGAGCGCTGCGTCTGAACCCTCCGAGTCCGAGGTATCGAACAGCTCGGTGTCACGGGCCCCCATGCTTACCGCCGGTTTCACGACGACCTCGCGATCCTTCAGTTCCGGGCCCAGTTCGACAGGGTCCCCCGGCGAGATGAACTGAGTAGGGACGATCGGCACCCCTGCCCGTTCGAGATCGCTCAGGTAGTGCTTGTCTGTGTTCCATTCGAGGATGCGCGGCGGATTGAAGATCCGGTCGGTCTTGCGCACCCAATCGAGGAACTCCTCGAGCCGGAACACGTAATCCCACGTCGCACGGATGACGATGGCGTCGAACTCGTCCCAGTCAACCGACGCGTCCGTCCACACGACCGGGCGCGCGTCAGCACCGGCTCGATCAAGCGCCGCGGTGAGGAGGGGTCCTTCCGCCTCGAAGGCGAGGTCGGGCATCTCCTCGCACGTGGCCAGGGCGACGGTGGGTCTTCTGTTGCCGCCGCTGGCCCTGGGGCCGCCGGAGTGACGCCGCGATTGCGTGGTCAACGAGCTCCCTACAGAGGTCGGGATTTCAGGAAGCCGGCGTGTCTCCGACGGAAGCTTCGGGGACGCCGCCCACGTTGTCAGACGGAATGCCACCGACGTTGCCGGAGGGAATGCCTCCCACATTGCCCGACGGGATGCCTCCTCCGACATTGCCCGACGGGATGCCGCCGACGTTTCCCGAAGGAGCGCCGACATTGGCGGCGGGGACGCCCACGTTGCTCGTCGGGATGCCGCCACCGGTGTAAATCGGAGCGGCGTTCGGGTCCTGGGCGTTCACGTTCACCACGCTTCCCTGCGGGACGTTGGCGACAGGCGGTGCCATTCCACCGGCGGCGTCGGTTGTGGCGTTGACGCCAGGGTCTGGCGACAGGTCGATCGGACCGTTCTGCGCCTCGAAGGCGTCGAGCTGGGCGATCACGCCGGCGATCTTGGTGGGGGTCTGGTTGTCTGCACGACCGCGTTCGGTCGCAAAGGTGTAAGCGCCCAGATCACGAAGAAGCGTGTCGGACTGCTTTTTCGTTTGGAAACCTTCGATCTTTGCCTGGCCGGCCTTTCCAGCTTCTTGTGCTTTTTCGGCCAGCTGCGTCGCCTGAGCCTTGACCTTGTCCATGAGTCCCATGGTTCGACCTCTCTGTGAGTCCCGATTTATGTGTCCTGCACCTGCGGGCGCCGTGCTCCGGAACAAATAGAGACTAAACCGCTTTGACCGGGAGTCCACATAGCTGGCTGATCAGTCGTCGGGATCGAGCTCGTCGATGTAGCCGAGCGAGACCGTGGGAGGCCGGGCCGTCCAGCCGACCCCGGGCCACTTCAGCCAGCCACTTCCGGCAAGCGCTCCACCGTCGGGATGCAGCGACGAGCCGGTGATGTAAGAGGACATGTCCGAGGCCAGGAACAGGGCGCAGTTACCGATGTCTTCGATCACGCCCTTTCGAGCGAGCGGGATCTGCATCTCGTCGAGCGGATCCGCCATCGTGTCGGTCAGGTCGCCACCTCGGACTCCCTCCGTTTGCCCGGCCCTCAGGAACTTGCCCATGCCGACCGTGGGCACGATGTCAGGAGCGATGGTGTTGACGCGGATCCGATCCGGACCGAGCTCGACGGCGAGGATCCGCGACAGCTGGGTCACGGCGGCCTTCATCGACGCGTAGACGGCGTATCCGGGGGCGGCGCGGTGCGCCTCGATCGAGGTGATGGTCATGATGCTTCCGCCGTTTCCGAACGCTTTCATCCGCTTTGCGGCGAGGCGGATCGAGTTGACCACCCACGTGTAGTTGGTGCGGATGAGCACATCTACGCCCTTCGTGCTCACGTCCACGAAAGCAGAGCGGAAGGTTCCGCCGGCCACGTTGACCACAACGTCGAGACGATCGAACGTCTCGTCGACGCGCTCGTAGAACTTCTCGAGGGCGGGCTCCTCGCGGACGTCGATGACCTCCTCGATCACGGTCACGCCGAGCGACCTCGCCTCTTCCACAGTCGACGCCAGCGACTCGGCGTCGCGGTCGCAAAGGGCCAGGTTCATCCCAGCACGGGCGAAGTCCAATGCCACCGCCTGGCCCAGACCACCGCCTCCGCCTCCCACAAAGGCCACCTTGCCCTTGAGGCCGGCGCGGTCTTCGAGAAAGGACATCGGCGCGGACGTTAGCCGCAGGTGGGGAGGAGTACGCCGCTGGTCAGGGCCGATCAAGGCCTGGCGCTGCGAGGTCGATGACCAGACCGTGAATGGGTCGAGAACCGCGGCGATGCGCGCCGCCGCCAAGTTCGGACGCTGGCGCTTTCAGGTATTCGTGGGGATCTCCGCACTGGCCATCGCCGTCGTTTTCGTCATCGTCACTGTGACCGGAGCCTCGAATATCGCCAACTTCTTTCTCAAGGGCTCGGGCACTGCGACGGTCCAGATCCAGCTCGGAACTGATGTCCCGAAATTCGCCGGTTCACTCGGTAAGGCCCACCTGGCCGGGCAGGTGAAGGGCGAGGGCTACGAGCCGAAGGCAACGGTTTCGGGAACGATCGACGGCACGAGGTTCAAGTTCGACGGCACCTTGGTCGTACCGAAGACGGCCAACGGGCAATACGACCTGTACGACCTGTACATCCGCGCAAGTGGGACGTTCGGTTCGATGCCGGTGAAGGGCACACTTGACTGGGTCTTTCCGCACAACCTTCGGGCGCGCGAAGCGGACGTGAATTCAGAAAGCATCCCCATGACGGTGCAGGGGACCGTGGGATCCCACCAGCTGAGGGGTTCGGGTGTGGTGACGTCTCGTGGAAGCAACCGGATGACCGCCGTCTTCCACTATTCGATCTCGTAGCCGGTCGATCTAACTAGCCGGGCCTTTTCAGCACCTCAGCACCTCAGCACCTCGCCAGCCGGCCGCCGGCTGCCGGCTGCCGGCAGTCCGCAACTCGAGGCAAGCCTCAGTCGGGCGTCGGGTCGTAGGTGTTGTCGGCCGAGGCGTGGGGGGACTCGTCGGTCGGCGAAAGCGACACGGCGTAACCGTCGATGATGTCGAGTTCCTGGACCATGTCGACATGGGGCTTCGGGTCGTCGCCGCCCCACTTGGCCCTCGCTTGCTTGCGGGCGGCCAGAAGGTCATCGGCTACGACGAAGACAACCTCGTGGTCCTCTCCGATGCGGCCCGGGGCCGGGTCACCCCCCAGATAGACGGCGTACAGCCGCTGATCAGGCTCTGTCATGAGGGGGCAACTTACCGGCGCACCGGAGTCCGGTGCGCCGGCGTTCGCCTGTTCAGCTCGCTACGGCGCAACTCGCAGTACTCGAGGTGCCGTTGGTCTGTTCGGAGCCCATCGTCGGCGACGGCTCGGATCCGAGCGCCGCGGTGTGGACCCGGGTGAGGTTGTTGGTCTCGCCCGTGAAACCTTGGTTCAGGCAGGACGGGGCCGACGAGCTGGTGGCCTGGAGAGTCGTCACCGCCTCGAGTGTCGAAGCCGGACTGGTATTGAAGTTCGCCTCGGCTCCCCCCGCGTCACCGAAAACGCCCCACTCGGTCGTATTCCATGCCTTGGCGAGGTCGAGCTTGCTGTCGCTGCCGGAGGCGCTCGACGCCTGCCCCGTTTCCGAGTTCGTCATGGTGATCTTGTCGTTGCCGCTAGCAGCAGCGG
>JBAPRR010000231.1:0-4250 GCA_049281195.1 Acidimicrobiales bacterium
CTTTAAGGAAGGGCCGTGGCTGCCGCCTCTACCCGCCGGCGGGACCTGAACGTTTACGAAGATGTAATGCCCGGTGTGGGACCACGGTCCGGATCGGCTCCGTGTCCTTTGCGTGAACGCCAACTGACCCTCTCCTATTCCCCGCCGGGTCAGATGCCGAGCGCGTCACGGACGGACCCCTCATCGGCGTCGACGGCTGAGGGCACCGTGATCTGGCTGATCGCCAGGTCTGGATCCTTCAGGCCGTGTCCTGTCAACACACACACCACGGTCGCGTCACGGGGTGCCCCGTGCTTCAGTAGGCCGGCCACAGATGCGGCAGAGGCCGCCTCACAAAACACCGACTCCTCTGAGGCCAGGAAGCGATAGGCCGCAAGAATCTCCTCGTCCGTCACAGCGTAAATGCCACCGCCGGACTCCGAGGCGGCAGCGGTCGCTCCGTACCACGAGGCGGGATTACCTATCCGGATGGCGGTCGCAATCGTTTCGGGGTTCTCCACAGGCTTTCCCTCGACGATCGGGGCGGCGCCTGCAGCCTGAAATCCCATCATCTGCGGCAGGCGGGTCGAATGACCGGCGGCACGGTACTCGCAGTAACCCTTCCAATATGCGGTGATGTTCCCTGCATTTCCGACGGGGATGCAATGAACATGAGGAGCGTCTCCGAGAACGTCAACTATCTCGAACGAACCCGTCTTCTGCCCGTCGATCCGGTACGGGTTGATGGAATTCACCACTGTTACCGGGGCTTTTTTGCCGAGAGCGCGAACGATGTCGAGCGCTGCATCAAAGTTCCCCCTTATCTGGAGAACCTTTGCCCCATGGACTAGAGCCTGAGCGAGCTTTCCAAGGGCTATGTGGCCCTCGGGAATCAAAACAGCACTCGTGATCCCAGCCCGTGCGGCGTAGGCCGCGGCAGAAGCAGAAGTGTTACCGGTGGAGGCGCAGACGACCGCTTTTGCGCCGTCCTCTACCGCTTTTGAGATTGCGAGGGTCATTCCTCGATCTTTGAACGAGCCGGTCGGGTTCATTCCTTCGAGCTTCAGCAGAACGCGGGCACCGACTTGCGCCGACAAACGAGGTGCTTCCAAAAGGGGGGTGTCCCCCTCCAACAACGTCACGACGGGAGTTGTGGAAGTGACCGGAAGGAAATCGCGGTATGCCTCGACGATGCCGGGCCAGGCTTCTGCTCGCGTCACTCGTTGCCCTCGTCTCCCGCAACCCGCAGGACGCCGCCCACGTGCTCGACCATCTCGAGTTGTCTTATCTCTTCGAGAGTCGCCCTTACGTCGCCCTCGCGCGCCACGTGGGTGAGAAAGATGAGTCGCGCTTCGTCGCCGAGGCCTACCTGCTCCATCGAGCGGATCGAAACTCCGTGGTGGCCGAATGCTGTTGCTACTGCGCCGAGGACGCCGGGACGGTCGAGCACGTCCATGTTGAGGTACCACGCGCAACGGAGATCCTCGATCGGCCGTACGTTCACCCGGCGGCGCGGCACAACTCTGTTCGACCCGCCCGAGTCGAGATGACTCGCCGCATCGATCAGATCACCGAGAACTGCTGAAGCCGTCGGCCGTCCTCCCGCGCCGCGTCCGTACAGCATCAGATCACCGCAACTCTCGCCCTCTACGAAGACTGCATTGAACGATCCTCGCACTGAGGCCAGCGGGTGCGCCCGGGGAACGAGAGCAGGGTGCACGCGCACAGAGACGTCGGGAACCGGGTCATCCGTTGGCACACGCTCAGCGACCGCGAGCAGCTTTACGACGTAGCCGAGACGCTCTGCAAAAGCTACGTCGACTCCGCGGAGACCAACTATCCCCTCGCGGTGGACATCGTCCGGCGAGAAGTCGCAGCCGAACGCAATGCTGGCGAGGATCGCCACCTTTGCCGCGGCGTCGAAGCCCTCGACATCCGCGGTCGGATCCCTTTCCGCCAAACCCAGTCGTTGGGCCTCGGAGAGTGCCTCCTCGTATGCAACACCCTCTTCGGCCATGGTGGTGAGGATGAAGTTGGTGGTGCCGTTCACGATCCCCATCACCCGCCACACGGTCTCGCCGGCAAGGGAGTCTCGAAGCGCACGCACAAGCGGGATGGCTCCGGCCACCGCGGCCTCATACAAGAGGTCGACACCGGCCCGATCGGCCGTGCCGGCGAGCTCGGCACCCGAAGCCGCGATCATTTCCTTGTTGGCCGTGACCACCGGCTTCCCACCCGAGAGGGCCGCCTCGACCGCCACCCGGGCCGTGTCCGTGCCGCCTATCAGCTCGACGACGACGTCCACATTCGGGTCTGAGGCCAGGTTCTTCGCGTCGCCCGTGATCAACAACGACGGGATTCCGGGCCGATCACGTGTCAGGTCCGCGACCGCAACACCCACGAGCTCCAGCCGGACTCCTGTCCGCTCTTCTATACCGTCGGCATCCTCGAGCAGCATCCGGCACAGTGCGCCTCCGACGTTCCCGGCGCCGAGCACCGCAACGCGCACCGCCTTTCGCGCTGGGTGGCTTTGCATCGGCCAAAGCTACCGCTCTACCAGCAGTATCCCGGTCGAATCAGGCTTCGTCATGGGAAAGAAGGTCGTCTAAAGATTCCCTTCTGACCACCACCCGGACCTCACCCTGCCTTACGAAAACCACCGCGGGTCGGGGGACCTTGTTGTAGTTGGACGCCATCGAGTATCCATACGCTCCGGTCACAGGAGTCGCCAGGATGTCGCCCAGGTGGAGGTCCGCCGGCACTCTTGCATCAGCAACCACTACGTCACCGGTCTCACAGTGCTTGCCGACGATCGTTACCGCCCGGGGTCGTGAGGCTTGCGGCGAACGAGGGAGAAATGCCTCGTACCCGCTCCCATATAGGACGGGCCGGGGGTTGTCGCTCATCCCTCCGTCGACGGACACGTAGGTGCGGATTCCGGGCAGTTCCTTGATCGTCCCGACTGTGTAGAGGGTGATCGCTGCCGAGGCCGCGATAGCTCTTCCCGGCTCGGCCGTAAGACGTACCGATTCCGGCACTCCGGCCAGGCGGGCCGTGTCGCGCACGGTAGTCGCCCATTCCGAGATCGATGGCGCCGACTCCCCCGCCACGTAGGGGACACCCAGACCCCCACCGATGCACAGTTCCTCGAGCTCGAGTGGCACGAGCATCCCTGCTAATACCTCGACCTCTTCGATGAAGGAGGTCGCGAGAAAGATCTGGCTGCCGATGTGCGCGTGGACTCCCAGCAGATCGACGTTCGCGATCGATCTGAGCCTTTCGATGGCTGCCGAGGCAGCCCCGGTGGCGACACTGAAACCGAATTTGGAGTCCTGTTGTCCGGTGCGAACGTATTCGTGGGTGTGGGCTTCTATACCCGGCGTCGCCCTGATGAGGACACCGATTCTCGAATGCAAATCGCGCGCAAGAGCTTCGAGCCTGTCGATCTCGTCGAAGGAGTCAATGACAATGCGGCCGATGCCCACTTCCATTGCTCTTTCGAGCTCGGCGGTGTCCTTGTTACTTCCGTGCAAGACGATCGAGCCCGGGTCCACGCCGGCAGCAAGGGCTACGTGAAGTTCTCCGCCGGTGGACACATCCAGAAAGAGTCCCTCCTCGAAGGCGATCCTGGCCATTGCCCGACACAGGAACGCCTTCGTCGCGTACGCCACGCCTTCGTCGAACGACTCACGAGCCTCACGGCAACGCGCACGTAAGTGGTCCTCGTCATATACGAAGAGCGGAGTTCCGTACTTGGCAGCCAGTTCGAGCAGATCCACTGCGCCGATCTGGAGAGGTAGGCCAGGTAGGACCTCTGTGTTGTCAGGGAGTAGCGATGCCTGAATTGGACCTTCGTCGGGCGCAGGTGAGGAGATCGCGCTCACATGGACTCGGGTGCACTTATGCCGAGGAGACCGAGCCCCACTCGCAGACCTATCCCGGTCGCTTCCACGAGCCAGAGACGTGCTTGGCGCAGGGGTTCGTCGACATCGTCGGAGAGAACTTGGTGGTCGTGGTAGAAGCCGTGGAAGCAGCCGGCGAGCTTTCTCACCCAGGCGGTCACCTTGTGAGGCGCCCGATCACGTGCTGACTCTGCGATCACGTCAGGCAGCTCTTCGAGGCAGCGGAGAACTTCGAGCTCACGCTCCTTGTCCAGCCGGCCGAGGTCCACATCGGACAACGGGACCCGCTTGATTCCGCGTTCGTCTGCGACTCTCCCTATCGAAGAGATCCTGGCGTAGGTGTATTGGACGTAGAAGACGGGGTTGTCC
>JBAPRR010000232.1:0-5219 GCA_049281195.1 Acidimicrobiales bacterium
GAGAAGGGGGAGGGCGGGGGTGGCGCGGCATAAGGACTCATGGAGTTGGCCGATTCTGGGGCGAGATTGTCGACAAACGACCGAGGCCCCTAGATTGCCGCCTAAGCCATCGGGCATGGATTACCCCATTCGATGGGGTTTAGCCCCTACGGCGAAGGATCAGCCGGGTATGGTGACCACATGGAGCTAGTGACGACTGTTCACACGTCGGGGATCAACCTGGAATCGTGGTCGCTGATATCAGGATCGGTCGTGGTGCCCCTAGGACTGCTTCTGGGGTGGGTTTGGCGTCAGGTGAAGGCTGCGAGGGCGGAGAACGCCAAAGCGGTGTCAGCGGCCATCAAGCAGGCCACAGAGGCCATCGTCTACCGGCTGAACGTGGTGGACCAACATCTTGACCGCCAAGACGGCGCGCTGGAGACGCACGGTCAGCGGATCGCTCGTCTGGAAGGGTGGATGGCGGGGCGAGCGGGGGAGTCTCTCCCGCTCGGTCCTAAGCCGACTGACTGACTAGCCCACTGTCCACACTGGGTCCCACGTCGACGGCTGATGTCCGGCCGTCTCCGAGGTGGACTCGTCGGGTGTCGACCCCGCGAGTATTGAATTCTCGCTGAGTAATAACAACAGCGTTTGGGCGACTCTTCCGGAGAGATCTGCTAAGGCTTTCCCAGGTATCGGCTGTCCACTTGCTTTCTCCAATCCGCTCAGCGCCACTAGGGACGCCCGATATTGCTGGCATACCCTCATTAAGTCTCTGGCGCGGTCCAAGTATTGTGAGGTTGACAAACCGTTGCTTGACCCGTAGTCCCCAGGCCCCGTGTTTTGCGACATGTTGTGCCAGCCTTTCCGATCCCTCGTCGTTGGTTACCAGACTGTCGGTGTCTACGTAGGCCACGTTCTCCAGTCCAGCGACCACCATTAGCTGCCAGAGCCGGACGCGCGCCTCGGCCATCACTGCGGCCAGTAGTGCCGGGTGAGTGTCTGCGCCCCACTGTTTCGACCACGCCACCCACCGCTTGTCGCCCAACGTCAGCACCTCGCCCACCTCGTCAGTGTCTACGTTGACAATGGAATGGATGCCAAAGTCATCGGGAAACGCGGCCCCGTCGTCCTGCCAAGGCGAGTATTGCATCGCGAAGCGGCCCACCAGACTGCGTGACCAGTGTTTCGCCACCGCTCGCCTGACTGGGGTCGACACGTCGTCACCGGAGTTTATGTAGTCGATGATCCACGTCGCCCACTGCTGTAACGCTGGCTTAGAGCGATAAGTCTGGATGCCGTGTAGCTCGAAAGTGGCTCCATGGGCGAGAGCATTCTCTATCTCAACGTCCCACCAATAACCGTCGAATGTACCCACCGGCCAATAGATGCCGTTCGGTCCCTGGGTCGGGAGTGTCGGGGAGTCGGTCGTTGCTGTCGCCTGGTAAAGCTTGCGATAACCCGGAGTCACCTTGTAATCGCGCTGCCATTTCACGTAATGCCTCACTGAGTGCAGTTGCGTAGGCAACAACACCTCTTTCGCAATCGTCGGGTAACACAATGGAAGGTCCCATTCCGTGAAAGTGTTTTTCTTCAAACGACCATGCATCCATGCTTCACACCTCCCGGTGTAGCAGCTAGTCGCTTCGGGGACCCGGAAGCTTTCGTCGTCCGAACACAATATCCGGTCGGTCATGTGGCGGTGCTTCCAGTTAGACCAGGCCATGCCAGCCCCGGTGCGCTGCCACACGCCTAAGTCCTCGGATTCGATCCAGTCCCAGATATCGCGCATCGCCAGGCGCAGTATCTCCACGTCAGTTTTGCACCGGTTCACCCAGGCGTCGTCGGCATCGGTGAATGCCGGTAGTGGCACCTTCGATTGGCCGACTAGTGCGCCGACCGTCTTAAGGTCCATGGGCAGCCAAGACATGGAGTCGATGAGATATAACGAACCTGATCCACGTCGGAACACGGCAGAGCACGATTGACGCCCCATAGTGACTCTATCCATAGTCCATCCCAGCGCAGGCAGGTGAGAAAAGGCATCGGTGATCCGGAGGTCATATCCGAGGTTATGGGCGACAACAACCGTCCTAGATGAGTCTGAGGTCCACTTGTCAACGTAGGCCCACACTGCACCAGGGTCGCGGTGGGTTTGCCACTCTTGTCGCGCCCAGGTCCCTGACTCTTTACTGTGGTACTCACGACAGGTGACCGCCAATCTGAATGTCTGGATGGTTGAAAAGGGTTGTTCGTCTTTTAGCGCCTCGGAGTCGAGATAGATAAAGCGACGCGGCACTTTGGTTGTCTTAAGTGGTCGGATGTAGTGGGACTCATGCATGACTATCCAAGCTGGAAGTATCCACCTCGCACCTCACCTCCCAGGTATTCCTGATCGTCGCCATAGGTCGTGATCGACCCGGCGTCGAAAGCGTTACGTGCACGCTGTATCGCCTCGTTCGGTGTGATCTTGTTTGCGGTGCGCACGTCGAAGTTGAGACGTTGGATCTGGCGTTCTCCCGCATCCCCGGTGCGCGCATAGATCGTCGTTCGGTACAGATACGTGTCGGCCTGTCCGCCTTCCCATCGGGAGAACACTCCCTCTTCGGGTATCTGGTCCCCCGCGAGGCCCGCCCACACGTCGCGGCCCGCTTGAGCCGAACGCACCTCGCCCACCAACGTTAGGAAGTCTGCCCGCCTGATGCCGATGCCCGCTGTCTGAAAGTCTCTGAGCATCGCATTGGCGCTCAGACCTTGTTCTAGGCCCTGGGATACCAGGCTTGCCATGAATCCCCGTTCTAGCGTTGGGGTTGCGATCAAGCCTTCCAGGAACGACAAGGGTCCCCCTAAGGGTTGGGTGGCGGGGCATCGTGTGAGCTAGCGCAATCCGCAATCGCCCAAAGTCACGACGCCCCGCCACAATCAAATAGGTTCGTCGGTGTAGTCGGTCGGTCCCAACCATAGAACCGACTGGCCAGGGTTTGACTTGGAAGGTGCCTCGTACAGTTCCGCGGTGAATGGATACCAGTCGGACACTTTGGCTTTTACCAACATCGTGAGCACGTTCTGAGCACCGCATGCCATTACCCCGTGCCGGTTTGTCTGCAGGTCAATAAAATCGATCACCGCATATGCTCCGAGGCCGAGGTTCGTGCGGCGCAACGTTGCGCCACGTATCTCGATTGGACGCCCGACAAACGACCGTGCCTTCTCCAGGTCTGATGCCGAGGCCCCTAGGGCAGCCTCCAGGCTGTCGGCCTGAAGTATCCGCTCAGATATCTGGTCTGCCACTTCCACGTCATCCTCGACCATCTCCAGGGCTGTAAGCCACTGGGGGATCGCAACGATGTCCGTTGACTTGTGTTGCCTTTTCGTTGCAGCCATTAGTTCGTTATTCCTCCATTGTCGTCTGCGCGCTCGCCGCGCAGCTCGCTGTACTCAGCGAATAGTGAGAGCTGGACCCAACCCGGAAAGTGGTCCGGCTGGGTAAGGTGAACGTGTCCCCGTCGCATGGCCTGAATAAACAGGGCGCATTTCTCGTGAACGATCGACCGTGAGCGCGCAGTGCGCCGGGGATCGTAAACCTCGTCGTCTGCCCGCACGATGTAATCGCAAACGGCGCAACGTTGGTTGCCCGACGTGTAGCGGGGCCTACGGAGCGGGCTACCGGGTTTAAGCGCCATCGGGCGGCAAAAGGCTTAGAAGCTGACAGGCCCCGTCTAGGTTGCCGCACGCCTTGGCCAAGGCGGCATACGCACGGACAGGCTCAGAGTCATCCGCAACGTCTGCCGCCTCATCTCCACTGAGCATCCCCGTGAAGGATTGCATGACGCCATACGCACACTGATGCAAAAACCATAGTTGAGCGAGCGGCCCGCAGTCCGATAGCATGTCAATTGGATCGGGCACCATCGCCTCGCCTAGTTCTGTTTTGGCCATATCCAGTGCGTCCGGTTCGGTGTCATCGCTCATCGTGTCCCCCTTGATACTTGAGATAGGCCAGTGCATCTTCGACTGACATAACGGTTACGTGTTCGGCTGTCCAGGTGATCGCCAGACGTTCCTGGCACCATAGACAGGTTTTGTATTTCGTGCGCCCGAAAATAAGCGAGGTGCGTCCGAATCGGGCGCACCCGACGCATTGGTAACGGGTCAGGTGCCAGCGGTGCGCGGCGACCCGTTTGCGGATAGGGCCTAGGTCACGTGTTGCCATGTTCCACCCCCAACGTGTGAGCCGGTATGGAGTCACGTCCGCGGTGTCCCCAGTCCGTCGCGCACCATGCACCGCAGTTACGGCAGACCCACACGTGACCGTGACCGTAGGCCACTCGGAGCGTCTTTACGGTGCCACACCGGAAGCATCGCCAACGTGTTGTAACCGGCTTTCGCTTAGTCTTCATCCCACACGGTCCCCCAGATCTGTTCGTAAATCTCGATCCTGACGTCACCGTTGGAAGTGGATGACACGGCCCAGATCCAACAGTGCTTTTCTGACCTGTAATACCGGCGATGGACGAGCTGGGCGAAAACGAGACTATCGTCACTATGGTTTTGCAGCTCCCTGATCAGCTCGGCTACGGTCATCGGACCGAACCCCGGCTGACCACGTGTCCGTCAGGGCGGACTGAGCGCAACGAGTGTTGTGTGATCGTCAGCCTTTTATGCGAGGCTTTGGACAGTACGCAATCGCCAGAGCCATCACTGCCGGGATCGTTGCGATTAGTGCGTGCATCATTGTCCTTTTCTATTGTAGGGGTCATCGGGGTGTCTCATCGGACATCAGCCCAGAGCCGGGCATGGCGTTTTCACAGTGGTAGCTCAGAGTCGCGAGAGCGCCGCTGATCTTGCGCGCTGTATCCCTGTGCACATGGAAAAAGTTTTCGTTGGTCTGCTGTCTGTTGATAGCGTTTGTCAGGACGCTGGCCGTGAATCTGTTTGAGCAATGAACCCAGATCCGATCAACGAACGCGCCGTTGAGAGCAACGGCGCGTATCTCCACCTCGGCTTGGTGCTCGCCTATGAGTTCCGCCTCAAGACGTCCATTGACCGGCACGCTGAAATATCCGTTTGCCATCTTGCCTCCCCGTTCGCACCTGCAGGCCCATCACCTGCAGGAGGCCACAACGCTACACCCGCCTGAGGTGACCGCACCAGGCCGGGAAGATCAACTATCCATCAACTAGTTTCTGCCACGTGAGCGGCCCGCAGACGCCATCCACCTCTAGGTCGTGTCCGGCCTG
>JBAPRR010000233.1:0-3145 GCA_049281195.1 Acidimicrobiales bacterium
GGCCAGTTCACGTTCAGGCCTATCCCGATCGCGACCGCTCCCGGGATCCCTTCGGCAAGGACTCCAGCAAGCTTCTCGTCGCCTACCACCAGGTCATTAGGCCACTTGAGGCCTGGATTCACGCCGGCGACCTTGTGGCAGGCGTCGGCCGCAGCCAGAGCGACCGCGATGGTGTGGGCATGGCCAGAAGGGGGGTCCTGACGGAGGTCCTGACGGGGGCCCTGACCGGGTTTGTGATGGGGGTCCTGGTCGAGTCGGAACAGGACCGACATGAGCAGATTGGCTCCCGCCGGCGCTTCCCATCGCCTGCCCAGACGTCCCCTCCCGGCGGTCTGATGAGAAGCGACCGCCACAAGGCCGCTCGCGGCACCTTTCCTTCCCTCGTCTGCCAGATAACGGTTCGTCGAGTCGATCTCTGCGAAACGCAGAACGGGACCGACATGCCGCCAATGCCGCAGAGACATGCGCAAACCCTATGGGGCGTGCCAGTCTGAGTCCGTGCTGGAGAAAGTACTGATCGCCAACCGCGGAGAGATCGCCGTGCGGGTCATCCGCACCTGTCGCGAGCTCGACATCCCCACCGTCGCCGTTTATTCGGAGCTCGACATCGACGCCATGCACGTGCGGATGGCAGATGAGGCGTACGCCCTCGGCGGCCGGACCGCCGCGGAGAGCTACCTCAACACCGAGGCCATCCTGAACGCAGTGCGCTCGAGCGGTGCCGACGGGGTGCATCCGGGCTACGGGTTCTTCTCCGAGAACGCGGACTTCGCCAGGGCACTGACCGAGAACGGCACGACGTTCATCGGGCCGCCCCCTGCCGCGATCGAGGTGATGGGCGACAAGATCAGCTCCCGCAACGCCGCCCAGGCCGCGGGGGTCCGGTGCGTACCGGGCGCCGGCGAGGTGACTGAGGCGTCACAGGTGATCGCCTTCGGAGAGGAGAACGGGTGGCCCGTCGCGATCAAGGCCGCGTTCGGTGGCGGCGGTCGTGGCATGAAGGTGGTCGCGAACGCAGAAGAGGCAGAAGAAGCCCTGGAGTCAGCCAAGCGCGAAGCGGTCGCCTACTTCGGCCGTGGTGAGGTATATCCCGAGCGCTATCTCGACTGGCCCAGGCACGTTGAGATCCAGCTGATCGCGGACACCCACGGGAACGTCATCTGGCTCGGCGAGAGGGACTGCTCGAGCCAGAGGCGTCACCAGAAGCTGATCGAAGAGAGTCCCGCACCTGACTTTCCCGATGAGGTTCGCCGGCAGATGGGTGAGGCTGCGGTACTGGTCGCACGCGAATGCGGTTATGTGAATGCCGGGACCGTGGAGTTCATCTATCAGGGTGGAGAGTTCTACTTCCTCGAGATGAACACCCGCCTGCAGGTCGAGCACCCGGTCACCGAGTTGGTCACTGGACTTGACCTGGTGGAGTGGCAACTGCGAGTGGCGTCCGGAGAACCTCTTGGTTTCACGCAAGACGACGTCCAGCGAAACGGCCACGCGATCGAGGTACGCATAAACGCCGAAGATCCTTCCGGTGGACGGTTCACGCCTTCGCCCGGCACGATCACGCGCTTCGTGGAGCCCGGCGGCCCCGGAGTTCGCCTCGACTCCGGATACACCGCGGGCGACACCGTCAGCCAGTACTACGACAACCTCATCGCAAAGCTCGTCGTTTGGGGACACGACCGCGAGGCTGCTCGTAAGCGGATGATCCGTGCCCTCGGCGAGACCCGGGTCGAGGGTGTAGCCACCACGATCCCCGCGGACGTCGCCATCCTCGAGCATCCCGACTTCATCGCCGCGACCCACTCGACCATCTGGGTGGAAAAGAAGCTCGACCTGTCCGCGATCGGGGCTGAGGGCGCTGGCGGCGCCACCGGGGCTGACGATTCGGCTTCGACGAACGGGTCGGAGGCCACGGAACTGAAGGATGTGACCGTCGAGGTGGACGGTCGCCGCTTCGAGGTGAAGGTACGGGTCCCGCTTACCGTCGGTGCCGCTGTCCGTCAGGCTAACCCCCGCTCTGGCGCCCGCCGCAAGGCATCTCTGACGGGAACAGGCTCCGGAACCGTCATGGTCCCGATGCAGGGAACGATCGTGAAGGTGACCGTGGAGGTCGGAGACGAGGTCGAGGTCGGTCAGACGATCTGCGTCCTCGAGGCCATGAAGATGGAAAACGCTGTCACCGCTGAAAAGGCCGGGACCGTCAAAGAGATCAGAGTAAGTGCCGGCGCGTCAGTTGGTCCGGGGGATGTCGTCGCAGTGATCGAATGACGGCAGCGATCGAGCGAGGGCAGCGATCGAATGAAGGCAGCGATTGAGTGACGTCGTAGGAGGCGTTTGATCATGCGCTGGTCAACTCCGCGAAAAGTCCTCTGCTCAATAGGCGCTGGGCCGCACGCCGAACTTCTGGCCGTTTCTGAACCGACGTTTCGCGCCTACGCAGATCGACACGGTTACGAAGTCCGCATCCTCTCGGAGACACCCGCTCCCGAGCGCCCACCGGCCTGGGGGAAGGTCCAGCTCATCCGCACCCTTCTCGCCGATCACGACATCGTGCTGTGGATCGACGCTGACGCCGCCGTAGTCGACCTGTCCACCGACATTTACGACGATTTCAAGAAGTTCGAGAACGCCGAAATGGGTCTTGTCGCCCATACGACCGGCGAGGCAGATTTTCCGATTCCGAACACCGGCGTGTGGATCTTCAAGAGGACCCGTCGTATTCGGCGATTCTTGGGCCAGGTCTGGGAATCGACTTCGTGGCTCAATCACAAGTGGTGGGAGAACGCGGCCGTCCTCGATCTTCTCGGTTACGACTTGAGCGGTGGTCGGCTGGAGGTGGGAACGCCGACACGAATGAAGGACCACACGGCGTTTCTCCCGCTGGAGTGGAACAGCATCCCTCCTTGTCCCTCGCCGGCGCCTCGGATCGTCCACTTTCCGGGTCTACCGTTGGACGAACGGCTTGCGTTACTCGTGGCCGCGACCAGTGCAAGTAGAAGGGAAGTGCAATGAATCCGCCAGACCGAGACGCCTCTGGATCGGCGAATACTGAGAGTGAGAAGAAGAGAGAGAGGGAGACGGGGAAGGAGGCACAGGGTGCAAAAGCGGCGAAGGACGCAGCCAGATCTTCCGTAGAGGAACAGAC
>JBAPRR010000234.1:0-4829 GCA_049281195.1 Acidimicrobiales bacterium
CCGCGAGATCGACCTTCTCGGTGATGGCACCGTTGTCGGGCTCACATAAAGGCGCGGCAGCATTTCAGGTGTCTTGGCCGTCATGGATGGCTCCGGTGGTGTTTTCGGAATGACAATGAGACCGGCATGCCAACGAGACCGGCGATGCCAATGACAGGAGAACCATGACCGATCTGTTCACCCCACGACCGGAGCACCGCTTCACATTCGGCCTTTGGACTGTCGGGAACCCGGGGCGGGATCCATTCGGGGACGCGGTACGCGCTCCGCTCGATCCCGTAGAGGCGGTGCAACGCCTGTCCGATCTCGGTGCCTATGGCGTGAGCTTTCATGACAACGACCTGGTGCCTGCGGAGTCTGCTGCTCTGGATCGTCAGGACATAGTGAAACGGTTCCGTCGGGCCCTCGATGCGACCGGAATGCAGGTCCCGATGGTCACGACCAACCTGTTCTGGCGCCCGATATTCAAAGAGGGTGCGTTCACCGCCAACGATCGCCGCATACGACGATTCGCCGTGAAGAAGGCATGCGAGGCGACCGAGTTGGGCGCCGAGCTCGGAGCTCACGTCTTCGTACTATGGGGAGGACGAGAGGGTATGGAGGCCGAAGCGGCCAAGGATGTCCGGTTGGCGTTAGACCGCTACCGCGAGGCTGTTGATCTCATCTGTGAGCACATCCGCAGTCGCGGACTTGGCTTGCGTATCGCCCTCGAGCCGAAGCCGAATGAACCCCGTGGAGACATCCTGCTTCCCACGGTCGGTCACGCCCTGGCCTTCATCGGTTCCCTCGAGCACTCCGACATGGTGGGTCTCAATCCTGAGTTCGCGCACGAGACAATGAGCGGCCTGTCTTTCTCGCAGGCTGTGGCGCAGACGTTGTGGCACGACAAGCTCTTCCATATCGATTTGAACGCGCAGAGAATCGGCAAGTTCGACCAGGATTTCCGGTTCGGTTCCGAAGGCATCCGCGACGCCTTCTACGTGGTGAAGCTGCTCGAAGACGCGCAATGGCACGGTATGCGTCATTTCGACGCCCATCCCTACCGCACCGAGAACGCAGACGGAGTGTGGGACTTTGCCCGCGGGTGCATGCGTACCTATCTGATCCTGGCGGACAAGGCTCGTCGTTTCCACGAGGACGCCGAGATACAGGACGCCCTACTTGTTTCCAAGGCCGCAGAGTTGGCTGAACCAACTGCTGGTGAAGACGGCATCGAAGGCATCCTGTCCTCGGACTACGACGAGGATGCTCTCGCCGCACAGGGTTATGGCAACGAGCGCCTGGACCAGCTCGTCACGGAATTGCTGCTCGGAGTGCGCTAGTGCCCCTGGTGGTCGGGGTGGATTCGTCCACATCGGCATGCAAGGTGCAGGTGCGCGATGCGGAGTCCGGCGTGCATGTTTCGTCGGGACGCGCACCGCATCCCACCACAACACCGCCGCGCTCAGAACAGCATCCCTCGGTGTGGGAAGCGGCCCTCATTGAAGCATTCGCGCAGGCAGGGGTTCCCACGACCCATCGCCCGGACGCTCTCGCGGTGGCGGCGCAACAGCACGGCCTCGTCGTTCTGGGCGATAAGCACGAGGTACTCCGGCCCGCCAAGTTGTGGAACGACACCGAGTCGGCACAGGACACCAAGGAGTTGCTCGCGGAGCTCGCCGGAGGGCCTGCGGCATGGGCCGCGGCGTGCGGGAGTGTGCCGGTTCCGGCCTTCACCATCACCAAGCTGCGTTGGATGCGCCGATGCGAGCGCGACACCCTTCGCCGGGCTTCCGCGGTCATGCTGCCACATGACTGGCTGACCTTTCGACTCACCGGGCGGCGCGTCACGGACCGGGGCGATGCCTCAGGAACCGGCTACTGGTCGCCTGCCGAGTCCCGCTACCGCGTGGACATACTTCGCGACCTGGTCGACGACGAGGTGGACTGGGACGTCACGCTTCCCGAGGTGCTGTCCCCACGTGCCGTGGCCGGAGAGTGGAGCGCAAACCTAATCGGGGCTCAGGTCGGTCCGGGGACCGGAGACAACATGGCAGCCGCTCTCGGACTGGGGCTTCGGCCGGGGGATCTGGCGTTGAGTCTCGGCACCAGCGGAACTGCGTTCATGGTGCGTGATGAGGTCAGTGCCGATGCCACCGGGACCGTGGCCGGCTTCGCCGATGCCACCGGTCGGTACCTGCCTCTGGTGTGCACCATGAATGCCACCAAGGTGACCGACGCCGTGGCCCGACTTGTCGGCGTCGATCACGAGCAATTCGACGAGTTGGCGCTGCAAGCTCGACCAGGAGCATCGGGTCTCGTGCTCGTGCCGTACTTCGATGGCGAACGCACTCCGAACCTTCCGGATGCGAAGGGTGTGCTCACTGGTCTCCGTTCTGATGTGACACCTGCTGAACTGGCGCGCGCCGCGATCGAGGGAGTGGTGTGCAACCTGCTGGCAGGTGCGGACGCGCTGGGATGGGATGGCGCCCGGGGACGGATCTTCTTCATCGGCGGCGCGGCCCGAAGTGCCGCATACCGCCGCGTGATCGCCGACCTGACCGGACGAGCCATCCTCGTGCCGTCTGACGAGGAGATCGTTGCGACCGGTGCGGCGGTTCAGGCAGCCGCGGTGCATCTCGGATGTGACTTCAGCGGGGTGGCCGAGGAATGGCGGCTCGGTGCGGATGGTGACGTCGTCGAACCCGACGAGTCAGTCGACCGCGTGGCGATCCGGTCCGCCTATGCGGTTGCCGCAGGGCGGGCCACGGGATGACCCCCTGAACAAGGCAAATAAGGGGGCCCCTGGCAGCGCTCGGTAACCTGTGTGTTACCGTAATTGCGATGTTACGGATCCGAGAAGATCAGAAGGCAGGCAGTGGGCCGGCCTGAGGCGGCGGTTTTCGACGCGCTCGGTGATGCTCACCGCCGCGAGATCCTGAGCCTGCTCGGCGACGGCGACCGGGCGGTTCATGAGATCGCATCGGTATTGCCGATCAGCCGTCCAGCGGTCTCCCGCCATCTCCGTCTGTTGAAGGAAGCAGGGCTGGTGGGAGAAACGGTGGCCGGAACGCGACGCATTTACCATCTTCGCGAGGAAGGTCTCGAAGCCGTTCGCCAATACCTCGAGTCTGTTTGGGGAGATGCCGCGGCACGCTTTCGGCTGTTCGCTGAGAACTTGAACGCAACAGACACGAACGCAACAGACACGGACGGAACAAAACGGTGACCGATCCCCTCCGCTTCTCGTTCGAGATTGCCTGCTCTCCGGAGCGCGCGTTCGAATTGTGGACGACCCGCATCTCGACTTGGTGGCCGATCGACCACTCCGTCAGCCGCGCTGTCGGTTTGGAGGTGGTGCTCGAGGGCCGTGTCGGCGGTCGCATCTACGAGCGGACACCGTCAGGCGAGGTCCTCGAATGGGGGACCGTTACCTGCTGGGACCAGCCGGTGATGTTGGCGTACACCTGGCATCTGGGTGGTGATCCGGCCCATCCGACCGACGTGGTGATTCGTTTCCTTCCCGCGACGCCTGTTTCAGCTTCATCGTCTGGTCCTTCGGGAAGAACGCTGGTGGAGATCGACCACCACGGGTGGGACAGGCTCGGAGCAACCGGTCTCGAGCGGCGTGAAAACAATCAACGCGGCTGGGAAGGCGTCCTCCCGAACTTCATCGCCGCAGCGGAGACGGAAGAAACCGAAAGAGGGGAAAAGTAATGGCCGACGGAACCAAAGAGCATCCCTGGGTGCTGAAAACACCGCCAGGAACCTCCGAATACACCATGTACCGCGACGATCAGGCTGACCCTCCGGCACTCGTGTGTCAGGTCGGCTCGACAAAGCTCACGTATCGCGCCGAGGCGGTCGAGGACCTGTCCGCGTGGCTGCGTAGACAAGGCGACTGGGTCCCCCTCGGATCTGCTGATGAGGGAAAGGACGCCGCTCCCGGAAGCGTCGAGGAGTTCGGTCGCTCGGCCTCCAATCCGGTCGGCGGGTGGTACGGGTTGCGTACGGGGTACAGAGGCCGGTTCGGCATGTACCTGCCGCCGCTTCTGGAGGCTCTCGGCCTCGCGGAGGTAACCCACGACTCCCGCAACAACCGGATGAGAGCAAAACCATGACCCCGGAATTGGCAGCGTCGGTACCCGTCGATGAACCGAGCGAGAAAGATGATGGACAGTTATGAACAAGAGACTCGTCACGCGGTACTCCACCAAGTCAGACGCGGATGCAGATGAGAACCAGCGTCGAGTGGAAGATGTGTTCGTGGCACTTCACGAAGACAAGCCGGACAATGTCAGCTACATCGTTCTCCGATTGGCCGACAATTCGTTCGTCCACGTGTCTTTCCACGACCACGGCGATGACGAGATCAATCCGATCTCGTCGACAGCGGCGTTCGCTCACTTTCAGGATGGACACGAGAATCGCCGCGTTGGCGGGGTCGACCAGCAGACAGCACAACTGGTGGGTGCCTACATCACTACGGTCGCCTAAAAGGGGTCGCGAGCGGTAACAACCGGCGTAGCCCAGCGGCTCTCTGACCGGCAAAAGCTCACTGCGGCCGGGGACGGGTGTCTTCGGCACCGCGAGGTGCAGGTACCATGCCCACATAGCGCGTGGTCCAGCAATCGGGATTCCCTCACCACGGCTGTTTCGCCGAATCGCCAAATCGGTGCGGACAGCTGAACGCACTCTCAAGGGTCACCTTGTTGCCTTGAGAAGCACCCTGTCGCGGAAAGTGATGCTTTGTGCACCCGTCGTCTTGTTGATGTCGTTCCCTGCGGCGGGGTGCTCGGCCATCGCAACACCTGCCACTCCCGCAACTATCCCTACGCATCAATGTAGGA
>JBAPRR010000235.1:0-17485 GCA_049281195.1 Acidimicrobiales bacterium
GTATTGATCCAATGCACCAACGCGTTCACGATCTATCTCTATACCCACCAATCGCGAGGGCGAAAGGAGTTGCTCGTATAATGCGATGCTCCCCCCGTCGAAGATTCCAAGTTCGATCATATTGTCAATCGATTCAGGCAAGAGCTTCATAAGGTTTTGTAACAAGCTCTTCCCTTTTAGTAGAGGGAACTGCTCCGAGGTGGGCTCGGTAGCGGCGAGAGTCGGACCATCTGTGGTAAGAAAGAACTTGGTATCTCCTATTTGAAGATGATCGTTGTCATGCCAGATCATGTTTTGCAGCAACTTCGTCGGATCCCTGGGCATAAGGGTTACACTAGACGACACTTTGGGGGTACCCAAGCTGATCTTTGCAACGTGTACGGGCCGACCGCCATCACGGGTTTCTCTTCGAGCCGCGTCAATGTTCTTGCGGCCAACCCGAAATGGATGTGTCGTTTGGAGACATTAACTATCCCCGCTTCCGCAGGTGACCTGCGGGAGATCAAATCAATCGACGAGCTACTGGAATGGGGGATCGTGGGAAGGGGTTTAGGTCGGCTCATCTGAGGCCAGGGTCTGCTTGTAGTAGCCAAGGTGGCGGAACTCCCCTACCAGCAAGTAGCCGACCTGGTCGTAGATGCGAGCACCCTCTTCGTTTGCCGCGGTCAGATAAACGATGTCTGCGCCGGCTGCCAGTGCGGCCCGGGTGAGAGCAGCTGTCAACGATGCACCGATTCCTCGTCGTCTGTGCGACTCGAGGACGCCGATGGAAGTCAGCTCGGTGACACCATCGTAAGGAACGAGGGATTCGCCGGAACCGAGTCCTTCGCCTGTCGAAGAGTCGACCGCCATTGCGGCGATGGCCCCACTGTCTATCCCGTACCGAGTTCGCGTTACCTCTGCCTGCGTCACGCGATCTGGTTCCTCGAAAACCTGACGACGAACCTCGAGGATCCCGCGGATGTCGTTTTTTGTATAGCCGAGGACAATGCGCACGCTGCCGGGATGGACAACTTGGCGCATGGACTCGCTCGTGCATGCCATCAGCGGAAACGAACCGTCGAGCTCGAAGCCGCTCTGGCGTAGCTCGAAATCGGCACTCGGAGAAAGTGACCGGACGAGCTCCACCCGCGGCCTCAGGTCGCGCTCCTCGTATAGGGATACCAGCCGCTCGATATCGGTTCGCGTCGGAACGGCTCCGTCGTCGGGCACCGCGTAGTTCAGGTAAGGACCGTTCGAGTGGCGTCCGAAGGTGGCGAGAAAAGGTCCCGTGCGCTCGACCTCGCGCTGCTGCTCGGCGTAGCGCCGTACGTAACCCCCGATGCGCTCGAGGACCGTTGGAACCGCAGAGGCTGACAGTTTCACTCGAGTTTCGAAGCCTAAAGCGTGACTACCATGCCTGGGACCAAACTACTTGCACTGCAAATGAAGGTTGTTCTACCATCCACATCTCGGCTTTCAGCGTCAGAGGGAGCCTCCGACAAAGGCAGGTGTCGTGCCGCCATCAACGAAGTCCACGCATAACGCACTGACCGAGCCGGATCGCACCGAACCGGCCACTCAGATAGACGGCCGCATCGCACGCGGACTGCGCGCACGCAAATCGATGGCGGACGCCTTGATCTCTCTGCTTCAGGAGGGCATCGCGGCGCCGACGGCGAGGGAGATCGCGTCGCGCGCAGGAGTCTCGCTCCGCCTCGTTTTCCACCATTTCGAGGACATGGAAGAGGTGTTCAAGGCCGCTGTCGCGATTCAGGTGGAGCGGCACTGGAAGAGCCTGCAACCGGTTGCCGCACTTGGTCCTCTGCAAAAGCGCGTCCACGACACCGTCACCAAGCGATTGGACCTCTACGAATCGGTGGCCCCGGTAAGACGAGCCGCGGCACGTCGGATCGACAGCTCCCCGATCATCACCGAGCACATGGACGCCTCGCGTGAACTGCTGCGAGCACATCTGTTGAACACCTTTGCCACGGAGCTGGCCCGGGATCCAAAGGTTTCGACGCTCGATGCTCTCGAGGTTGCCCTGTCCTTCGAGACCTGGGACTTCCTCCAGCGCGACCTACGCACGACCGATCGGACCGGCCCGGTCATGGAGCACCTGGCCCTGGGCGCTCTCGGCACGCAGAAGAAGGGCTGACCATGGAGGTACTTCGTACGCCCGACGAGGCTTTCGCCGGCGTGGTGGGCTTCGATTTCGAACCCCATTACTTAGAGATCGAGGGTGGACCGGGCGACTCCCCTCTGCGTGTTCACTATCTCGACGAAGGTCCCGCCGATGCGCCGGACACCGTTGTGCTCATGCACGGCGAGCCTTCTTGGTGCTTCCTTTACCGCAAGGTGATCCCGCTTTTGAAAGCCCAAGGGCTGCGGGTCATAGCTCCGGACCTGATCGGGTTCGGCCGTTCCGACAAGCCTGCGCAGAGGACCGACTACACCTACGAACGTCACGTCGCCTGGATGCGGAGCGCCTTGATCGATTCGCTGGGTCTGACGAACGTCACCCTCGTATGCCAGGACTGGGGTGGGCTGATCGGCCTAAGGCTCGTTGCAGCTCACCCCGAACGCTTCAACCGGGTGGTGGCGGCGAACACCGGACTTCCGACCGGCGACGAAAAGCCGAGCGATGCATTCCTCAACTGGCAGCAGTTCTCGCAACAGGTCGATGTCATGCCGATCGGGGCCATCGTGAACTTCGGCACCACCACAGACCTGTCGGCCGAGGTCATTGCCGCATACGACGCACCCTTTCCCGAAGAGAGGTTCAAAGAAGGGGCACGGCAATTCCCTTTGCTCGTGCCCACCTCTCCGGAGGATCCCTCCAACGCCTCGAACCGACAGGCCTGGGAGCAGCTGGAGAAGTTCGACAAGCCGTTTTTGTGTGCCTTCTCCGACAGCGACCCGATCACCAAGGGCGCAGACCGACAGTTCAGAGAACGCGTCCCCGGATGCCGCGGCCAGAGCCACGTGACGATCGTCGGTGGGGGCCATTTCCTGCAAGAAGACCGGGGCGAGGATCTCGCCCGGGCCGTCACCGACTTCATCCGTTCCACCTAGGGGAAGACAATGGGCCGCAAGATCCTTTTCGTAACAACTGATCAGCAGCGCTTCGATGCCCTCGGATGCACGGGGGGCACGATCGCCCGCACGCCTGTCGTCGACTCGCTTGCAGCAGACGGGATCGTCTACGAGCGTGCCCACAACCAGAACACTGTCTGCATGCCAGCTCGCTCGACGATGATCACCGGCCAGTACGTGCGGACCCACGGTGTGGTGGCAAACGGGATCCCCTTGCCCGTCGACGCTCCGTCCGTCGCCGGCTACCTGCACGAAACCTCCGGCTACCGCACCGCTCTGATCGGCAAAGCGCACTTCCAGCCTGGGTTCGACATGGAGCACAAATGGCAGGAAAACCGTATGGCCCATGATGGCTCCACCGGGCCTTACCGGGGGTTCGAACACCTCGAGCTCGCGATGCACGGCTACCTCCGCCAGTGGCACTACGACAAGTGGCTGGAGAAGAACGGGCCGCAGTGGTGCGACGCGTACTACCCGCTCATATCCATGATCAGCCTCGGTCTCAACGAGGAGGGCGGCGGCGACACCGATGCCCCGGAAGTGAAGCACAACCCGATCCCGAAGGACATGTACCACACCGACTGGGTCGCAGATCGAACCATCGCCTGGCTCGACTCTCTCGATCCTTCCGACGATTGGTTCTGCTGGATGAGCTTCCCCGATCCCCATCATCCGTGGGATCCGCCGGTGGACGAGGTGCGCAAAAGGATCGACTGGCACGACCTCGATCTGCCGCAAGGGCATCCCGGTTCGACCGAGAAGATCGTCGAGATTCTCGGGCAGAAGCCTCATCACTGGCTCGACTGGTACGAGGGGCGGTTCAACAACATGGAGGGCGGTCCCAACAAATTCGTCCCGTGCAACATGACCGATGATCAGGTCCGCGAGATATCGGCTCTCATCCACGTGGAGAACGAGTTGATCGACGAAGCGCTGGGGCGGGTGATCGACCGGATCGAAGAGCGGGGTTGGGAAACGGACACCGACATCTTCTTCACCACGGACCACGGTGAGCTCCAAGGCGACTTCGGTCTGCTGTTCAAGGGTCCGTACCACGTGGACGCACTGATGCGGGTCCCGTTCATCTGGCGTCCGGCACCGAGCGCAGGCGTCGCACCGAGCTCTGTCCCCGAGCCGGTCGGCCACCTCGATCTGGCTCCTACGTTCTGCGAGGTTGCAGGGGTGCCGGCCGCCGAGTGGATGCAGGGAAAGGCTCTGCCCTTGGCTCCTGGATCAGGACGCGAACGTGTGATTACCGAATGGGACTCTCAATTCCCCAACATCGGTATGAAGCTGCGCACGATCACTCGCGACAACTGGGTGTGCACCGCTTACGAGGCCGGCCCCATGTACGAAGGCACTGAAGGCGAGCTGTACAACCTTTCAGACGACCCACTGCAATGGCGCAACCTGTGGGACGATCCTGGGCATCGTGCCCAGAAGGAAGCTCTGATTTCTGATCTTTACGACTCGCTCCCCGATCCGAGGGTCCCGCCACTTTCAGTCGAGGCTCCCGTCTGATCAGTCGGGCCGCTCCAGGTTGTAGCGCCTCAGCACCGGTGCGTCATTACCCCACGCGATAACCGTCATCGACGCCGTCGCCAGCCACAGCCGCCAGGCCAGGTCGTCTCCCGCCCCGAGGGCCCACGAGACGGCCGCTTTTATGGGGGAGACGTGGCTGACCACGATCACGTCACTGTCCGCTCTCGCGCCGGACCCCGCCGCGCAGAACAACTCATCGCACGCTTCACGAACTCGGGTTCCGAGTTCTAAGAGCGACTCACCACCAGGAGGCGTGAATGCCGGGTCGGCGCGCCATGCGCGCCACACCTCGGCCGGAAGGTCGGTTAGTTTCTCGCCGTCGTAAGTTCCATAGTCGACCTCGCACCAGCGTTCATCGATCTCTATTGGCAGATCGAGACCTAGCGACTCTGCGGTCCTCCGTGCGCGTGTCAGTGGGCTCGAGATGATTCGCGAAATGCGTGCAGCAGACGGGAGGAGATCCCTCAGCCCCAGGGCTTGCGCTTCGCCGTACTCGGTGAGCGGCGAATCCATCCGACCGAGAAGCAATCCCTCTGCGTTACCTGTGGCCTGTCCGTGTCTCAGCAGCAGGAGCACGTCTCATCTCACCAGGATACGGCCACACTGATCGCAATAGATGATCGTATCCGGAGCCGCTTTCTGGGCCAGGTCGAGCTCCACGGCCGGCAAATGAAGGTGACATCCGCTGCACGAGCCGTTCACGATACGCGCCGCTCCTGTTCCGCCCAGCCTCTTACGCAACTGCTCGTAGATCGCCAACAGATCCGCGGGGACCTCGGCTGCTAGGTCCGTGCGCGTGGCGCGTTCCCTCACCAGCTCGGCGTCGATATCGGACTCCTTCTTCGCAATGTCCTCGCCCAAGACGCCCGCACTCGCCTCGAGCTTCGCGATCTCCGAGTCGGCCGCCCCGAGCTCGGTGTCCACCGGCTCGAGCTCCTCCATAACCTCGAGCTCCTTGTCCTCGAGCTCGGTGACGTGTCGGGCCAGATGCTTCACTTCTTCGGCCATCGCCTGAAGATCCCGGGCCGCGGTGACCTGCCCGCTGTACATCCGGCGGTCGATATCGGCGCTACGGGTCTTCGAGGAGGCGATCTGCTCCTCCAAAGCGGCCTGCCTGGCGCCCAACTCATTTCGGACCGCTCCGACCTCGTCACGGCGCGCCCCAATCGAGGCGATCTGTGACTCCGCGGCCCTCAGGGCGGCACGCTCGGGAAGGGTCGCCCGTCTGTGCACCAGCTGGTCGATCACGGTGTCGTGATCCTGCACCTGCAAGAGCTTTGTGAATCTTTCGGAAGCGCCAGTCACTGCGTCAGAACCTATTGCGATCATCGACTGAGACGTCCGCCCACTGCTTCACCTCAGGCTCGCTACGTGCAGCGCGGAGCGCCCCGATGAGAGCTTCGTCTGAGCGCTCGAGAGCCTCGGCCCATGAGAACCACCGGGCATGGGGACTCTCCCCGGGCGGAGGGGACGGCTCAAGATCGGGACTCAACAGCAGGTATCGAAGGTCGAGGTGGGTGTGGCCGTTGGCGGCGGCATGGACGTCGATGTGCAGGAGCCTCGGAACTCCCGCGACATGCGCCAGCGCGAGACCAGTCTCCTCCTCCGACTCGCGCAGTGCAGCGTCATGAGGCATCTCGCCATCCTCCAGATGCCCTCCGGTCTGCATCCACAGGCCCAGTCGCTTGTGCAGATGCAGGATCGTCCCCCTCGGTCCGACCACAATGGCGGAGCCCGTGAAATGAACGGGATCGGCATCCTCTTCGAAAGGACTCTCCAGCCTGTCGAGCTCTTCGAGAATCCGGGCCTTGGAGGCGGACTCGCGCTCGTCCGAAGGTTCGTGGCCGGCGACCGTGGCGCGTACCGCAGCCACACGCTCAGATTTCACCTGGCTGGGACTCTCGCCCGTCTCCGGTGACACCGTGACTCCCTACCACACAGATTGCGCTCATGGCGGGTCGTCGCTCGCCTCGGGGCCCGCTTCGTCATTTACCTGAAACGACGGATCGTCCTTATAGGACCGGAACAGGGGCATCCGCCATGCCACCAGCCCGATTCCGAGCAGGCAGGCCAATCCCCCGGAAACGACCGAAAACTCCACTCCGGCCAGCGCGGCCACCGCTCCCGCTTCGGCGTCGCCGAGCCGAGGACCGCCGGTCACCACCGCGGTCTGTACCGCGGAGAGACGTCCACGCAACGAGTCGGGTGTGAGCGTCTGGAGAATGGTGCCCCGGAAGACTGCCGAGATGACGTCGGCAGCTCCGGCCACGGCGAGCAGAGGTATGGAGATTGCCAGCCACGGCGAGAACCCGAATGCCGTGATCGCCGAACCCCACAGCACGATCGCGATCAACACCGCCAAGCCCTGACGCCTCACCCGGGTGACCCATCCGGTGAGAAGCGCTCCGATAAGCGCACCGGCGCCCGGGGCTGCGTACAGGAGCCCCACGGTGGTGGGTCCGCCATGGAGCTTGATCAGGCCGATGGCCGGAAAAAGAGCCCTCGGCATTCCGAACACCATTGCCACCAGGTCTGCGACGAAGATCCCTTTTAGCGCCTCACGGCCCCTCAGGAATCTGAGGCCTTCTGCCATCGAGTGGAGTCCGAACGGTGTTCCCCCGCCCTTCGGAAGCATCGCCGGCATCCCGATGACCGTCGCCACGATGACCGTGAACGAGGCGGCGTCAACCCAGAAGACGGTGGCGACGCCGAATCCGCCGATGAGCAACCCGGCGACGGCCGGGCCTACCACCACACCGACCTGCATCAGTAGCTGCCAAAGAGCGTTCGACGCCGAATACTCCTCTCTCGGGACGAGCGCGGTGACAAGCGCCGATCTGGTCGGCTGGTCGACACCTGAGATGCCTGCGGCCAGGGCCGAGATCGCGAACAACGGCCACACGGCGGGATGCCGTTGCATTGCGTCGACGGCCAGTCCGGCGCTGCAGGCTGCCGCGGAAAGCTGAGTGGTGAGGAGGAGTTTTCTGCGGTCGACGGCATCCGCGATCGACCCCCCGAGCATGGAACCCAAAAGGAGTGGACCAAGCTGGGAGAGGCTCACCAGCCCGACGTCGAGGGACTCGTGCGTGAGGTGGAAGACCTCGTACTGGACGCCGACGACCGTCAACTGATTGCCGAGCGTGGTTACCAGGTAGCCGAGCCACAACCGGCGGAACGCCGGGTACTTGCGAAGCGGCCCGATGTCGAGGAATAAACCTGAGCGGCTCACAATCGACGGCTGGGACTGTGGTGATGGTCGGGACGGTCCTCAGGCCAGATGGGTACTCATCCAATCCAGCTGCCTCGCTCTTGCCACCTTGGCCGCCTGAGTCGGGAACATGTCGAAACCGTGCGGACAGTCAGGAAAGTAGGAGATCTCCGAGTGGTTACCGGCCACCTGCCAGCGCGCCGCCATGAACAGCGAGTCGTCTAGCAGGGGGTCGATCCCGCCAATCGTGAAGAGCGCAGGGGGCAGACCGTCGAGGTTCGCATACAGAGGAGAGATGTCTCCGGAGAACCGCTTCTCGAGATCGTTGTCTCCGATGTAGAGCTGACCGAAAGCTTCCATGTCAGCGCGGCTGAGCACGAGTGAGTCGTCAGCGGCATTGCGTGCGCTCGGAGAGCCCGTCAGGTCGTAGACACCGTAAGACAGGTTGGCGCACACGAACCTGTCGATGGCTCCGATGCGGTCCCGCACGCGAAGCAGGGTCGTTGCGGCCAGGCTTGCGCCGGCGGACTCGCCTCCGATCAGGATCTTCGAAGCTCCGAACTCCTTGTCGGCATTCTCGACCACCCAATTTGCGACCGCCTCGCAGTCGTCCGGGCCCGCGGGATACGGGTGCTCGGGAGCGAGGCGGTAGTCGACGCTCACCACGGCGACGTTGCACTGCTTGGCGATGTCGGCGTTGGAGACGTCGTTCATCGCTGCAACTCCGAGGACGAACCCTCCCCCGTGAATGTGCAGATATACGCCCTTCACGGACTGCGGCACGAAGATGCGCACGGGAACCCCCGCCACGGATCGCTCCTCCACTGGAAAGTTGGCGGGCATGCCGGTAGCCAGGTCCGACATGAACTTCCGTGCCGTCTCGAGACCCTCGGGCGTGGCCATGTCGATCGTGCCGCCCATGAGCTCAGCGATAGCCGCGTTCGCCTCTTTGATCTCATCCATGTGTCCGGCGACAGCCTGCTCGCCTTCTTCTATCGCCGGAATGGCGCTCGTCATCTGCATCTCCTGAGTTCGGGGCCTGCCCGTTTGCATGGTAGCGATCGGAAACCCAAGTGCCTGGATGAAGCTGGTTATTGGCCCGTAGCATGAGGGTCCGGCACACCGAGAAAGGCCCGGTTTGACTCCATCTCCGACCACCACCAGCAGTCCGGGGCCGGCTCCGGGCTCCAGAATTGCCGACCGTCCGCTACTTCGCGGATGGATGCACGCTGGAGCATTCGTGGCCACGCTCATTGCCGGCCCCCTTTTGATCTCCCGCGCCAAGACCGGCTGGGTAGCCCTCGACCTGACCGTTTACGTGGTCTCGATCCTCCTTCTGTTCGGCGTCAGTGCCGGCTTTCATCGGATCAAGTGGTCCCCGAAAGCCAGGCGCAGGATGCGCCGGCTCGACCACAGCACCATCTTCATTGCGATCGCGGGCACCTACACCGCTGTGGCGGGCCTTTCGCTCGGCGGATGGGCCAGGGTCCTGGTCCTGTCGCTTGTGTGGGTGGGAGCGGTAGGCGGAATCACGTTGCGGCAGGTGTGGCTCGATGCGCCGAAATGGGCCATTGCTCTTCCCTACTTGGTGGTCGGGTGGTCCGCTCTGTTGATCCTCCCCCAGATGTTGCGCGGGCTCGGCGGAGCGGGCTTCGCTCTTATCTTGATAGGTGGGCTCTTCTATACCGCCGGAGCGATCGTCTACTCGTTGAAGAAGCCGGACCCGTACCCGAGAGTCTTCGGTTACCACGAGATCTTCCACGCGTGCACGGTCGTCGGAGCCGTCTTGCACTTTGCGGCAATTGCCGCGTACGCCCTTCCCCGCGCCTGAGAAAAGGCTCTCAACCCGCCGCAAACGAGCTTGGAATAAGTCCGAAACCGACGGTATTCGGATTCCCGTCCCAACGGTCCGATGGATCATCTATCCTGCCGTGATTGTTCGTTCGTTGGGCCGGGATTGTCGGTTCGTGGAGGGGAAATGTCTCGTAGTCGGACGTCTTTTCTGAGGTCTTTATCGCGCCGTGGCGCAACCATCGCCGCTGCAGCGGCTCTAACGGGATCGATCGCAATCATGACTGTCGGTGGATCGGTGGCCGTGGCGAGCGCTGCTTCGCACATCTCGTACGCCAACTTCTTGACCGCCAACTGGGCCGGTTACATCGCGCCAGGTAATTCGGGAACGTTCACCTCTGCTTCTGCAAGTTGGACGGAGCCCAAGGTGACCTGCCAAAAAGACAATGACCTTTTTGCTCCGTGGGTGGGTATTGACGGATACGGCGACGGAACCGTCGAGCAAACCGGAGTCCAGGCTTATTGCAAGACCGGTGCCCCCGTGTACTCGGCTTGGTACGAGATGTACCCGGCCAGCCCCGTCTACTACACGAACCCGGTCAGCGCGAACGATCAGTTCACCGCCTCTGTTGTAAAGGGCTCGGGTGATTCGTACACCCTCAAGATCGAAGACGTGACCAAGGGATGGACCCAGACGGTCACCAAGTCTCTTTCAAGCGCCCTCGGGGGATCGGCCGAGGCGGTCATCGAATCGCCGACGGCCAACTACCCCACCTTCACCTCCACGAACTTTACGGGGGTGCAGTTCAACGGCAAGGACCTAGACACGTACTCGCTCATCAAGTCGAAGGCCTTCACCACCAGGGCTGAAACGGCCAAGTACGTCCCGACCGCCATTACCCACGGAGACGACTTCAGCCTCGTTCAAAAGGGCTGAGCAGCCGCTTTTTCGCCCAGCGGCACGGGCCGTCAAAGGCTCCATCTGATCTCATCTAAATCGACTATTTCCACAGTCTCACTTGACTTAGTGATGTATTCGACGTCAAACTTCCACGAAACCCAATAAATCCTGAGAGCAGGCTCAGGAATGGGCGGAGGGGAAAATGACGGGCAGATTTAGGTGGCGGAAGCGCGCGACTTTTGGGGCGGCGGTGGTATTGGCCGCGGGATTGTCGGCGGCCTTCATCGGAGTGGGCGCGGCTTCAGCTCAGGGAACCGACCTGGACACGGTTACAAGCGCGCCGAGCTCCAGCTCGGTGGCACTCGGCACCGGTGTCACAGTAACCACCACGGTGGCCGGCGACGGCGTCGACGGAAGCCCCACTGGAACGGTCACCTTCTACACATGTGGGCCACAGAACCCGGCAACGGGCTGCGATTCCCAAGCCAATCAGCTGGGCTCTGCGGCAACCGTTACGCCCACGGGGGACGGCAACACGTCGACAGCGATCTCCGCTTCTTTCTTGCCTTCGTCGGACGGCTACTGGTGCGTGGCCGCGTATTACTCAGGCGATCCAACTTATGAAGCCAACCAGGACACCTCGACTGACGGGTGTTTCGAAGTTACCGGCGTGAGCTCGACAACGTCTGCGCCAGGCAGTTCCAGCATTGCGCTCAGTGCGAGCCAGACAGATACGACCACGGTCACCGGGGACTCGACCTTCGGAAGCCCGACCGGAACCGTGACCTACTACGAGTGCGGGCCCACGACCACGGCTACTCCGTGTGCGGCTCAGACGAACGAGGTGGCGGGATCCCCCATCACTTTGACCGCGGCTGGCAACAACACTTCTACGGCCACGTCGCCTTCGTTCACACCGACCTCGACCGGCTACTGGTGTTTCGCGGCGTACTACTCGGGCGATTCCAATTACGGAGCAAGCTCTGACAGCACCACCACCGAGGGGTGCTTCGACGTCGTCGGCGACAGCTCGACGACTGCATCTACGCCTGGAACCCCGAGCATCGTGATCGGTGCAAGCCAGGCTGACGCGACCACAGTCACCGGGAACGCGACGTTCGGAAGCCCGACCGGAACGGTGACCTACTACGAGTGCGGGCCTACGGCTACGGCTACTCCGTGCACGGCTCAGACGAACGAGGTGGCGGGATCCCCCATCACTTTGACCGCGGCTGGCAACGACACGTCTACCGCCACGTCGCCTTCATTCACACCGACGGCGGGCGGCTACTGGTGCTTCGCGGCGTACTACTCAGGCGATACCAACTACGCAGGAAGCTCTGACAGCACGACCACCGAGGGGTGCTTCGACGTGACGCCAACGACGGACACCACTTCCGGTGGACCGGCCTCGGTCACCATTGACAACGGGTCGAGCGACACCGACGTCATCACCGTCACCGGAAATGCAGCAGGTGGAACGCCCACTGGCACGGTCGACTTCTACTACTGCTACTCAGACACGAGCCCCGCTTCCTGCACTGTCAAGTTCAACAAGGTGGGCACCGGCGCGGCCACTCTCACCGCTGGAGCAAACGACACCGCGACAGCGACATCGGCAGCTCTCAAGCCCGCTTATGGCGAGACCGGCTGGTTCTGCTTCGGCGCCTACTACCTGGGTAGCAGCAACTACTCGGCGAGCTCCGACACAGCGACGACGCAGTGCTTCGATGTGGGGAATCCCCCGACCATCACCAAGTTCACCCCGACCTCCGGAAAGAAGGGGACGGTGGTGACCATCAAGGGCACGAACCTCGCCGGAGCAACGAGTGTCACGATCGACGGGATCACCGCCACGATCGACACGAACACCGCCACCAAGATCACGGTGACGGTCGGAAAGAAGACGAAGACCGGACCCATCGTCGTGACCACCGCTTTCGGAACCGCGACGAGCTCGACGAACTTCGCCGGATAGTAAATACGACTTGGGCGTGCTAACCGTGCTCGTCGTGGATCTCGATTCCGGATCCCGACGAGGCGGGGTGCAGCCAGCTCGAGTCGAGACTGTCGACATCGGGACAGCCCAGTAGCGCCATCGTGCGCGACATCTCGTCGGCGAATACATCGATGATGCGTTCCACACCTCTCCGGCCTTGTGCAGCAAGGCCGTAGAGGTAGGGGCGGCCAATGAGCACCGCCTTTGCTCCGAGCGCCATCGCCTTCACCACGTCGGATCCTCGTCTGATCCCGCCGTCGACCAGCACCTCGATGTCGTTGCCCACCGCCGAGACGATCTCGGGCAGCACACGGGCGGTCGCAGGAGCACCTTCCAACTGCCTTCCTCCGTGATTGGAGACGATCACCCCGTCTGCACCAGAAGCTGCTGTTCGCCGAGCGTCACCGGCGGACAACACCCCCTTCACGAGAAGGGGACCCTTCCATCTTGTGCGCATCCACTCGATGTCGCTCCAGGTGAATGGTGAAGCGATGGAAGAACCGCTCAGCACGGATGGCGCGGCGGGCGAGCTCAGCATCTGGATCCCGTCGCGTGCCATCCGCCAGGTCCATGTGGGCTTCGCGAGCACCTGAGGGCCGAGGCGCACGACACCAGCGGCGTTCACCCGAAGCGGTGGGTCCACACCGTTTCTGAGGTCACGTTCTCGATGACCCAGTACGGGCGTGTCCACCGTCACTACCAATGCGCCGAAGCCACAAACGGCAGCCTTTTCGATTGCGGATTCCGACTGTTTCCTGCCCGCCGAGTAAAGCTGGAACCACGTCGGTCCCTCAGACGCTCTCGAGACCTCATCCATCGGGGAGCCCGCAACGCTGCTCAGAACCGAGACAGTTCCCCGCCCAGACGCGGCACGGGCGACGCCAGTAGCGCCGTCGGGATGCATCAGTCGAACGAGCCCGCAAGGAGCGAGGATCACCGGCAGCCTCAGCGTCTCGCCGAACAGACGGGTGGACAGATTGGGCACAACGGACCCGACGGCCATTCGCGGCTTGAAGTCCAGCTCGCGCCAAGCCGTGGTGTTGGCGAGCATGGTGTGCTCGTCTTCGGCTCCGCCGTCGACATAGTCGAACACGACCTTCGGCAACGCCCGCTTCGCCCGACGCCGGGCATCTGCGACGTTCAACAGCGGGGAACCCCGGATCACTGGTCCCGCAGGTCGAACCGATCGAGATAGAAACCGAACCGCTCACGAACCCCTGCTGCATCGAGCCCGAAGTCGTCAAGGGACGAGGAGTGCACTCCGTGCGCACCCGGGGGGTTGACGAGGCGCCACTCGGCCATACGGCGCTCAGTCTGTTCTGAGAACACGAGACCGAGCTTCTCGTAGGCGCGGGCAAGTGCCCCGATCGGATCGCTCTGCATCTCCCTGAACGTCATGTCCGCGAACCGTCCTTCACCCACCTGGTCGCGAAATTCAATGGCGCGACGTAGCGCCTCGCTCCACAGATCGAGCTGCTGCGCTCCCACGTCCACTTTGTCGTCACGATCGCTCACCCAGCTGTGCGTGTACGCGATGAGATCGCATACCGATGCCAGCACGTCGGCAGGGTCCCGGTGCGTCCACAGAAACCGCGCATCCGGATATGCATCTGAGAGTGCTCCGAGCCACAGCATGTGCACCGGCGTCTTCAGATGCCACAGGTTCGGGGGGCAGTGCCACTGGAGCAGCCGGAGGACTCTTCTGTGATACCGGTAGGTATCGGTCATGTCGCAACCCGTCACCCACCGTGTGTAGCTCGGGACGTGGGCCATGCCGTCGAAGTGAGCGGTGCGGAACTCCATGCTCAGAAGATCGATGCACTCGGTCGGACCGGTCGAGGTCTCGAAGTGAAGCGACTTCATGCGCGGGAACATCTCGTACATCATCTGCAGGCCGACTTCGGTGTCCGCAATTCGTGCATCGTCGTACTGGGTCGCGGATTCGGGCGGGGGAACCGGGCTACCCGACTCCCATAGGCGAAGTGACCTGACAGCCGGGTCGACTGCGACGAGTTGGCTGGCCGCGGTGGTACCGGTGCGCGGCAGACCGAGGATGACGATCGGTCCCTCCACCACCTGGTCGTCGATCTCGGGATTGGTCCGGTAGGTCTCCTCAACCTTCAGGCGGTTGGTAAGAGCGCTCCTGAGCCTCAACCCAAATATCTCGCTTCCCATCGCGTTCAGCTGTGCTTCGTAAGCGAGCGCGTCGCAGAGACGATTGAGACCTTCGCGATAAGACTGGCCACCGAAGTCACTCAGGCCTGTGGATGTGACCGCGTCCTCGACGAGGCCGTCCGCCGTCAGCACCGGCGCGCCGGTGGTCGCATCAGACGAAGTCCGATCCCCCGTCGACGTTTATGTTCGCACCGGTCACGTAGCCGTTTCGGCGCGATGCGAGGAACGTCACCACTACCGCGACCTCTTCGGCGAGCCCGGCTCTTCCGAGATCCGCGGGCTGGTGGAAGACCTCGTCGATCCACTGCATCACGTCGTGGGGGTCAGATGAGTCGAGCCCCCGCTCCACGAACACGTTGTGGAGAGCCTCGGTGAAGCTGGCCGTGACGATGGTGCCCGGGCTGACGGTGTTGACGAGAATTCCTTCTGGTGCAAGGGATTTGGCCAGGTTTTTGGAGACGCTTGCCACCGCAGCCTTCGACGCGGTATATGCCGGCAAAAGTGGACTCTGTCGTTGGATCGAGTGCGCCGAGAAGTTAACTATCCGCGCCCACTCCGCCTTACGAAGAAGCGGGAGAGCGGCTCTGACGGCACGTACCGCAGCCATCGTGCCCAGGCCGAAAGCGGTGAGCCAGTCCTCGTCGGTCAGGTTTTCGAAGCGCCCCGCGGCCGGACCGACCGTGTTCACGAGAACGTTGAGCGATCCCCACTCGGAGTCGATCTCCCTGAACGCCGCCTCGATCTGCGCGGGATCGAGGACGTCCACCGACAGACCGAGTGCCTCCCCGCCGGCATCGGTGACTTGCTTGACCGTCTCATCCAAAGCGGCCTGACCGCGTGCAAGCACAGCGACGCGGGCACCTTCTTGAACGAGGCAGTCGACGATGGCGCGGCCCATGCCCTTAGTGCCGCCCGTGACGGCCGCGTTCGCCCCCCTGAATCCGAGATCCATCAGTTCCTCCTAGTCCCCTGTTGTCAACGCGGAAAACGACGCCTCACGCCGGCGCGGCGTCCTTCAATGACCCTCTGCCGCTCGTCGGCGGTGACCCTCTTCGTGGCCGCGGGAAGATTCGTTTCGACCTGATCGATCGGGATCACCTTGGTGCTCGGAACGGGATGAGAGTCCGCTCGCAACCAACGGAAGATCATCGCCCCTGTTCCGTGGCCTGCGTTGTCCAGCCAGTTGGCGATCCCGGGATCCCTCGAGCTCAACACGCCCCTGAAGATCCCGTCAGAGTCGACCACCGCCTGGTGACCGTTCAGGCTCGACTGGTGGTTGGCGTAGTCGATCGTCTCCCACCAGTAGTTACCGATAGAGACGCTCCAGTACAAGGTCTCGGGTGGTGCCACCTCGATGAGGAGCGCCTCAGTGTCTTCGAGCTGCCACGACCCCCACACCGACACGTTCTCCGCTGCCGCACCCATCGCGGTGAGTGCCGCCGGCTCCCTGAACAGGTTCATCCCTTGGGACCGGCCACCTTCTTCCACGCTCTTCCAGAACTTGAAACTCTCTTCGACGAACTCGCCGAGTGCTGAGAGCTGGTTGGCGATCCCGGCTGCAGAAAGGGGGCCGCGCTCGGTTCTGTGGGGCTCGTCTCCGAACCTTCCGGTGCACTCGATGTGGAGGTCTGCAGGGCTTTCGTTCTCCCAGTCGTAGAAGAACTGCCTGACGACGAGCGAAGAGGTGCGGTCGGACAAGGGCATCCAGTTCTCCGGGGCCACGTCGTCGGGTTGCTCACGTGACAAGACCAGCTCGAAGAAGCCGTCCGGATCAAGTGGAAGGTCCTCTGCGACGACGTTGGCCGTGGTCTCGATGCCCGCCATCGCCTGGAAACCCAGGTATCTGACGTTCTTGCGGTTGCCGCGCACGACGTAGTAGCCGTCTCCGCGAACGGGAGCCCCGCTGTAAGCGGCGTCGGGACAATCCATTCCCCACTTGAGGACGTTGTCCACGTTCGCCGGAGCGAAGTACGGGTCGTAAGGGTCCGACGAGCGCAGTGCGTCGTCAATCGCCAGGGCCATCAACACCAGGATGTGACGAAATCCCGACGCCTGGTCCACAAGACCGTGGGGTGAGTCCGCCTGGCGAATCAATTCGCCGGAGGCCAGAAGCTTCTGGGTCATCTCTGTCAAGGCCTCACCGGAGAGAAGGTCCTCGGCAGTGCCGTGGCCGCGCCTATAGGCGGATCCCACGTACGCGGGCATCCAGGCGGGCTCGCGTGTCGGAGACGGTTGATCTCGGGATTCCGCCATGCGGGGCGGACTGTACTCCGAGCCTCAGCCGAAGGCGACCACTACGGTCGCGTCCCGGTCAGGTCGTTGACGTGCTTGATATGACCGCCAGCCCGGGTGAACAGAACGTCGTTGTATCCCTGACCGGGGCCGATCATTTCGAACGTGAGGGGCGGCACAAAGGTCAGGTAGAGCGCTCTTCGCCCTGGTGCGTTGACGTCGGCCGGCGGTGGAGCCGCGTGCAGGGTATGGCCGAAATGCACCGTCACGTCCCCTGCTCGGGTGTCGATGGGGACAATCGGCAGGTGTTGGGTCTCTTTTGGTCCAGGCATTCTCGAGGTTCCGCGGTGCGACCCGGCGATCATCTCGAGGCGACCTGATTCGGCAGTGGCCGGGTCAAGTTGTATCCCGATGTTGAGCATGGGGCACTTGACCGGATGGCCCCCCATCCCACAGTCACGGTGCCATGGCAAGTCGGCCAGCCCGGATTCCGCTCCCGGCACCTTGATCACCACGCTGTTCCCATCCAACCTGTCCGCCGCATCGCGGAGATCGGGTC
>JBAPRR010000236.1:0-1553 GCA_049281195.1 Acidimicrobiales bacterium
GGCTGAAGCCGCGAGCCGCTGGCGAATAGAGAACAGATAGGTGGGCGGGGATGGCCACGATGCGTATCCAATGGTCGCTACCAGTGCATCGTTCAGCCGTCGTCAGGTGGTGTCTACATCGGTCCGCGACTGCTCAGCTTCTCTGCTCTCGTCGACGTGGCGCTCCGCCTGCTTGCGCGCCCACGCATGGCCGACGGGAGTGCCCAGCCAGCCGCACGAACAGCGAGCGGTGACAACCGCGTGGCGCCCACCCCCTGAAGGCGCAGGCACGATGACAACGTGATCCTCAGATTCGTACATTTCGGCTTTATCTACCCAAACGCGATGAGGATAGGACGGGGGCGGTCAGTAGGCCGATAAATATCACCGGCGGCCGGCGGGAGGGCCGAAGGTGGTGGGGGGGTGGTTAGAGGGTCGCTCCTTTGACCGTATCCACCCGCTCCATCCAGAACGACATGGCGTAGCGGCCGGCCCGTAGCCGGAAGTGCTCCCACAGTTGTTGTGCAGGTGGTGCGCAAAGCCGCTGCTCGCCACCCGATTTTGCTTGTTGCACGCCGCGGCACCGAGTTGCAGGGTTTGATACCCCGTTGTGGTGCATATGTGGTGCACGACGGCGATCGAGGTCCCGCTTGATCATGATCTGTTTGCGTCACGATCAAAGGCTCATAGATGCCCTTTGGGCACCCACCCAGGACAGGGGTGACCGTAGCCGAGGGGGGATTCTGTCGCGATAATATGTGTCGGTCTAGCGCTTCTGATAGAACGCCATATCCGTCGCTATGGGCGGATTATGAGGTTGTGTGAAACCGAGGCTCGGTAGCCCAGATGAGGCGTTAGGTATCCTTCTCCGGATGGTGGTGGGCAGGTTTCGGTGGGGCCGGCTAGGCGTTCTCATCCTTGTGTCCGCCGCGTTGGTGGCAGCGCTCCTCTCTGCGTGGTCCGTTCATGAACATCACCAAGTGGTTGCAGACCGACCGTTATGTGGCCTCCTGCACCAACCGAGCGGTCAGGCTGCCCTACACGGCAACGGCACCGATCAGGAAGCGGTGGCGGCCATTCAAGCTGCCGGTCGACGTGCCGGGACTCATCTCGGTAGTCTGATTCGAGCTCCTGGCAACTGGAGTCCGACCGGACAGCTCTTGGTCTCCAGCGAGGAGAGCGACTACATCGCGCGGCGCTGCTCCGAGCTTCACACACCGGTGTGATCCCCCTCCCACGCACAACGACAACGGACTTCGCTCGTCCCTGTCAACGCTGCAAGCGGCCGAGTCGGCAGGATCGATCGCGGGCGTCTGGCCCGGGGTCGAGTGGTTCGCTGGGACGGGACGCAGAACGCCGTGGCTGTCAGGGCAGGACGAGGGTCCGGACGGTGAGCCCTGGCGAGTGAGCCAGTCGTTGATCGTCGGTCAGCAGCTGAGCGCCGAGGCGCTCGGCCAGGGCGACGTACAGACCGTCGGCGAAGGTCACGTTATGCCTCAAGCGCCAGGCGTCAAGGAATAGGCCGCGGATCTGGACTATCCGCAACGGCCACGCCAGTAGTTCGGCGACTGCCG
>JBAPRR010000237.1:0-23636 GCA_049281195.1 Acidimicrobiales bacterium
TACCAATAGTCAGCTTGATGGAGGTGGTAGTGGAGGCCCACCACCGCGCCCTGTTGCTTGTTGGAGCGGTTCGCTTGGATCATCTCGCGACCGAGCGGAAACCACGAGCGTCTGTACGTCTCGATGAAGGCTCCGCGTTCGTCGCCGTGTACGTCAGGGGCGACGATCAGAACGTCCGCGATGGTGTCGGAGGGTTCGAACTTCGGCATGGCTCGGCCTGTGCTCCTCGTTTCAGATCCGGGTCGTCAAGCGTCGAAGCGGCCGAACCCGCCCCGGTAGAACAAAAGCGGCCGGCCGTGGGTGTCGACCCCCGTGTCGACCACCTCGCCGACGACGATCTCGTGATCCCCGGCGTCATGCGTGGCCACGATCCTGCACCCCACCCACGCCAGAACACCGTCCAACAAAGGGATACTGCCGGGTCCCGGCTTCCAGCCGACGCCACTGAACTTGTCGCCCTTGTCGACGCCGGAGACCGCGAAGTCTCTACACAGAGCCTCCTGATCATCCGCCAGGATGTTGACGCAGAAGCTTCCGCTAGGTGCGATGCGGGGCCAGCTGGTCGAGCTCTTTCCGGGTGCGATCGCAACGAGTGGTGGCTCGAGCGAGAGCGACATGAACGACTGGCACGTGAATCCGACGGCAACGTCTGAATCGAGGCCCGTGACGATCGTCACGCCCGACGAGAAGTGACCCAGAACCTCGCGGAAGCGGGCCGATGAAACCCCCGCGTGGGGGGCGTTCGCATCGTTGATCACGCACGCTCCCGCGCCACCGGGTCCCGGTTGCGTGATCCGTTCCCGTTTGCGTAGCTGCCCGATCCGTTGGACCCGTTCGATCCGTTGGACCCGTTCGAAGTTCCGACATCCAGCGTCAAGCCTTCGCTCGCCGCGACCACGCTTGCGATGTCCGACGCCTCGTCCATCGAACGGGCGTCTTCGAGCAACTTGTCGATGTCGTCGTCGACGCGAAGCGGGTCATGGTGGAACAGCGCCAGCTTCTTCACACCAGATTCTTTGGCCACGTGGACGGCGTATGCGACAGTCGAATGACCCCAGTCCGACTTCCACTCGAATTCCTCGGGGGTGTACTGCGAGTCGTGGATCAACAGGTCGACGCCGTCGCACAGCTCGAGGACGTTGCTGTCGACGAATGTGGGATCCCGCGGCTGCTGGTGATCGCTTACGAAGGCGACCGACCCACCGTCTGCCTCGATACGGAATCCGAGTGTCGTCCCCACATGCGGGACCTGGCGGACCATCACCTTCGCGGAACCCACACATATGGTCTCGTTGAAGGCCTCTTTCAACTTGATGTCGCCCTTGAGCTCAGTCACGTTCACCGGGAAGAACGGCGGGTGCAGAACCCTGTCGAACACGTCGTGAAGTGTCGACCCGTCGTCCTGAGGGGGACCGTAGATGTCGAGCTCGGTCATCGGATCGTGAGCGGTCGTGAAGAACGGGAGACCGATGATGTGATCCCAATGGAGGTGGCTCAAGAAAGCGGTCAGGTGAAACGGGACGCCCCTGGTTCTCGACGAGTCGAGCTCGAGCCCCAACGGACGCAGGCCCGTGCCGAGGTCGAGGATGATCGGGGGTTCGTCACCGATCTCGACGACCACGCAGGGCGTGTTGCCGCCGTAGCGACGATGCTCGTCGCTAGAGCACGGGCATGAACCCCGGACACCGAAGAACCTGACTTGCAGTTTGATCCCCCTCCGTGACCACCTGGACGGGGCATGACACTACCGTGCGACCATGGATAACCAAATAGGAAATCTGGAACGCAGGAACCTCACCGCCAACGGTGTGGAGCAGTGTTTCCTGGAATCGGGTCCGGATGATGGTCCGCTGGCGATCTGCGTTCACGGATTCCCAGACTCCGCCTGGACCTGGAGACACCTGCTGCCGGTCCTCGCCGACGCCGGATTCCACGCCGTGGCCCCGTTCCTCCGCGGCTATGCGCCGAGCGGCCTCGCCCCGGACGGCACCTATCAGTCAGGGGCGCTCGCCGCAGACATCTGTGCTTTGAAAGAGGAGATCGCCGGCAGCGACCAGGCGGTCTTCATAGGTCATGACTGGGGCGCCTTCTGTGGCTACGGAGCGACGGGTTGGAAACCGGAGCACTTCTCCAAACTCGTGACGATGGCAGTGCCGCCCGTTCCTGCCGCGGCGTCCACCTTCTTCTCCTATGCCCAGATCAAGAGGAGCTTCTACGTGTTCTTCTTCCAAAGTGCACTGGCCGAGGGCGTCGTGGGGGCAGACGACTGCGCGTTCATCGACAACCTGTGGGCCGATTGGTCGCCCGGATACGACGCCAAGTGGGATGTGACGCGAGTGAAGGAATCGATCGGCGAGCCGGAAAGGCTCAGCGCCGCCATCAACTACTACAGGGCCATGTTCGACGGATCCACCCATCTTGCGCAGTACGCAGACGCTCAGCAGGCCGCCGGCGGGTTGCCGGTCATCCCGACCCTCTACCTGCACGGAGCCGACGACGGATGCATGGGAGTCGCGTCCATCGACGAAGTCGCCCAGCTACTACCTGCTGCATCAGAGGCGGCGATGATCCAAAAGGCCGGGCATTTCCTTCATCTGGAGCAGCCCGACGAAGTCAACGATCGGGTGCTCCGGTTCATCGCCGGTTAGGCCTCTTGTTCCAACGGCTCTGATATGCGCGGAGTCTCGAGCTTGAGCTGCCCGGTGTGCGCGTCGAAGTCGTAGAGCTCGCCGTAGCGGCCCCAGTCGATAGCGATATCGAGCTGATGACGGGCTTCATCCTCACTGAACCCGCGCCTCAACAGGTCGATGAAGAACCCTTGCCCGAGCGTGCCGTCCTTTGTGGACTCCAGGCTGCTGCATATGGCTCTCACCAAAGGTGCGCGCGCTTTGGCCTGCTCGGCGAATATGGCCTTCGAAGTATCGATGTCCGCCTCGACGAAGGACTTGCCCTCGGCGGTGAGTTGAAGATCCGCATCCTCGACCACTGCAAAGCCGAGCAGCTCGGCCGCGTCTACAAGGGGCAGCAGGTCCTCCACGTCGAATGTCAACTTCGACGCGAGCAGCGGAAGGTCGTCACGACCCCCGTTCGCATTGAGGATCTCGAGAAGACCAGCCATCCCGCCCACCGACGCCGGCGGCAACGGTCCATCTGACGGAGATACGTCGAGTTGGGCGGCCACTGTTTGGGCATTCGACATTTCGCGACCCTCGCCGCCGGCGGTCATGATGGCGTAGATCTGGTCGACAAGCGCCTGGCTTTCTTCGCCATGACGGTCCCTCGGTCGCGCGAGGTTGACCTCGATCTGGGTGCGGATCTTGCCCGGGTTCGTCCCGAGCACCAGGATCCGGTCGGCGAGCATCACGGCCTCTTCGATGTTGTGGGTGACGATCAGCATCGCCTTGGTCGGAAAGTCCGCTCCCTCCCACAGCCGGAGCAGCTCGCTTCTGAGGTTTTCGGCCGTGAGTACATCAAGTGCGGAGAAAGGCTCGTCCATCAACAAGGCATCGGGTTGCACAACCAGCGCACGGGCGAAGCCCACCCGTTGACGCATTCCTCCGGACAGCTCCTTCGGGTACGCGGACTCGAATCCGTCGAGCCCGATCCGGTCGATTGCCTCGATCGAGCGCTCGCGTCGCTCCGCCGGACCGACCCCCTTTGCCTCTAGACCGATCTCCACATTTTGGAGCACCGTGAGCCAGGGAAGGAGAGCGAAGCTCTGAAAGACGATGGCGACCCCTGGGTTCGCTCCGGTGATCGCCCGCCCGCGATAGCTGATCTTGCCCGACGTCGGTGGGATCAACCCGGCGATGCAGCGCAGGAGCGTGCTCTTGCCACTTCCCGACTTACCGAGCAGCGCCATTATCTCGCCGGTCTTGAGCTCGAAAGAGATGTCGTCGAGCACGGGAAGGGCATTCCCGTTGGGCGAGCTGTATGACTTCGACACGTGAGACACCTCGAGGATGGTCTCCGCGGTCCTCTTCGTCGTTGGGCTCAGCTGCGCAGATGTCATGCGTCCCGATCCGGTTTCTGATCAAAAATCAATTGGGCTCAAAGAGTGAAGTGAGCTTCTGCCATCCGGTAGAGCCTTCGCCAAAATAACCGGTTCGCGAGAACCACAAAGAGACTCATGACGATGACGCCCATGAGGACCTTCGCAAAGTGGTCAGAAGCCGAAGAGTTGGAAGCATTGGTGATGTAGGCGCCGAGACCCTCGGCCGACAGGTGATGGCTTCCCCACACTGCCACCTCGGCGACGATCGACGCGTTCCACGCTCCCCCGGCAGCGGTGATCCCGCCGGTCACATAGGCGGGAAAGATCGCAGGCAGGATCAGCTTCCTCCATTTTTGGGACCTCGAAAGCCCGAAGTTGGTCGCCATCTCGCGAAGATCGCTCGGGATGGCGATGGCGCCGGCAATCGCGTTGAAAAGGATGTACCACTGAGCGCCGATCGCCATGAGGACGATGCTCCCGATGTCGAGCGACAGATGAATGGCGATGAAGGCGATCACCAGGAACGGGAAGAGGAGGTTGGACGGAAAGCTCGCCAGCACCTGAACAACCGGTTGAGCGAAACGGGTGAGGCGCGGGTTCATCCCGATCACCACGCCGATAGGCACCCACACGACCGTGGCGAAGACCAACACGCACACCACCCTGACGAAGGTGATCGCGCCAAGCCCGATCGCGTACGGGAACGAGCCGAACCCGACGGCCTTGCCGACGTAGTCGAGTCCCCCGAGGGCGCCGACCACAACCAACGCGGTGATGATCGCCCAGAAGATGACGTCTCCGATCCGCTGGCGCTTCTCGTCTGTAGCGAGAGGATGTTCCGCCAGTCCGAACGGCCTGGTGACCCGGTCGAAGAACCGGCCCACGGGGTGGAACACGATCCCCAGGTAATGGGAGAAATGCGAGCGCCGGAGTAGGTCCAAGACGATGCTCCGGGGCTTCTCGCTCGCCTCGGACTCCTCCATGCGGAACTTCTCGGTCCACGCCACGAGCGGACGGAAGAACACCGCATTCACGCCGATGACGATGACCACCATGGCCGCCACCGCGACTCCCACCTTTCCGATGGATCCCTGGGCGATCGCCTGGCCTATATAGCTGCCCATGCCCGGAAGGGTGTACTGACGCCCGCTGATCGTTATCGCTTCCGCGGCGGTGAGGAAGAACCAGCCTCCTCCCATCGACATCATCGCGTTCCACACAAGTCCGATCATCGAGCTCGGAACGTCGAGCTTCCAGAAGCGCTGCCACTTGGTGAGCCTGTAGGCCCGCGCCGCCTCGTCGAGGTCCCGGGGTTGAGTTTTGAGCGAGTGGTAGAAGCTGAACGTCATGTTCCACGCCTGTGAAGTGAACACGGCGAATATGCACGTCGCCTCGAGGCCCACGTTGTTGCCGAAGGCGTGCAGGAAGAACACAGTGGTGAAGGTGAGGAATCCGAGGATCGGAACGGACTGGAGAATGTCGAGTACCGGAATGAGGATCATCTCGGCTCTGCGAAGGCGCGCTGCAGCCGTCGCGTAGACGAACGTGAACACCGTCGCCAGGCCGAGAGCGACGAACATGCGAAGCAACGAGCACGCCGCGTAGTAGGGAATCTCGGTGAATCGCGTCGACAGATGCGTGGTGTACGCACCAGGCGTGATCCTGACGGTCAGAGACTCGCCGAGCTTTGCGATCCCGTAGAAGAGGGCGATGACGGCGACCGCGACGAGCAGGTCGACCGGGCTGATGCTTCGCCTGATCGAGATGCGGCCGGGGACGGTTCGTCTGGTTATGGCCATGGTTAACGGTTCCCTAGCCGGTTCGGGTTCAGACGGGCGAGCTGGGCCCTTTTTCTACTTGTCCGCCTTCATGGCATCAATTGCGTCGGCGCGCGAAGGAGCCCCTGCCGCGTATGGCAGGGGCTCCTTCGATTTGTTTTCTTGCCTGAGTTTTTATCTCGCAGTCGGATTGAGATCGACTCAGATCAAGCTATGCAACAAGTGCGCCTTTCAGCAGCCGGGAACCGCACCCTTGACCAGAGTGGTCTTCCACTTGGTCCCACCACCGAGGCCACCAGAGCCACTGCCCTGGTATTCGAGGTGTGACTTCGACCAGTGAGTCTTGACCGTCGCACCGGCATCGTCGCCGGCAGTCCACGTCTCTGCGAGGCTCTTACCGCTTGCCGTGTAAGTGCCTTTGTCGCCGTTGCGATCAGCAGTCCAGGTGCCTCCGGCACTGATTGTCTGAACTTCACAACCGCCGTCTTCCAAGTTTCTCATCGTCCAGGTGCTGCCGGGCTTGACCCTGACACCCTGCGGACCCGACGATGCGCTCGCCACGCCGGCTGACCCGAGGCTGACGATGGCCGCCAGACCCGTCACTAACAACAAACGTCTCATGTACTAACCCCCCATATGAGTGAACCCTGGAGCAACACACTAACAACATTTGATTAGCGTATGCAATCAGGGGCACCAATTTCCCCAAACCCCCCGCCTCGGGAACCCCGATCTACAGAATTTGGGTACCCACGGCGATGCCCACGATGATCAGGACGAGCCCGCCGAGGACCTCGCTCGCCTCCCCGAAACGGGCCCCGATGTTCCGCCCCACCTCCAGTCCGACCAGGGAGAGCGTGGTGCTGACCACGCCGATGACCACCAGCGCTACGACCAGGTTGATATGGCGGGACCCAAGCGCGAAACCTATGACCAGGTTGTCGATGCTGAGCACGACCCCGAGCAGCAGGATGCGGGCGATCCCGGGGCCGGTGGGCGGGCTGTGGTCCGATCGCTTCAAAAGGGCGCTGACCAGCGCATAGAGGCCCATGACTCCGAGAAGCACCCCGGCTACGGGAGGACCACTGCGGCCCAGGTCCCCGGCAGCGGCGCGTCCGGCCAGGATTCCGACCACCGGCATAACCGCCTCGAAGAAACCGAACACCAGGCCGACGCGCACGCGTAAGGACTTGTCGAAGCCGCCTGTGCCGAGGCCGATGGCGGCACCGAGATTGTCGAGACCTACGGCCACAGCGACCAGCAACAGTTCGATCATGGGGATCTCCAGCCTGCCGTTTCGTTGCCGGAGAACTGTTGAATTGAGACTGAGTCTTAGACTAGGTTTCGATCTATGCGCATTCCTCTGGCAAATCGACGCCCCCTCCTTCGCTACGGCGTGATGGCGGTATTGGCGACCATGGCACTCCTGTGCAGCGCATGCAGCAAGGCGGACGGCTCAGCCAAGGCAGGCGTCATCAATGCGATCGGGGCGGAGAACGAGTACGCGGATGTGGTGTCGCAGATAGGTGGCAGGTACGTGGAGGTCTCCTCGATCCTGAACAACCCGAACACCGATCCTCATACCTTCGAAGCAAGCCCTCAGGTGGCCGAGGACGTGAGCGGCGCGGAGCTGATCGTGCAAAACGGCCTCGGCTACGACTCGTTCATGAACAAGATCGAATCTGCCTCACCGAGCTCCAAACGCAAGGTCATAACCGTGCAGAACCTTCTGGGCCTACCGGATTCCACGCCGAATCCCCATCTTTGGTACTCCCCGAAAACGATGCCTGCCGTGGCCGAGGCGATAGCAGAGGCACTGTCGGAGCTCCAGCCCACACACACTTCTTATTTCGATCAGAACTTGGCCAGGTTCGACCAGTCACTCAAGCCTTGGCTCGACGCCATCGCCCAGTTCAAGACCAAGTATCCGAATACCCCGGTCGCCGTCACCGAACCCGTGGCCGATTACATGCTCCAAGCAATGGGAATGAAAATCCTTACGCCTTTCGTCTTCCAGGCCGACATCATGAACGGGGTCGAACCCTCACCTCAAGACGTGTCGCTCGAAGACGGTTTCTTCACCGGTCACCTGGTGAAGGTGTTCTGCTACAACGAGCAGGTCGTCGATTCGACCACGACCTCCATACGCGGGCAAGCGGCGCAGTCCGGCATACCCGTGGTCGGCGTGTACGAGACGATGCCGACGCCGGGCTACGACTACCAGACGTGGATGCTCGCCGAAGTTCACGCAGTAGAGCGCGCTGTGATCGACAAGCAGTCGACAGAACGCCTTTGATCACGTCCGCTGATCACGTCCGCTGACCAATTCGGCTGATCACTTCTCCCAGGGCACCTTCAACCACAGATCCACTCCGTCGACGATCTTGTACTCGCTTCCGTGGCGATTGAATACTCGAGGGACACAGAGCTTCGACCCACAGTTTCCGCACGTCCGAGTGCCCTTCAGGTAATGCGTGTGGACTCGCTCCTTCACCCCGTCGCCGTCGCTTTTCGAGAATATCTTGAACTCGTGCGAACGTCTCAAGCGAGACAAGCGGAGGATGAGTCCCTTCGTACTCGACTCCGTGGAAGTTGATTTTCCCGATGTAGTAGCGGTTCTGGAGCATCGCGGGCAGTCGGGACTTCGGAATTGGCGTTTCAGTGCGCTTAGGCGTCGGTACGCTTCTGAAACTCGTCCCGTCATTTCGGCGTTGAGCTGATTGATCGTCCACTCATCATTTGCATACGCCTCGAAGGCCCAAGAGAGGGGTGGTTCCCGCTCTGCATCCAACTCGACTGTTCGTCCTTCTCGTCCTTCGATTACTTTGCCGATGTTGCGGTATACGAGAGGAACCTTGTTCACGGTACTCCCCACGACGGGCCTTCTCAGTCATTCCTTTGAGGACTTCAGTTCCAAGGTTCCTCGAGTAGAACTCCGCGATCGACGCCATGCGGTCCGATCTGGCCCCAGTCGAACACGATCATGTCTCCCGGTGCCCAGACACCGGGACGCCGTCCGCGGTGGTTGTCGGATTGCCAAGTGGCCTTCTGTTTCGCCACCAGGCGCCGGAAGTTGCGACCGGACCCGCGATAACCGGCTGCGGCTGCGACAGGCAAGAGTCGCTTGGCTGTGATCCTTCCTTTGGTCCTGGCGACCGAGTCAGCCACGAGGTCAGCGACTGCGTCGTAGTTGTGACGAACCGGTACTACTCCGGCGTCAGCTTGCTCAGCGGCCTTGATCGCACGCTTCACGGTCGCCGGTGTCGTCCCGCAGATGTCGGCTGCGGCTCGATACGAGCCCACCTCTCTGTATGCAGCATTCATGTCCACGCGTTCCCTCACTGATTTCATGGAGGAGTCACCTTGGTCGGTGCGGATGTTGGCTAGCACCGCAACCGTCACCGGCCGGGGGACAACTCAGGTAGATACCTCAGTGAGGGTGGGGACCTCTAGTGGCCAAAAGCGGGGACTTTTGTGGCCACCAGCGGGGAAATCAACTGGCCACGACCGGGGACTTTTTCATGGCCACGGACAGACGATCTTCGCACTACTTCAAGCTTTGCGCCTGATCCCCGTGTCAACCAAACGTCGCTGGTGACGGACCGCAGTCGATCAAAAGACTGCGATGACAGACAAGACGAACCATCGAACGCTTAGTTCTACGTGCCCTGACTTACGCAACCGCTCACAACGCTCTCCCGTCCACCGACATGACGAAGATCAAGTTAACTCTCAAGTTGCTGGAGTATGTACCGGTGGAAAGAACCTAACTTGGCAAACACCTTGGATTTAAGCGAGATTCTGGGGGTCTCCCTAGCTGACTGACCATGAAAGCAGGTACCCATGCTCCACTGGCCATCATTCCCGCCACTGAACTACCACGGCCAGCTGGACCCAGAATTCCAGGCGTGGCTAAAGAATCAAGAAAATGATGTAACCGTCGGAGACTGTGAGTGGTATCACACAGTTCAACTCCGATCTGGAGAAGTAATCGAAGGCGCTTGGGATCTCAGAGGCGGCGAAAGAGAGTATCTGGGCCAGCTCGACCTGGGTGGTCAACGCGTCTTAGAGCTTGGTCCGGCAACTGGGTATCTAACGGCATGGATGGAGGAGTCCGGGGCGAACGTAGTTGGGTTTGAGGCTGGATATGACGTCTCTGTCGACCTCCTGCCCGTCGCTGGCAGAGATATGTTTCGGGAGAAGGCAATAATAATGAAGTTCGTTGAGCGCGTCCACCATTCCTGGTGGTACTTGCAGAGGGATCTTGGAATGAACGCGAAACTGGCCTTCGGAAATATTTATCATTTGCCAGAGGACTTAGGTCACTTTGATACGTCAGTCTTCGGGGCGATTCTGCTTCACCTCCGAGATCCATGGGGAGCACTCTCCGAAGCTGCGGCGCGCACGACGAGGCACATCATTGTCACAGATGTCTTGGAAGATGGACTTGACCCTTCTGTCAACGCGATGAGATTTGCGACAGCCGGTCGTGACGCTCTCACTAACTGGTGGATTATTTCTCCCGGGACAGTCGTCGAAATGGTGCAGAGACTGGGGTTTCAGAGAACGTCAGTGCATTTTCACACTCAGTCGCACCACCTTGGCCACGCGATGAACGAGCCCGCTGTCCAGATGAACATGTTCACAGTTGTAGGGTCACGCTCATAGCGTGAAGCAAAGAATGAATTAGAGCCTAACGTCCCGGCGCCTGGTTGACGCATGATCGGAGGGTGCTGGGCCCTTCGCGCTACCGTTGCTCGGTTGATTATCCGGAGCGTCTACGCGGAGTCGTTTGAGACCGACTATTTTATTTAACGTGAGGTAGCAGTCCAAAGGCGTGAGCATCGGCACCGGTGTTGTGACATAGGAAATCACTGCTTCTTCCAAAAACATGGATGCTCAACTTTTGAATCGGCCCATTGACTTTGCATTACGAGAGTCTTTGAGTCAGAGGAGAACTCACAAGTTAGATAGCTAGGGAGGGGCAAACCGCGGGGAAAAGTTAGAGCTGGTACGCGGTCAGGCCAGAGCAGCGCTCAGGGGACCTTCATGAACGAGCGATCCCCGCGGAACCGCCGATCGCCACATCAGATCAGACTCTGTTAGACCACGGTTGTTGCAATCAATATTTTCGGTAGGGCCAGTCGTGCCCACCGGTGTCTTTGGCTCCAGAGGAGTCACCGCAAGGAACCTTTTGACTAATTCGAACGGTGACACTGCTAGGAGGGATCTGACTAAACCGAAATGGAAGACATCCCAGTGACGACCCCGAGGAGGAGAGCGATTCATCTGGAGACGCCACCCCATCTGGACTCTCGGAGTCGGTCGTTGATTGTCCAGGGTCCAACCTGACTTTGGTGAAGAACTGATTGCAGGTGATGTTGCATTGACGATCAATCACGACCTGTGAGGTGTCGTTCTTGACCTCCAGGGTGAACGTGGAGTCGTCGGCGCCGCAAGATTGCAGGATCAGCGTGGCAGGAATACACCATGAGCGGCGTCATCGACGCGCTCCCGCTTGATATGAGGGAGATCTTCATCGAGACGGTGGGTGCGATTGATCAAGAGCTACTTCTGGCGTCGCAAGCTACCGACGACCCGACCCGGGAACAGCGAAAGGCTGTTCTAGATCTCCTCTATACCGAGTTCTGTCGTCATCTCAAGCCTGACGATGAACCAACAGAGAGAGGCAAGTTGATCGACAACACGCTCGGGGCCTTCCTTCTTCGCTGGACCATCGAAGGTAATGCAACGAGCTGACATCCTTCGGGGTCAAGCGGTGACTCCCTTTCGGCTGGGCTACACCCGTTTATCGGGTTCTTGAAGCTCACCTGAGATGGGCCCGACGATGACAGCCCGGCGCTCGTAGGGTCTGCGGTGTTACGCAGCTGATTTTCGTCAGCACCCTTCGAACAAGTTCGAACTGAACGGCACGGCCGCGCGATGAGAGCTATGTCGACCTCGGGGCACGAGACGCCAATAGTGCCTTCGCGCCGATTCCTCCGCAAGGAATCGCTGCGCTCAGTGTTTCAGTCCCAGGCTTCGTCCGGCGAGTACGGCCGCATGCGTTCCGGCGCCGCGTCACGTTTCCAGACCATGACGTTACGGCGGAAGTAGCAAACCTCCTCGGCTCTTTGGTTGAATCCCTTCGTCTCCACCCTCACCACACCGCGGTCGGTCTTGGACTTCGAAGGCGTTACCTCGAGGACCCTGGTCTCGGCGTAGATCGTGTCCCCGTGGAAGGTGGGCTTTCTGTGAATGAGGGATTCAACCTCGAGGTTGGCGATGGCAGAACCGCTCACGTCGGGAACGCTCATTCCGAGCACCAGCGAATAGACGAGGTTCCCCACGACCACGTTCTTTCCGTGAACGGTCTGGTGCTCTGCGAACCAGGCGTCCGAGTGAAGCGGATGGTGGTTCATGGTGGTCATGCAGAAGAGGTGGTCTTCGGCCTCGGTGATGGTCTTGCCGGGCCAATGGCGGTAGATGTCTCCCACCTCGAAGTCCTCGAGGCACCGGCCGAACGGCCGCTCGTAGATGGTCATAGGCACGGGTGTAGTACGCGCGGCGCCCGCCCGTCCACATGAGGCGAGCCCGTCCATTTGACCGGCGTCCACTCAGGCCACCGGGGTCGGAACGGGTACCTCAGGCGCCTGTTCCGATTTAGGCGCCAGAACGATGGCTGCGCCGATCACAGCCCACCATGCGAGCAACCCCAGTCCCAGACACTCGGCGAACAGCGCTGAGGCCCCGGCAGTCGAATGGAGCCATGGCTCGACGGGCTGGTCGCCGACCGCGTAGAGCACTCCCACGGCGAGGAGCTCGACGACAATGAGGACCCACAGCCACGCGTCGGAGCCGAATCCCATGGAGCGGCGGGCCCGGCGGAACAAGACTGAAGCCGCTATCCCGATCACAATTGCCAGACCGGTCAGATGCAGATCGGGCGCCATCGAATGGAACACATCGTCCGCGCGCCCGAAGGGTGAGCCGATCCTCGGTCCGGTGAGGTAGTAATCAGTCGTGGCGCGCCTGATGGCCGCTCCTACGGGCCACGCGATCACCCCGGCCACCCCCCAGGCCGCAGCAGTGGCTCCGATCACACCCCTGTGGCGCTCGACACGCGAAGCGTTCGGCTCGGGCCCGTGACGCGGCGCGGAAAGCCACCGCAACCCGATGAGGACGAACACCACGATCGCCGCCCCTATCCCGTCATCGGTGGTGAGCCCCGCGGCCACCGCCAACACGGCGGCCGCGCGCCCGTGCTCGCCGCCACACGGGAGCACCAGACCCATCGCCGCAGCGCCCACCGCGCAAGCAGCTGCGAGCATGTCCACCGATCCGTTCGTGGCGCTCGGACCGGCCAGCCCAAATGCACCGAGCACCCACGCCGCGCTCAACAGGCCGGCGATCACCGTGAGCGCGGTTGCGCCTAAGGCGTTTCTGCGAATGGCGGTTCTGATGGCGGCAATCAACCCAACTTCGAGGACAGTCGCTCCGACCGCAGCGATCGCGCACCCGGTAAGAAGAGCCAGGACCACCTGACCCACGCGCAGGCTGGAGACTCCGGTGATCGCCCATCCGAGTGCGACCGTGGCGCCACTCAGTGGCGGGTAGCTCGAATGCGACAGGATCAGTCCCTGGTTGGTGAGGGCGGCCAGCGCGGTGGCGTGACCGGCCTGGATCCAGGTCGCGTGTACCAGCCATATCGTGCGCGCTTCGCTACCGATGTCGACGCGCGCCAGGCTCAGAAGTGACCACGCGGTGGCGGCCGCGACGCCGAGGACTCCGGCTCCGCCGACGATCCAGAGCACGAACCGGGGGCGCGGAGCGGTCGGTGATCTCCTTGATTCTCTTCTGGCCAACCACGACGCAGTGGCGGCCGCGTTGGCTCCGATGGCCAAGGGAACGAACCAGCCGATCTCCGTTCCGTCCACCAGAACGGTGAGCTCCCCTGCGGCGCCGGCGAGCACAGCTCCGCCGATAGGAGCGAGGAAGGGTGTGACCGGTCGCCAGCCGGCGAGCATTCGCGCCGGAAGAGCGCCCGCGGCGCACAGGACCGCCATGGTCACGATGATGGCGAGGGTCGGGCTCACGATGCCGCCTCCCCGCGCTTCGCGGTCAGCACCACACCCGAACAGGATCGAACGCCGCTTCCGGGCGCCAGGCCGAGGACAAGCAGAGCCTGAGACGGCTTGGCCGCGACCGTCAGGTAATTCCCCGCGGCGTTCAACAGTGTGACGGCCTGCGCGGATGACGGTCCGCCGGCGAACGAAATCGCAGCCCCCGCGGGTAGCAGTCGACGAACCTGCGCATCGAGGCAGTCGTAGAAGGCGGTCTGGCGCGCGGCGCGGTCTACGGCATCGCTCGAACTGAGCGAGTCAGTAGAGCGGACGCCGGTTTCCGCCTTGGATACGAGCAGGAACGCGCACCCCGCGCAAAGCAGCAGCGCGAGGACGCGCTGCGCGGGCTGTTGCCATCTGTTGCGCCAGGCCGATCCCACCATTTACGACCACTCGCTCGCGTAACGCTCGCTCGGGCGTATCAGTCCTCTTGCCTCGGGCGTACGGTGAAGGCCACGGACCAGTCGTCCTCGGACTCGCCGTCTATGGAGAGTCGCCAGATGTAACGGTTTCCGGGCTCAAGAGGAAACGGACCGAACCCGAACGCCATCGCCGCGTCTGCGGGCGTGCCTTCGGGGACGATGTCGGGCCGTGGTGCCACGAACTCGCCCCTCAATTCCAGCGGCGCCTTTCCATCAGTGGTGTCGACCATGACGGGTCTTCCGTCGGCGTCTTCCAAGAAGAGAACCCAATGATGGGAGACGTCGGTCTGGTTCCACGGCACCTCGATCTTGATGGCGAGGGCGGTGAACACCGGATCGGGGCCGATGATGGAGATGCCACCTCCGAGCACGTACAGCTTCTGCTCGGCGACCTGGGCAGAGTCGCAGAGGAGCATCGTCACCTTCACCCGGCGAACCCTACCGCCGAGTGCCGCTCGTCCATAGCAGTCTCATTGGTAGTTTCAGCGTTCGTGCCTGCGGTTTCAGATCAGAGCGACGTCGGTGGTGGCGGGAACCCCGCGCTTCTGCGTGCGCTTCGTGACGACGTGTACCGCAGACCGCTGGCCGTCGCTCTCGAACGCAGCGGGGTGGGCCCCGGTTGGAAATGCGTGGATGTAGGAGCAGGCGGTGGCGATGTGGCCGTCGCCCTCGCCGAGATCGTCGGGCGCACCGGCCGTATCTATGCGGTCGACAGCGATCCACGCTCGCGCGACGAGGTGGCCGCCAGGGCCGCAGAACACTCCCAGGTCCTCGCCATCACCCAGGCCGGGGAAGACCTGATCCTGCCTGAGCCCGTGGACCTCGCCTTCTGCCGGTTCCTGCTGCTCCACGTCCTCGATCCGTTGGTCGTGCTCGAGCGGATGCGCAAGGCCGTGCGTGCCGGCGGTTGGGTCGTGGCCCAGGAGCCGATCACCTCCGCCGGGCGCATCGCCGGGTCACCCTTCTCCATGCCCGACGCCAGGCATCCCGACATCGGGGCGCTGCTACCCGCTCTCATCAGATCGGCCGGCCTGGTGGTGGACGACGCGTGGGCCGAAGCGCCGGCGGGAGCCGGGCCCGGTCCGGTGGCCGAGTACCTGGAGACCCTTACCGGGGTCGACCCCGGGGAGGACCCGGTGGTCCTGCCTCCCCTGGTCACCGTGGTGGCCAGGGTTCCGTGAGGATCATCGGTTCGGGGCCCGCCGCCCTGCGGGTGACGCGCCGGTAACTTTGGACGGCTATGTCACCTCCGGACTTGTCACCTTCTGGCCCGTCATCTCCTGGCCCGTCGTCTTCTGGCCCCCAATCCGCCGCGCCCGCGTCTCTCCCCGATCCTGACCTCGATCTCGCCGCGAAGGCCGTCGGCCTCGCCAGGACCGTCGTCGACGACACAGCCAAACGGCTTGCTTCAACGGGTGGGGATATCGACGCCAACCAGGTTCTCGCCTACGACCTGGCACATGCCTCCTCCGCGGTGCGCATCGCGGAGCACGCCATCGGCTACGGCGCGGCGGGAAAGACCGAAGCGTCGATCGCGTGCGCGTTCGTCGCCGACATGATGAGCGAGCTCGGTGCCCGCACGATCGGGCGATCCACCGATTGGGGAGTTGAATCCGACTGGATGGAGCCCGCTTCGGGTTTCGTCTCTTTGTGGCGGGCGCCGTCAGTGGTCGCATCGCTCGCCGATGCGGAGGGCGACCGGAACCTCGGCCCCGACTTCGAGCTCGTGCGCGAGACGTTCCGGCGCTTCGCCTCAGAAGAGATCCGTCCGCACGCGGAGCACGTGCACCGCACGAACGGAGACATCCCGGAAGAGATCATCAGTGGCCTCGGTGAGATGGGCGGCTTCGGTATGTCCGTGCCGGAGGAGTACGGCGGCTACGCCAGCGGGGGCGAGAGCGACTACCTGGGCATGGTGATCACCACCGAGGAGTTGTCGTGGGGATCTCTCGGCATTGGCGGATCGTTGATCACGCGGCCCGAGATCCTGTCGCGCGCGCTCGTCCACGGAGGGACCGAAGAGCAGAAGCAGACGTGGCTGCCTCGCCTGGCGTCCGGCGAGATCATGGCGGCTGTCGCGGTCACAGAGCCCGACTTCGGATCGGACGTGGCGAACATCGTGACGGCGGCCACGCCGACTGAGGGCGGATGGTTGATCAACGGGGTCAAGACGTGGTGCACGTTCGCGGCGCGTGCTGACGTTCTGATGCTTCTTGCTAGGACCGACCCCGACAGGACCAAGTCCCACCGGGGACTTTCGTTGTTCGTGGTGCCGAAGGAGCGGGCCGACGGAAAGGGGTTCGTGTTGACGCAATCCGGCGCCGGTTCGACCTCAGGCGGCGTCGCCGGCCGCATCGAAGGAAGACCCATCGACACGATCGGTTACCGCGGGATGCACTCCTATGAGCTGGCCTTCGAGAATTGGTTCGTCGACGCGGATTGCCTGATCGGGGGCTCGGAGGGAGAAGGCCGGGGCTTCTACCTGCAGATGCAGGGATTCGAGAACGGGCGCCTGCAGACCGCCGCTCGAGCTCTCGGAGTCATGCAGGCCGCGTACGAAGCGGCCCGCGCCTATGCCTCAGAGCGCGTCGTGTTCGGTAAACCCATCGCCGACTACCAGCTGACCCAGGCCAAGCTCGGCCGGATGGCCTTCATGATCCAGGCCACACGTCAGTTCACGTACGAGGTCTCGAAGATGATGGCGAACAACTCGGGGTCCCTCGAGGCGTCGATGGTCAAGGCATACGTCTGCCGCGCCGCGGAGTGGGTTACTCGTGAGGCGATGCAGATCCATGGCGGGATGGGCTACGCGGAGGAGTTCGCGGTCAGCCGCTACTTCGTCGACGCGCGCGTGCTGTCGATATTCGAGGGTGCCGACGAGACGCTCGCTCTCAAGGTGATCGCCCGGCGTCTGGTGGAGCAGGCGAAGAGCTAGCCGGCCTGCACGTAATAGCTGAAGCTGTGCCAGGCGTCGATCCACTCCTCGGCGCCGACCAGTGTTGCTCCGGCGTCTTCGAGGATCTGCTCGACGCGTGATCGGTGGATGCCGTTCATCTGGAATCCGGGTGGCTGGAAGAATTCCGCCGATACCAGATCGCTGAAGTCGTTGTCGGCGAACCGGTAGTACGAAGTTTCAGGCTTGGGCTCCGGCACCGCGGCAACCCGGACCGAAGGCGTCACCTCGATGGCGTGCCTGACGGTCTCGACCTCGAACCAACCGACGCCTTCTTGCACCACGTCGAACTCCAGCAGATATGTGCCTGGTTCATCCGGCGCGGTAACTCTCACGCTGACGTTCGCGGTCTCCCCAGGAAAGAGCCTTCCGGGCAGACGCTCCCGGCCGTCGTTGTAGCGAACCGACTCGCCGCTCGAGACCGCGCTCCAGTGATTGCCCACGTTCAGTGGTTCGAACCGGGTTTGCGTCCACGGCACGTCGCTCAGGTTGGTGACGGAGACATCAACCATGACCGCTTGGTCCGCCTCAATTTCATCAGGAGCGTGGCGGATCGAGATGATCCCCCTTCGTTTGTCTTCACTTACAAGTAGCCCATCGCTATCGGAGGGAATGAAGCTTTCGTTGTAGTGCGAAGGCAGTTGGAAGAAGATCCCACCACCAGGCTTCACGATCCGAAGGAATTCAACGATGTACCGCTCAGCGAGCTCGGGTGGCACATGCTGAAGAGTTATGTGCGAATTGACCAAGGTGACCGAGTTATCTTCGCAAAAAGACAGATCGGGTTGTTGATTCAGCACGAATCTCACCTGCTCCGGATAAACGTTCAACCGCTGCGCAACTGCGATCATCGTGGGAGATATGTCCACACCGATCACGTGGGCGAATCTTCGTGCCAGTGGCTGGGTCAGACGGCCGACCCCTGACCCGAAGTCGAGCGCCAGATCGTGGTCCGGTAGTCGCCCGCCCAGGTCGGCGAATGTCTGAAGTGATTTGGAGATGTGCTCTTCGCCCGTGGCCATGAAGGAGTCGATATCCCATTGGCGCTGGATTCGATCCGGCTCGCTCAGAACGGCCCACAGGGGGTCGGCCTGCGCCTGCGACTCCCAGGTCGATCCGACATCCTCGAGCAGTTCCGAGCTGCGAGCGGGATCAGAAATACCGGATGACTGAGAATTGGGGCCCATTGGACTCAGAGATTACCCAGATATGTGGATTTTTTACCGCGAGAATTCAGAAAGACGAACGAGACCCCGCTGATCACGTGGTCGCGTGAGTCGCTGCAAAGAGAATCGTCATGTCCTGCGGAAGAACATCATGATTGACGTCCACTGATACGTCCCGTCGTTGAGAACGACATGGCGGGAGACCCGGTCCACGTGCGTCCAGCACACGATCGAATCGATCAGATAATCCGATGGTGGCAGGCTCCAATCCACCGGCTCGATGAGCTCGAGTTGGGGGGACGCGTAAAGGACGTGCTCCTCGAGGTCAGAGCGATTGAAATATTCCGGATGCACCTGCTCTTCCAGCAACAGGTGCTCGGTGGCAACGGCGATCACACCCCCGGGCCTCACGACGCGGGCCATCTCGCGAACTGCGTCCCCGGCGCGTGCGTGGCTGCCGAAGTGCTCGATCGACGAAAGCGACCATGCGATATCGAAAGACTCGTCGGCGATCCCCTCGAGATTTGTCCCATCGAGCGTTTGGAACTCGATCGCCTCGCGCCGTATCTGCCGCGGGCAGAACTGCTGAGGATCGTTCACCACCGCGATGTCAGCCTCGCGCCCACCGGTCGTGCTCCACTCCTCGTTGCCGTACAGATCGGTCGCCACAACGCGGCGCAGATGATCGCCGAGCCAGAAGATCACGCACTCGCGTCCCGCCCCGATGCCGATCGCGCTGTGCTCGGGTCGGATCATGTCGAGAGCCTTCAGGCCATAGAGCGTCTGGACCCACTCCCAACCTTTTCTGTGCACCACGGGTGGCGTGCGGCTCTGGAAGATGTGGTAGTCGAAGGAATAGGTGGCCAGATCGTCAAAGCACTCGGCCCATGCAGGATCCGAGTAGGCGGCGATATTGGTCATGCTCGACAGTGGCAGCGTGTGTCGAGTCACAGCGTCGGCCGTCATGCGCTGCGCTTGCGCCCTGCCCGCTCGCCTCGGGTGACGAACTTCTGAGCCATCTTCCGGCTCGCCTCGTCGATCATCTCGTCGCCGAACATGACGGCGCCCTTTCTGTCACCCTCCGTCGCAGCCTTGTACGCGTCGAGGATGTCCCAGGCCTTGTCGAACTGTTCCTGCGTGGGCGAATAGACCTCGTTCATCACAGTCACCTGGTCGGGAGTCAGCGCCCACTTGCCGTCGTATCCGAGAACACGGGTTCTCTGGGCGAAGTCCCTCAGCAAATCGAGCTCGCGCACCTTCAAGAACGGGCCGTCGATGACCTGCAATCCGTTCGCCCTTCCCGCCATCAAGATCTTGGAGAACACGTAGTTGAAGTGGTCGCCCGGGTACTCGGGGATCTGGACCCCCCCGGTGAGCACCGGCATCTCAATGGACGCGGCAAAGTCAGCGGGACCGAAGATGATCGTCTCCAGACGCGGAGAAGCTGCGCATATCTCCTCGACATTGATGAGACCTCTGGCGGTCTCGATCTGCGCTTCGATGCCGATGTGGCCGACCGGAAGCCCGGAGGTCTTTTCCACCTGGGTGAGAAGGAGGTCCATTGCCACGACCTCTGCCGCGTTCTGCACCTTCGGCAGCATCACTTCGTCGAGGCGCTCGCCGGCGTTGCCGACCACCTCGATCACGTCTCCCACCGTCCACTCGGTGTCCCAGGCGTTCACCCGGACACATAGGACGCGGTCATCCCACTCCTGCTTGCGTACGGCTTCGACCACCTTCGCCCGGGCCTCCACCTTTTCGAGGGGTGCTACCGAGTCCTCGAGGTCCAAGAAGGACATGTCGGCGGGAACCGACGGGGCCTTCTCCAAAAAGCGGGTGTTGGATCCCGGAGTGGAGAAGCAGGAGCGGCGTGGAAGATTGCGGCTACGTTCGGACATGGCGCGATCGTACCGGTGCCAGGCTTTAGGCCGCTTCCGCCAAGTCGGCAGGTATCAGCTGCTCGTTCAACAGGCGGGCGAACCTCGTCGGATCCCCGCCCACGAACTTGCGGCACAGCGCGTATCCCTCGACGTAACAGGTGATGTAGGCCCGCCACGTCGGGTGCAGCAGGAACTCCACCGCCTTTTCGGCCCTGGCGTGTGACAGAAGTGCCCAGCGTTCAAGCTCCGATACGACCTGTTCGGGCTCTACGCCTTCGGCGTGAAGACGCCATGCCGCAGTAGCGCGCACTGAGCTCAGGAGTTGGGAGGCCTCGGACACCTCGGCTGCGACGTCGGCGTCGTAACGGATGCCGAGTGAACGGAAGTGCGGAGCGACGATCTGCTCGTAGCGGTCTCCCATGACGACACTGAGCCCGAGATCCGCCAGACCTTCGGCCAGCAGGCACTGCGGAGTGCCCACGAGAAAGATGGTCTCCTCCAGCCACTTGCGGTTACGGACCAGTCCGACCTCTTTGCGGGTGTGCTCGGTGTGATGTCCGGGATAGGCCTCGTGCGCCACCAGATGAGGAAGAGACAGCGACAAGACCGGTAGGTCGGTGTTTATGTCGACGCGCGATCGCAGCCCGCCGAGGTACGTGTTGAACCCACTCCACGGCTTGTCTGTGACGAGCTCGAAATCGCATCGCGCATCGTCGGGAACTCCGAACAGACGATCGGTGCGCTCGAGCAGATCTTCCGCCAGCGCCTCGATCGCGCCGAGAAGTTTCGCCGGGTCGACGGCATGTGCCTCACGCCATGCGCTCACGCGTTCCGCAAGAGAACCGTTACCGGGCACGGCCGACTCCAGGCGCTTGTGCGCTTCTGCAACCTCGTCCCATTCCACCGGGTGTGGGCGCACGCCGTAACACGCCTCCACCTCGTCGGCGTACGCTATGTCTTCCCCCGCCAACTTGCGCGCGGTGGTGAGTATCCCGACCACCTGTGCGCGAAGCCATCGGCGCCTGCTCGCATCTGATGCCGTGTCGCCGGCGTGCGACGAAGCCTCGAGCGCGGCACCAGCGTCGATCTCTGAAACGAGTGCACGGGCATCGTGAACCAGTCGCTCAGGCGGTCGCACGGGCTCCGCGGATATCCGCGACATGGTTTCCGGCGGCCCGTAGTACGCGTCTACGAACCCGTCGATGTGCCTGCCGGTCGCCAGGCCCAGTTCCAGATAGCCCGCAACCAGTCCATCTGATTTGCCGGCATTCATCTGCACCCTCAGCTGACGTGCGCGCAGAAGAAGTCACGATCGACTTCGTGCGCCACAAGACCCGGGCACTCGGGAATGACGATCAGCTCACCCATGACTTCGACGCTACCTCCGCGTCACCACCCGGCGACGAGTTCGGGCGGCTCGGGGCAATCCGATCTCGCAATCTCCAGATCGAGATTCGTGATTGGGACAGGTCCCGACGGACCGACGATCATCTCGACGCCGTCAAGCGGCTCGACCGAACCGTCAGGGGACTCAGGCACGCTGATGACATGAGAGGTGGCGTGGTCATCGGTCGACCGCCCACCGAGTCGCACCACCAGTGCCTCCCAGATCTTCCGGGGCAGCAACCGACCCACGCCGGATTCCACCCATATCGGAATTTCCAAAGAGAGTGCGGTCTTGAGCATCGTCTGTTCTGCCGTCGGCAAGAACATCGCCTCCGGCCCGATGGCATACGCCTCCACCATGACCACGTCCGCCACAGCGAGCTCCGCGATGCCTCCTCGCCTGACGATCCGTCGATCAGGGTCTTGGAGGGATCGGAGGGCCTCGTGAACCTGTTCGGGGGTCCGGTCGTCCTCCAGGAGCAGGCCACACCGCTCAGCCTCAAATGCGGGGTCGTCGGCCACGAGCACCCTGGCCGACAGCCACCACAGCGGTCCGCACGCAGGCTGGCGCTCGAGGAGCCTGCGGCACGCGGGCAGGACAGCGGCAGGTTCCTCCTGGGCGAGGATCGTCAGTCCCCACGCTGCCTCGGCCGCCAGCTCCCCCGGAGATATCCGGCGGGTCCGGGCAACCGCTCTCAACAACTCGAACGGGTGCACTGTCCGAAACATAGAGCGATCGCCTGGAGAGACATGCGCCGAGCACTGCGAGTGAGGGTCGATGTGCTCTATGCGTTTGGCTCGGCTTCGTTTCTCCAGGGGTTGCACGAGCGAACGAACTAGCGCGCTTCACGCCTCCGGAACACGCTCGTTCACATGTTCGACGCGCTCTCCAGGCAGCATGCGTGGTCAAGAAATGAGTTTTCAACCGCGCTGCGCGGTAATCGCACCAGCATTCTCCGAGGTCAACAGCAAAACTTGCAACATCGTGACGCGATTGAAATGTGAGATCGCACACTTGTTCGACGCTTTACGTCGCAATCGCGCACAACGCAACGCACTCTGTACGCAGCGTTGACAACTTGACCGAGTTTTGTGGTGGTCGCGCGCGCTGCGCGCACATTTGTTTCGCACCCAGTGTTTGTTGTCGAAACGGTACCGAAACAAACAAGAAGAACAACAGGCCCTAGTGCGACGCAACCATGTTTGCAAGCATGAGCGCGCGTGGAACTAATAAGGCCATGACCTTGGGTTTCCTGAGTCGATGCTTGCGTCGCGCGAGCAAAGTTGCTAGACATTTCGGGTCGTGACTGGCGTCGAGAACTCACTGTCGACCGCGCGGCCAAGCACTCGAGCACGTTTGGTGCTCAAGGGCGGAACGCTCGGTTTGGTCGTCGTCACAGTGATCGCAACTGCTGTCTTTACTTTTGCGCGCACCGGTTCCGCCGACTCGATCTCGAGCGACAAGGCGTACGCAGCTCAACTCGCGGCGCAAATTCAGCAGGAGAACAACAAGATCTCCATGCTGAACGAGGAGTACGACCAAGCCGAGGTCAAGCTGCAACAAATCGACTCGCAGATCACCCTGAACAAAGCATCTGTCGCACACGCCGATCACTCCGTGCAGTCGGACATCTCGACGCTTCGCGACCAAGCGGTGATGGAATACATCAGCGGCGACTCCTCGAGTGGCATCGCCAACTTGTTCGCCGGTACAGGAACTACCCAGAGTGACGCGCAGGAATACGAGAACCTCGCCGGAGGCGACGTTGCTTCGCTGATCGATCAACTACACGTCGATCAGCAGAACCTGGCGGTACAACGAAGCCAACTGAACGCGAACGAATCCGCGCAGCGGTCGACGATTGCCGACCTCGCCTCGCAGAAGCAGCAGGCGCAGCAAGTCGAAGGCCAACTCACCCAAACGTTGTCGCAGG
>JBAPRR010000238.1:0-2571 GCA_049281195.1 Acidimicrobiales bacterium
GTGTGGAGCACCCCGAAGGACGCAGACGTGGCGGCCAAGATGATCCGCCGGTTCGCGCTGGGAAACAAGGAGACAACGAAATGAAGAGCTTCGCGTTCCGGATCCGTCTGCGTGATCGCCTCACCGATTCCGACGCTGACCGTCTCGACGCGGGCATCGATGAAGAGGTGGCGGTCGAGGAAGGGCCAAAGGGTCACTTCGTGGGCTTTGAACGCGAGGCGGAGTCGTTCCTGGACGCGGTTCTCGATTCGATCAACGAGGTGATCGGGCTCGGTTTCGAACCCCTAGCCGTTGAGGACGAGCTTGTTTCCATGGCCGACATCGCCGAGCGGACGGGCCGTACCCGTCAGTCGGTGTCGATGCTGGTGAGCGGTCAACGCGGTCCAGGCGACTTTCCCCGCCCGGCGGCCGGCAACGTGCGCAGCCCGCTGTGGCACTGGGCGGATGTCGCGGCATGGTTGGAGCACGAGGCGGGAGGTAGGGCGGACTTCGAGGATCGCCTGCGGACCATCGCATCCATCAACGGCGAGCTCGCGAACCGAGTCCTGACTCGAGAGCATCCCAAGGAACTGAAGCGCATTCGACAGCGCCTCGCCGGTTGACCACGGAGTGCTATGGCCGAACCCCGATCAACCGCGTGAACGCCCCACGACACCCTGCCCGTAACCGACCATCTCCAACCACCACTTACCGGTAGGCCACCCCTCGACCGCGCCTCGCAGCCCCTCGCTGAGCCCTCCGCAAGCCCCTGACCAGGGAGTATGCGGTGACAAGCAAGGGCCTGCAAAGCCCTGTACAGCGGTTCGATTCCGCTCGCCGCCTCCAGATCAGATACGGGTATAATGCCTGGTCAGATACAGATGCGGCCCTGGCGGGCCGCTCCTGTGGACGATGAAATAGTGGTGTGTCGTCCTGGCGAACGCCGCATGGCCCTGGCGCTGTAGTTGAGCCCGAAGGTCAGATTGGCGTCGGGGGTCTGCAGGCACCTTGGATTGTTGCTTCGAGCACGAGTGTCAGAGTCTCTTTAGCCACGAGGCCCCTCAGGACGGCACGTCCCGACCGACCTGTAGAGGGGGTGGTGTGTCATGGAGGTGATCGTCGAGCGGGTAGCCGGCTTGGACGTTCACAAGGAGACGGTGATGGCCGCGGTGCGAGCACCGGGCGAGAAGGGCCGGGCACAGATGGTCAAGGAGTTCACGACCTTCAATGCCGGTCTGGTGGCGTTGCGCCTCTGGTTGATCGACCAGGGAGTCACGTTGGTGGTGATGGAGGCCACCGGGGTGTATTGGCGTGCTCCGTGGCATGTCCTGGAGGACCACTCTGGTTGGGAGTTGATGTTGGTCAATGCCCGGCACGTGAAGAACCTGCCCGGACGCAAGACCGACGTGTCGGACGCGTCGTGGCTCGCCCAGTTGGCCGAGTGCGGGCTGCTGCGGGGCAGTTTTGTGCCCCCGCCGGTCATCGCAGAGCTGCGGGACCTGACCCGCTATCGCAAGAAGCTGGTCGAGGACCGGGTCAAGGAAGTGCAGCGGGTGCAAAAGACTCTCGAGGACGCCGGGATCAAACTGGAGTCGGTGGTGACCGACGTGATGGGCAAAGCGGCCCGGCGGATGATCGAGGCGCTCATCGCCGGCGAACGCGACCCCGAAGTCCTCGCTGACATGGCCTTGACCCGGATGCGGCCACGCATCCCTGACCTTCGTCTGGCTTTGGTCGGCCGGTTCGCCACTCACCATGCCACGATGCTCAAGGCGCACCTGTCGCATATCGACTATCTCGACGGCCAGATCGCCAACTTGGACAACGAGGTGGAGCGGGTGATCGCCCCTTTCGATGATCACCTCGACCGGCTCATGACCATTCCCGGGGTCGGCCGGCGCACCGCCGAGGTGGTCATCGCCGAGATCGGGGTGGACATGAGCCGGTTCCCGACCGCCGGGCACCTGGCCTCATGGGCGGGCCTGTGCCCAGGCCATCACGAGTCGGCCGGCAAGTCCCGCAGCGGCCGGGCCCGCAAAGGCAACGCCGCCCTGCGAGTCGCGTTGTGCGAAGCCGCGTGGGCCGGGGTGCGCAAGAACGACAGCTACCTGGGCGCCCAGTTCCGCCGATTCCAACGCCGGTTCGGCAAGAAGGCTGAGGGCAAGGCCATCTTCGCCTGCGCTCACAGCCTCATCGTCATGATCTACCACGTGCTCGCTGAGCCCGACGCCGTCTACGAAGACCTCGGCTCTGACTGGTTCACCCGCCGAGACGACACCGCCGCCCATACCCGCCGGCTCGTCCGCCAGCTCGAGAAACTCGGCCACCACGTCGAACTGACCCCGGCCGCCTAAGACGACCGGCCAGTACCTATCGGCTAACGACACCTGCCCAGCCCGACGCGCCAACGCCCGAGGCACACTCACGCATATTTCGTGTCAGGGGCCCTTTTCGTTTTGACCGGCAGTGACCGGGGCCCTGCACGGAACTTTGTTCGCAGCGCGCCGGCCGTGCCCGTCCACGACGTCGTAGCGGCGGTAGCCTGATGCACCATGAAGAGGAACCTCCCGCCCGAACTTGAGGCCGCTGTTT
>JBAPRR010000239.1:0-3785 GCA_049281195.1 Acidimicrobiales bacterium
CTCCATCAGGCCGTCTACGCCGCCAACGGCGGACGACCCCGCCTACCGTGGCGGCAGCTCGCCGGTCCTACCGGGGTTCCGTGGGAAACGCTCTATCGCCGGTACCACGAAAGGCCGACGAAGATGCCGCCGGCGGCACCCCCGAGTGGTGACGAGATTGCCGGGCTGATGTGAGCGCTGCCGCCACATCATCATCCCGAGCTTGCGTGAAGGTGGCTTGGAGCCATCGCGGAGTCGGAGACACCGACGCAAGCCAAGGCAAAACGCTCAGCGCCGCCGACTCCGGTTATACGGCTGGCAGGGATGTCACAGGACCTCGGGAAGGCCGTCACTGCGCGCCTTCGCTACGGCTTTCATCCAATCGCTCCAGAAAGCCGGGTCTGCGGTGTCAACTGGACCATGTTTACTGGACATTGCGGTCGGACCCATGGCGTGCCGCAGGAGCGTGACACTGCCCTCGCGTCGACCACCCCTGTCCCAGTAGGCGTCAACGAAGTAGTACATGGCGAGGTACGCCTCCCCAAGTTCAAGCGTCTCATCATCTTTGCGCGGCTCATCTGGGCACACTGTTCACGCCTCCGTTTGTAATCTCCCCCTGGTACACCTCTGCCCAAGACTGAGTTCCGTTGGGCAGCAGCAGGCGGTATGTCGCCACCCCGTTCGAATCGGTCCCGATGTAGTTCTCGGGGCTAACGGTGTCCTGGATAATGGCTCGGTTCTCGGGAGTGTCCTCGGCAAGATGACCCGCAGCATCCCGGAAAATATGGCCGACGTTGTCTTCAGCAAAGGGTGTGGCCTCATCTGCAGTGCTGCCTGCAAGACCCTCGGCAAGGCCGGCTCCCCCGGCCGCGATCCCGAGGGTCCCTGCCACCCCGAGAACGCCTTCGGCGCCGTAACCGAGCTCCGTCCCAAGTCCGCAGCCGCTCTCAGCGGCTTCGGCTTCGCTCATGTAGCCGTTCACCGCGATGTAGGCGGGGTTCGCTTCGAGAATACGCGTAGTGGTCGAGTTCGAGTTCTTCTCGACCGAGCAGCGAATAGGGTTGTTGCCGCTCCACGGGTTGAAGAGGTCCCATGCGTTTCCGTTCCCCTTGGCATTGCAGAGCCCGGTGGGATCGCTCCCGTTGACCGGATCATCTCCGGCATACTCATACGGCTGCTCAGTCTCGTCCACCAGCGGATCGACGCTCAGGAACTGCCCGGTCGCCGGGTCGTAGTAGCGGTTGATTGAGCCGTCCGACGTGTGTTGGCTCGGTCGCTCGTAGTTGACCGGTCTTGACGTGCAGAAACGGCAGTCCCGATCCGGGTCTGCGGGTACGAACCGGCGAGATCGCGCGGACGCGTGTTTCTGGCAGTTCCTGATCCGAGGGCGATAACTGCCCACTGTTGTCGAGGGAACGCCGGTCATGGGTGTAGCTCGAAGCCGGGGATGTGGGACGGTCGGACGACGGTGAAGTGGCGCAGGTCGAGTGTGGCGATCTGTGTCGCCCCGAGCCGTTCGGCGACCGCGACGACCGATGCGTCGACGACTCCGAGAGGGAGATCGGCGTAGGTGCGAAGGAGGCTGGTGACGCGGGTCCAGTCGCTCGGTTGCAGGTGAACCATCTCGAAGGGGCCGTGAGGATCGAATGATTCGAGGAAGTCAGCTTCGATATCGGGTCCGCTGTCTCGTTCGATGAAGTAGCACGTTTCGGTCACTACAGGAACCGGGACAACAAGACGCTCAGTGTTTGCAGCCAGCCACGCACGGCAGCGCTCAAGATGACGGTCGTCAGCGTCGAGCAGGGCCACGAGGGGGCCGGTATCGACGACGATCAACCGGTCTGACCGAGCTCGCTCTTCAGTATTTCTTCGTGACGCTCGGAGAGGTCGTCTCGTCCGGAGTGGGCAGCGCCCACCCACGACGGCAGCGAACGGGACTTTGGTGCCGTCGGTACGTGGGACGCCAGCACCTCGGCTGCCACCTCTTCGGCGGACGTTCCGCGCTCCGCTCCCTCAGAGGCTAGGCGTTGGGCGATCTCGTCGGACACGGTGACCCGCAGCTCGGTCATGGACTCAATGGTACCTGGGGGCTAGACGTTCGGCGCCCCATCGGCCCCGAATCGGGAGTGATGGAGCGCTTCAGCGGGTCTGCTGGGCGCCAGGGACCGGCTGGAGGACCCGGATGTCCGTCCCGCCGGCGTTGTCGTTGCCGGCCGGGTGGGTAGCGGCGTGCACGGCGCGGAGCTTGGCGATGGAGACCCTGGTGTAGAGGGCGGTGGTCTCAAGCTTGGCGTGGCCGAGCATCTCGGAGACATAGCGGATGTCGGCACCGCCTTCGAGCATCAAGGTGGCGGCGGTGTGGCGGAAGAGATGGCAGCTGCCGCGCTTCCCCGGCGCGCCGGCCGTGATGTACGCCTTCGTGGTGCGCGACAGCCAGTCAGCGCACAGCGGCTCACCCGAGGCAGAGAGGAACAGCCTGTCGGTCTCCTTGGCTACCAGTTTGGGTCGAACGAGATCGAAGTAGCGCGAGACCCACAGCAGCGCCCGCGCACCGATGGGGACGTGGCGGTCTCGTGCTCCTTTGCCCTGGCGGACGAACACGGTGCCGCGGGCGTGGTCGACATCCCAGATGCGCAATCCTATGAGCTCGGCCCGGCGGATAGCGGTCGAGTAGAGCACTTCGAGGATGGCCCGGTCGCGCACGCCAAGGACGGTGGTGACGTCCGGTCCTTGTAGGACGGCTTCTGCCTCTTCGGCGGAGAGGGTGGCCTCGGGGAGGCGGTGCTCGGCCTTTGGCAACACCAGCCCTACGGCGGGATCGAAGGGAACGCGACCTTGGGAGAGCATCCAGGCGAAGAAGGATTTGACCGGGATGATGCGCTGGGCCTGAGTGCGAAAGGACAGCGGGGCACCGTTCGCTTTCTTGTGGTGGAAGAGGTGGCGCTGATAGGACTCGAGAGCGGAGAAGCTGACCGACGCTGGCTCAGTGATGTCGAGGGCGGCCAGGAACTCGGCCAAGTCGTGCAGGTGGTGTGCCCGGCCGGCGACGGTGGTCTTGGCGTAGCCGTGGCTGGCCAGCCACCCCAGGTACTCCTCGGCCACCAGCGCGAGGGGCGTCATCGGGCTCACCCGAAGGTCCCCCGATCTGGGTCTACGCCTACGGTTACGACTGTCTGATCCTTTGCGCAGGACGCGTCGCCGTCGACCGCGAGGTCACCCGTTCCGCCAGCGTAGGGGCCATTTTCACCCCGCGGGTCAGGGTCGCGCACCGGTCGCGGGGTATCGCGGGGTTGACCGGGCGGGTCGGCCAGCAGGTAACGATGCTGACGGCCTGAGCCACCAGGGACGGCGATGAGGTACTCGAGGGCTACCAGGCGGGCCAGGCCGATGCGCACCTGGTGCTCGGACCACCCGAGGGCCTCGCGCAGCTCGCGGCGGGTGAAACCGACTGTCTCGGGGGCGATGTCGTCGGCTTCAGCGCACGCCGCAACGTGGGCTTGGGCGGCAGCGAGAAGGCGCCGGGTTTGGGGGGCAAGGTCGTCACCACCACGGGTGAGCACCCGGTCGGCCAGGCGCACGCCGATAGCGACGTCGTCTGGGGATGCTTCGACATAGTGGACAGTGCGCTCACCGACCTCGATCGTGTCCTGGTGGCGCTGGTGCTGGTGGAGCAACGCCGAGGCACAGATCAAGCTGAGCAGCTTCTGGTGGTCGCGCCTGTGGCGGGTGGCGTGATCGGGGAAGGTGATCTCGCCGGTATCGGGGATCACGACCGGCAGCGGTTCGATGAGCCGCTGCACGTTGCG
>JBAPRR010000240.1:0-18422 GCA_049281195.1 Acidimicrobiales bacterium
CCCGGCGGTGGAGCATTTGGATCAGTCGACTTCCACACCTCGCGCACTATCACTTGCAGCGAGCCTGCGATCGGGATAGCCAGCAGGACCGCCACGAAACCGCCGAAGAAACCCCCCAGCAATCCTCCGAGATTGGCTCCTATCAACACTGCGACCAGTACGAGCAACGGATTGATCCTTACCGTCTTGCTCATGATGATCGGGTTCAATATGTGGTTCTCGACCTCCTGATATACGAGAAATACGACAACCGTAACGATAAATGCGAAAAGGCCCTCTGTCACACCGGCTATGACGGCGGTGGGTATTCCGGCCAGTGCTCCCCCGACCATCGGGAGGAAATCGACCAGCGCCACCCACAACGCGAGCAACAACGCATACGGCACACCGAGCACGGTGAGAGTGACGAACACGATCACGCCGGCGATGATCGAGGTCAGTAGATCGCCCACCATGTAGCCCGTGATCGAACGAGACACTTCCCCGGAGATCCTGCTCAAACGAAGAGCCCGCTGCGCGGGGAGAAGGGCCATCAGCCCGACGCGGATTTTCGGAGCCTCGACCAAAAGCAGGATCACGAGGATGAAAATCAATACGACGTCGAGCACCACCGAGAACGTGGCCTTGCCGAACCGCAGCGCAGGGCCGGAAAGGTTCTGTGCGTACGAGGTCAGCTTGGGCTCGTTTTTCTTGAGCCACGATTGGAGATGGAGACGCAGAAGCTCGTGGCCGATCCAACCCTTTCCGGTTTCAGCCTTTGAGACATAGCCCGGGAGCTTGCCTATGAGGTTGGTGAGGGCCGTGACGAGCGGGACGCCGAAGGAGAAGGCCAGGCCGGCGAAGACCAACAGACCGACAAATGTGACGATCCCGACGGCGTAACCACGTCTCATTCCCACCCGGCGCTGGAGCAGCACCACGACCGGGTTGAGGATCAGGGCCACGAAGGCGGCGACGACCACCAAAAGGATGGTCTCGCGCAGCTTCATGACGATGATGACCAGGGCGATGGTCACGAGGACCACCGCGTCGATGGTCAGGATTGCGCGAAGGGGAACGTGCTTCGCCTCGGCTCTGTCGAACAGGCGCTCCCTCCGCGTAGGAGCCCCCTCAGGCTGCATAGCCCCAGCATGGCAGGTCTGACCGCATTGGTCGTGCGAGCATGGAGTGGTGAGCGAGGAGGGCTACGCTCCGCCGCGCCACAGGCGGCGGCTGAGACGGGACGTCCGGTGGGGGATCACCGCGTTCATAATCGTGCTCGTCGCCGAGTACCTGGTCATCCCGGAGCTGGCCGGTGCGCGCAAGTCTCTGACCGCCCTCAGGCGGGTGAACGTCTTCTTCTTGATCATCGGGGTCCTCCTCGAAGCGGCCTCTCTTCTCTCCTATGCCCTGTTAACCAGGGCGGTCCTGCCCAAAGGGATTATCAAGCTCGGAAGGCTGCTCAGGATCGACCTTTCAGCCTTCGCCACCAGCCACGTGGTCCCCGGTGGGAGCGCCCCGGGAACGGCGCTGTCTTTCCGGCTCATGTCCGAGTCGGGCGTTGACGGCCCCGACGCCGCCTTCGCCCTCGCCACCCAGGGCGTGGGATCGGCGGTCGTGCTCAACGTCATCTTCTGGGTGGTCCTCGTCATCTCCCTTTTCATCCACGGCTTCAACGCGTCGTACCTGGTCGCAGCCGGGATCGGGGTGGTGCTGATGGGTGCCTTCGCGTCGGTGGTGCTGCTTCTCCTACGAGGGCGCGACCGCGGCATCAAGGTGATACGGCGCATCGCCGACAAGCTCCCTTTTTTGGACGGCGAGAAGACCGCCGCGGTATTCGTGCGCATCGCCGGCAGGCTGAGGACTCTGGTCGACGACAGGGAGCTTCTTAGAAGGGCGATCACCTGGGCCGCGGCCAACTGGCTTTTCGATGCGGCGTCTCTGTGGGTGTTCATCGCCGCGTTCGGCAGGTTGATCTCGCCGATCGACCTGCTGGTCGCGTACGGATTGGCGAACATCCTCGCGGTGATACCGATTACTCCGGGCGGTCTCGGGGTGATCGAGGGCGTGCTCATCCCGACCCTGCACGGCTTCGGGGTGGACAAGGGTGTCGCCACGGTCGCCGTCCTTGCGTACAGGCTGATCAACTTCTGGCTACCGATTCCGGTCGGCGGAGGCTGCTACCTGTCTCTAAGGCTGGAATCGGTGCACGGTTTCCGCCAGCGGGTCATCGAGGTAAGAAAAGCAGCGACCGAGGATCACCCTGCCGCGGCTTCGCTCAACACCGCCAACTCGACGCGCAGTGGCAATGGCAATGACGCGGAAGACCGCCAGCGCGACGGTGCGCGCTAGTTGAGGGGCCCGGTGAGCGCCTCGGGATCACGCCTGCGTCGTGCACGGTCTCGTCCGAGCTCCTGCATGCGGTCCTGAACGCTTATGCCGTTTCGTTTGGCGACCCTTCTCCAGGTCCTGTCGGACGACAAGATCCACGAGTTCGTGTCGTCTGCAAGGGACAGATCGAGAATCTCGATGATGCGGCCCTGAAGCTCGGGACCCATGACCGGGAAGAGCGCCTCGACGCGCCTGTCGAGGTTCCGCTCCATCAGGTCGGCTGAACCCACGTAGATCGCAAGAGGGCGGTCCGCAGTTCCACCGAAGCGGTATATGCGGGAATGCTCCAAGAAGCGTCCCACGATCGACCTCACCCTTATGTTCTCCGATAGCCCGAGTACCTCGGGACGGATGCAGCAGACGCCTCTGACGATCAGGTCGATCGGTACCCCGGCGGACGAGGCCCTATACAGGCTGTCGATGATCTCGGGATCGGTCAGCCCGTTCACCTTGATCACTATCCGCCCCGCTGGGCCGGCGGATGCCTCCGCGTCGATCATCTCGACCACGCGCCGGCGAAACGCCACGGGAGCGACGATCAGCTTGCGGTAGCCGTCGTAGCGGTTGAACCCGGTCAGGAAATTGAACAGGTCCCCGACGTCTGCGGACAGATCGGGGTCGCCGGACAGAAGCCCGATGTCTTCGTACTGGCGCGCAGTGCGCGAGTTGTAGTTGCCGGTGCCGAGATGGCAGTACCTGCGGATGCCGTCTGCCTCTCGCCTCACTACCAACGCGGCCTTCGAGTGGGTCTTGAGCCCCACGATGCCGTACACGACGTGAACGCCCGCCTCTTCCAACGCGCGTGCCCAGGTGATGTTATTGCGTTCGTCGAATCGCGCCTTCAACTCCACGACCGCTGCAACCTGCTTGCCGAGCTCCGCGGCCTGTATGAGCGAAGCCACGATGGGACTGTCACCAGACGTCCGGTACAGGGTCTGCTTGATTGCTTGGACCTCGGGATCAGAGGCAGCTTGTGCGATGAAGGCTTCGACCGAGGTGCTGAACGAGTCGTAAGGGTGGTGCACGAGCACGTCGCGTTCGCCGAGCACCGCGAACAGGTCTGCAGGCTCGTTGCCGGCATTGGCTAAAGGAGGAGGCGTCATCGGCGTCCACGGCTCGAAACGAAGGTCGGGCCGGTCGAGATCCGAAACCGAGAACAGACCGGAAAGATCGACAGGAGCGGTGGTGGCGTAGATGTCCTGCGCCGTCAGATTCAGCTCGTGGAGGAGAAGGTTCCTGATGTCGGAGGGCGCGGCCTCTTCGACCTCGAGGCGTACCGCCCTTCCGAAGCGCCGCCGTCTCAGCTCGAGCTCCACGGCCGCGAGAAGGTCGTCTGCCTCGTCTGCGTCGAGGCTGAGGTCGGCATTGCGTGTGACCCTGAACGCGTAGTGCTCCCCTATCTCCATAGCGGGGAACAGCGAACCGAGATGAGCCGAGATCACCTGCTCGAGCGGCACGAACCTCTCGTTGTCCGGCATCACGATGAACCGCGGCAGAAGTGGCGGAACCTTGACCCTGGCGACGCGCTCTTCGCCGCTCACCGGATCCCCTACCCGGAGCAGCAGGTTCAAAGAGAGGTTCGAAATGTACGGAAACGGGTGGCCGGGATCGACGGCAAGCGGCGTGAGGATGGGAAAGATCTCGCGCTGGAAGACGTCCACCAGGTACTCGCGGTCGTCATCATCCAGGGAGTCCCAATCCGACAACCGGATGCCTGCTTCTGAAAGGGCGGGGAGCACCTGGTCCATGAAGATCGCGCTCTGCCTGACGACCAGGGCGTCCACAAAGCTCTTGATCGCGTCGAGCTGCTCTGAAGGACGCAGGCCGTCGGCAGACCTGGTGCGCAATCCCGCGTCCACCTGGTCCTTGAGACCGGCCACGCGGACTTGAAAGAACTCGTCCAGGCCTTCGGCGAATATGGCCAGGAACCTGACCCGTTCCAAGACAGGAAGATCGGCGTCTTCCGCCAGATCGAGCAGCCTCGACCCGAAGTCGAGCCAGGACAGCTCCCGGTTGGAGAAGCGGTCCGAGCCGAACTCGGACAGATCGATCTCGTGACCGGAGACGGGCACGGTCTCGCGTCTCGGAAGAACATGGACATGCGGCGGCTGCACCGTCGGCGAGTAAGGCGCTTCGGCTCTTGGTTCTGCGTCTGTGGTCGTCTCGGACGTCACCGTTGCTCCCTCACTTGGGGTTTCAGGTGCTTCGACCGTCGGATCACCGTCTTGGGCTGGGGAAACTACTCCTGCCAGGTCTTCCACTGTCTCTGTGGTCGCGTCCGTACCCGAAGTCACTCACGTTGAGGCTACCGCCGACGGTACCCGTCATCCGACCGCCTCGTGGGTATGCTCCCGGCGTGCCTCGACTGCTTAGGCGCGACCCGCCTACAGGGGTCGGGCGGGATGGGCCGGGTCAAGGCGTCGCCTCGGATTCGCAGCGCCGATTCAAACCGGCGCGCCGCACGGAGCTTGGCCTGATCGTCTTCGGATGCCTCCTGGTCGTAGCGGCCTACGTGCTGGCGACCGTGGGGACGACCGCGAAAATTCCCGGAAATCTGGGAATTTTCCTGGCGATAGTCCTTGGTCTGGCCTTGGTGGCTCATGTAGCCACGCGTAGATACGCCCCGGACGCGAGCCCCGTAATGCTCCCACTCGTGGTGCTTTTGAACGGCCTCGGATACGTGATGGTCGCGAGCATCGACGCCCATTATGCAAAGCTTCAGGCCGCGTGGACCGCGGCCGGCGTCGTCTTCTACGTCCTGGCCCTCGTCGTCGTCAAGCGTTCCAGGGATCTCGACCGCTACCGCTACCTGCTGCTGCTCGCGGGCGCGGCATTGTTGCTCGCACCGCTCGTCCCACATGTGGGAGAGGACATAAACGGCGCGCGGCTGTGGGTCCATGTGGGGCCGATCAACGGTCAGCCCGTCGAGGTGGCGAAGATCTTCCTGTGCATCTTCTTCGCCTCCTACTTCGTAGAGAAGCGCGAGATGCTCTCCGTGCCGACGATGCGCCTGGGCAACCGGCTTGTCATCGATCCGCGCCCGGCGGGACCGATCATCGTGGCGTGGCTGTTCGCGATGGTCATCCTCGGTGGGGAGAACGACATCGGTTTCACCCTCATGATCTTCGTGCTGTTCGTGCTGATGCTGTGGATCGCGACGGGGCGACTGGCATGGCTCGTCGTGGGACTGATCATGTTCGCCGTCGGCGCGTTCGTGGCCAGCCATCTCTTCGCGCAGGTGAACTACCGCGTCGAGGACTGGCTCGACCCGTGGAGCAAGCAGAACTACGACCGCCCGTTAGGCAGCTTTCAGATAGTCCAGAGTCAGTACTCGTTCGGCAACGGCGGTCTGCTCGGTACCGGCCTCGGATACGGCTTCTGGGGCAGCCCACCGCTGTTCACGACGGGCGAGCTCGCCACCGACTACATCTTCATCGTGTTCGGTCAGGAGATGGGTCTGATCGGTACGAGTGTGATCGTCGCCGCATTCCTGCTGGTGGTCGGGGCGGGCCTTCAAATAGCGCAGCGCGCGCGAACCGAGTTTTCGAGCTTGGCCGCCACCGGACTGACAGCGATACTCGGCGTGCAGGCGTTCATCATCATGGCGGGCCTGGTCCGACTTCTGCCTCTGACCGGCATCACACTCCCGTTCATGGCGTACGGGGGATCTTCGCTCGTGGCCAACTACATCATCGTCGCCTTCTTGATGAGGATCTCGGACGAGGGCAATCGAAGCATCATCACGGCGGCCGCCACCGCGACCAGGGTGCAGGCGGCGGCGATCAACTAGCCGGAGCTACAGCACAGCCGATCGTCGAGTCGGCCATGCCGAAATAGAGATACAAGTGCTTGTCGAACAGGGCCTGACCGGGTTGGTAGCTGAAAGCCGGGAACGCCGGATCACCGCGCTCGAGGCGGTTGGCTCCGTTGTGGATCAGGACGATGCCCTGATCGGTCAGAAGCGCCGGAGGACCGGGTTCGACCAGGAGCGAATCGAAGCGGTGGGGTCGGTGGAAGGCCACGGGACGCAAGACCTGAAGACCCCGGGCGAACTGCATGGGTCGCTTCTCCATTGGGTCGCCTCTAACGAGTCGTCTGTCACCCGGTCGCTTCCTGCTGGAAGATGCGGGCACTAGGCCGGGATACCCGCTGTGCGTCGATGAGTCCGAACCGGACGTCGAAGCCGTGGAGCCACTCGTAGTTGTCGACCGCGGTCCAGTGGAAGAGCCCGCGCACATCGATTCCCACGTCGATGGCCTGGTGGACCACCTCGAGGCCCCGGGTCAGGTATGCCGCACGGACCTGGTCGTCATCAGTGCCGATGCCGTACTCGGCCACCAGTAGCGGCGCGTCCGGCAACTCCTCGTGCAGGTCTTCGAGGACGAGACCCAGGCCATCGGCCCAGGTGCCGTAGCCGAGCGGAGAGACCGGAGCCTCGGGCGGGTGGATGGCCAATCGGCCGTGTCGCACCCCCATGGCCGCGTAGTACGAGAACCCGATCAGGTCGAACGACCCGGCGAGCTCGGGGCGCTCGAGCGGTGGCCGTCCCGGCACCCGGAGCACGCCATCGCGGAACAGACCAATTCCGGGAGCCCAGTAGAAGTCGTAGAGGCTGCGGGCCGTCTCTGTAGTGGCCGGGTCGTCGTCAGCCCGAACGATGGGGGACAGACCGAAGATGGACGACACAGGCGATCCGGTCTGCTTGAGGCGCACCGCGGCCTCTGCCGCGGCCAGATGCATGGCTTCATGCACCACGGCCACCTCGTCACGATCGTCATGGCCGGGGGGCCAGCCTCGGCCCCCGTAGGCGGCTCGGGCGTAATAGTTGATCTCGTTGATCGGTTGCCAGCCGCCAACCAGGTCGGAGAAGGTCTCGGCCACGAACTCCACGTGGCGCCGCCACCGTTCGGTCCGGTTGGTCTCCAGCAGGAATCCCCCCTCTTGGAGGAACCATCGGGGCAGGGTGAAGTGGTGCAGGCAAACCCACGGTGACACCCCGGCATCGCGGGCCGCCGTCAGCACTGCGCGGTAGTGCGCCACCGCCTCCGGGTCGTGCACGCCGGGCTCGGGTTCCAGACGGGCCCACTCGAGGGAGAGCCGGTGATGCGTGAGGCCCAAACCGGCCAGCAGCGCAAAGTCCTCGCCGTACCGGGTGGCGAACCCGTTGCCGTCACCGGAGCGCGGTGCGTGGCCGGAGCGTTCCCACTCCCACCAGTCCGACGCCGGTGCAGCTCCCTCGCACTGGGTCGACGATGCGCCGGTCCCCCACAAAAAGCCCGACGGCCATTTCCTATTCGGGGACGTCGGGATCCTCGAACAGCCAGTTGGCGACGACTACGGGGGGCTCCATCTTCTGGCGCAGGATCAAGGCGATGCCGTCGGACGGCCTGCACGGCACCACCGCTCGACCGGAGGCACCCATCGTCTCGAGCTCTGCGAAGTAGACGCCGTTGTGCTTGGCCGTGAGCCGGAGGGCCGCCACCTCGACCTTGTGACGTTCGAGCAGTTCGGCCATCAGGTCATGGGTCATGGGCCTGGCCACCTGGACACCACGTAGGGCGTATGCGATCGAGTTCCCCTCGTTGAAACCGACCGGAATGCGAAGCCTTCTCCACGGAGCGACCAGCTCCGCCAGCACCACCTCGGGATGCGAGCCGGGAAGTTCCATCTCCACCGACTCGATCTCGACGATGCGCCAGACCTCCTCGGTTTCGTCGAGGCGCGGAGCATTGACCGAAGCCTCGTCGCTACTCGAAGACGGGACGCCCTGTACTTCGGTCATCTTCGCCTCATGTGAACCGACAGGGCGACTCCGACCGACGCAAAGAACGCGACGGTTGCCGAGCCTCCGTAGCTGAAGAACGGAAGCGGGATACCGGCGATCGGCATCACCCCCATGCTCATACCCACATTCTCGAAGATGCTGAATGCGAGCAGGGTGAAGATCCCCGTTGCGAGCAGTCGCCCGAACGAGTCGCGGGCGGTCTGCGCGGCACGGAGCACCCTCCAGCCGAGAAGCCCCAACAGGGCCAGAACAGAAGCGGTCCCGACGAAGCCGAGCTGCTCTCCGAGGGCCGAGAAGATGAAGTCGGTCTTCTGCTCCGGGACGTACGACAGGTTGGTCTGGGCTCCGTGGAACAGTCCGGTGCCCCAGAACCCGCCGTTGGCGATGGCCGATTCCGACTGGCCCAGGGTGTACGTGACCTGGGTCACCTTGCCGTGCTGGTCGATGAAGCCGGTTAGCCGTTGCACCTGGTAGGGCTTGAGGAGGTGCAGATGGGCCACCGCGAGCGCCCCCAGGGCGATCAGGAAGATCAAAAGCAGCAGATACCGCCCGGGGATCCCGGCCACGACGAGCATCACCAGTAATACGACGGACATGACGATGGCGGATCCCAGGTCGGGCTGTTTGGCCACCAAAACGATGGGCACCGCCACCAAGGCCAGGATCTTCACCATGTCGGTGAAATCGATCCCGTTGGGTCTTCGCGAGCAGTAGGTGGCCACCATGATGACCATCCCGACCGTGGCGAACGCCGATGGTTGGATCTGGACCGGGCCCAATTGGACCCAGCGCGTGGCGCCCAGTTCGGGGGAGCTGCCGATGAGGAACATCGAAAGCAGTCCGACGATCACGAAGACGTAGATGACGGCACTGGCGTGCTCGAGCCAGTGATAGTCGAGGACCGCTACGACCCCCATCACGACGATCCCGACCACTACGTACGCGGCCTGACGCTTCAGGTAGTACTTGGGGTCGTCGCCGTTCAGCGCCAGGTTGTCCCGTGTCGCCGAATAGACCATCAGCACGCCGATGGCCGCGACGAAGAGCGTGGCCAACGCCAGCGCGTAGTCGAAGCGTAAGGCCAGCTGGACTTTCGTGGTCGGGCGGTGCCGGCCGGGTGCCGGCCGATGTTCCGAAAGGATCGTCACCAAGCGCTCCGGCGCACAGGATATAGGTCCGGAGGCGCCTCCTTCGGGCGAGGATGGGCGCGGGAGGACCTAATCGTCTCCTAACACCTTGCTTACCGCCGGTTCATCGCCATCGTTCAGCCTGGGTTGCATGGGCCAAACAACTGCCATCGCCCATCTCTATCGTCGAGCGGGATTCGGTGCCACTCCCGCTCAGGTGACTGCCTCGACCGCAGCGGGTTATGGAGCCACCGTCAACCAAATGCTTCGCGGGCTTGCTATCTCCGACCACGCTGCAGACGCGGTCAAGGTTCCCACCTTCACCACTCCCCCGGCCGATTTCCGTCGGCTCAGAACCGACCCGGTCGCTCGCGAGGCGCTCGACAAGACACTCGCCGCCGAGCGGCTCGCGCTCACCAACTGGTGGCTGGCCCGGATGGTGGCGAGCGGACAGCCACTGGCGGAGAAGCTCACCCTCCTTTTGCACGGTCAGTTCCCGACCGCCATCTCCAAGGTTCGCTTCGCCCTTTACATGTACGCCCAGAACCAGATCCTGCGTACGCAGGGAGCGGGAAGTTTCACCGACCTCACTCAAGCGGTGGGTACCGGAGCAGCCATGCTCATCTGGCTGGATGCCGGGTCAGACAACAAGGCCAATCCCAACGAGAACTTCGCCAGAGAGCTGATGGAGCGCTTCACCATGGGCATCGGCACCTACACCGAGGCCGATGTACGGGCGGCGGCCTACTGCTTTACGGGCTGGCGGGTGGGACGGGGAGGGGTTTTCAGCATCGATGCCGGCGACCACAGCACCGTCGCCCAGACATTCCTCGGTACGAAAGGGGTGACCACCGGCCAGCAGGTGATCGAGCTGGCCACGACCAGCGCGGCGTCGGCCAGATACGTTCCGGCGTGTCTGTGGAGTCACCTGGCGTACCCGGTGACCACCAGTGATCCCGTGGTGAGCGACTTGAGCGCCGTCTATGCCACTGACCGAAACGTCACAGCGCTGCTGGGGGCCATTTTCGAGCATCCCCGGTTCACGTCGGTGACGGCCATGACCGGATTGATCAAGCAGCCCACCGAATACGTGGTGGGAGCGTTGCGGGCCCTGGGGTTCACCGCTTCCGATGTGCTCAGCGGAAAGCTGAATCTGGAAGAGCCGATGGCCGGGATGGGTCAGATCCTGTTCGACCCCCCGAGTGTGGGCGGGTGGGGTCAGAACCAGTACTGGCTGTCCACCGCAGCCGCCCTGGCCAGGTGGAGGCTCGCGCAACGGCTCTCGGAAGTCGCCGATCTGTCGGCGATCGCAGACGTGGCTCCGAGCGCCCGGGTGGAGGCCGCGTCGGCTCTTCTGTCGGTCGATTCCTGGTCGGAGAGCACCAACGCCGTTCTCCGGCGAGCCAGTGGGGACCCGGCGGCTCTGATGACCCTGGCGCTGGTCTCCCCCGAGTACGTCTCGAACTGAGGTGCCCGATGCCCGAAACTGACTCTGTAGCTCCGGCCCCTGCTTCTGACCCCCGTTCGCGCGGGCTGAGCAGGCGCCGGTTTCTTGGATTGGCCGGCGGCACCGCAGCGGTGGGGGTAATCGGAGCCACTCTCGGGCCTCGGGCGTGGGAGGAACTGTTCGCTGGAAGTACGCCGGAAACGGCGGACACCGCCCCGGCGGGCCCTCTGGTTCTGGTCACGCTGTACGGGGGAAACGACGGCCTCAACACCGTTATCCCGTATCAGGATCCGGCTTACGAGTCGGCCCGGGGTCCCCTGGCCCTGGATGCCTCAACCGTGCTCCCCTTGAGCGAGGGGTTCGGCCTCCATCCCTCCATGCCCGGATTCAAAAAACTGTGGGACCAGAAGAAGTTGGCGGTGATCCAGGGGGTCGGTTTCGCGGATCCCAACTACAGCCATTTCGAATCCATGGACATCTGGCAGAGCGCGGTGCCGTCGGGATCTGTGAGCACCGGGTGGATCGGTCGCTGGCTCGACGCCACCGCGGGCGGACCGCTACGAGCAGTCGGCGTGGGTCCGACCACCCCGATGGCCCTCACCGGGGAGAAGGTCCAAGGGGTCACCATTCCGGCCGGGAAGTTGGTACTACCGGGCAAACTGGCCGAACGGGGGCTGTATGCGGAGATGGCCGGCAGCACCGCGGGCGAGGCCTTCCTGCTGGCTCAGGCGGCGCAATCCAACGGATACCTGCTGCAGGTGGACAAGACCCTGGGACCCATCTTGGACCGGAGCGCTTCGGCCAACCCCCTGCACCTGAACGGGAGTCCCGGATCGAGTGCGGCCACGGCCTCGGCCCAACAATCGCTGGCCATCGCGAACGGGGGCGGTGGTGTGGCCGGTTCGGAAGTGTTGGCCACTCAGCTGAGCATGGTCGCCAACCTCATCTTGGGCGGGGCTGCCAGCCAGGTCTATAGCGTCGAGCTCGGCGGGTTCGACACCCATACCGATCAGACGCCGACCCAACAGCTGCTGCTCGGTGAGCTCGACCAGGCGGTGTCGGCTTTCGTGGACACGGTTTCATCCGATCCCAGGGGAAAGGGCGCTGTGGTGTTGGTGTACACGGAGTTCGGGCGCCGGGTGGGCGGCAACGCCAGCGCGGGATCCGATCACGGTTGGGCCAACGTGGCATTTGCGGCCGGCCCCTCGGTGCACGGTGGCTGGTACGGGGAACCGCCCAGCCTTACAAAGCTGTCGGAGGACAACACCATCTACACCACCGACTTCCGCTCGGTCTACGCCACGGTCCTCGACCGGGTCATCGGAGTGGATCCCCAGTCGTTCCTGGATGGCCCGTTCCCGACGATGAACTTCGTCTGAGATAAGCGCCTACTGGCTCAGCTTCTACTGGGCCAGCTTCTATTGGGCCAGCTTCTATTGGGCCAGCTTCTATTGGGCCAGCTTGTTGAGGGCTGCCGCCCACATGGCGTCGAGTGGAGCAACACGTTCGGTCCAGTGCTCGAGCGAGATTGCCGCCTGGTGGATGAGCATTCCGATCCCGCCGACCGCAGTGGCGCCCTGCTCTTCGGCCGCGATCAATATCCCTGTGCGCTGCGGTACGTACACCAGATCCATGACGACCTGGCCCTCGTGGAAGTAACCGCTGAGATCGCCGAGCGAGCTCTCCTCCTCGCGTCCGACCATTCCCAACGGCGTGGCGTGAACGATGAGCTCGGCTCCGGTCAGCGCTTCGGGACCGGCCACACGACCGACAGCCCCGGCCAGTTTGGCGGCGTCGTATGCGCGCGACTCGGTGCGGTTCACGACGACTACCTCCGCCGCTTTGGCGTCGGCGAGCGCGGCCACCGCGGCGCGCGCCGCGCCACCTGCTCCGATCACCGCGCAACGCATCCCAGCCGGATGGACACCGGCGTCACGACGCAAAGCCTCGAGCATCCCGGCGCCGTCTGTCGAGTCGCCCACCAACCGGCCGTGGCGCGGGATCACGCAGTTAATCGACTCGAGTCGTTGCGCGAGCGGCGTGAGCATGTCCATCTGTTTGGCCGCTTCGGTTTTGTGCGGCATCGTCACGGACAATCCGGCGATCCCGAGAGAGCGCGCCCCGTTGAGCGCGGCAGCGGTCTCGCCGGGAAGAACCTCGAACCCCACCGACACCCAGTCGAGCCCGAGAGCATCGAATGCGGCCTGATGCAACAACGGCGACATCGATTGGGCCACCGGATAGCCGATCGTGCCCACCACCCGAGATGCCGCGCTCGGCCATTCGGGAGAGGAACGACTAACCGAGGCCACGTTGCTCCGCCAACTTCTCGTTGGCTACCTGGCCGGCGTAAGTGTCGGAAAAGGCCTCCGTGCCGTCTTGTTCAACAACGACGAAGTACAGCCATTTTCCGTCCGCAGGGTGAAGAGCCGCATCGAGAGCGTGGGTCGAAGGAAGGCAGATCGGTGTCGGTGTCAGTCCGGTGTTGAGGTATGTGTTGTAAGGAGACTTGATCTGAAGATCGGCGGGTGTGACGGTCCCCCCGTCCTGTCCGAGCGAGTAGAGGATGGTGGAGTCCATCTGAAGGGGCATGCCGTCGGTCAGACGGTTGTAGATGACTCTCGACACCTTCGTCATGTTCTTCTGGATATATCCCTCTTTCTCGACGATCGAGGCCAGCGTCACCACCTGGTACGCGTCGAGACCGTTGAGGGTGGTGCCGGGCGTGAGACCGGCGGCCGCGGCGGTCTTGGTGAACGACTCGATCATGTTTTCGAGTACCTGGTTAGCGCTTTCCACGGGAAGGATCTGGTACGAACCCGCTCCGAGCAGGCCGTCGAGATTCTTCGAGCCGGCCGGCTCGAACGGCGATCTGACCTTCCCCGACGTGGCGAGGGTCTGAAAATCCGTGGACAGGGTGTCGTAACCGGCTGACTCCATGCGCTCGGAAATCTCAGAGACGGTGAAGCCGGAAGGAACTTCGAGATCCAAGACGTTGGGCGGATTGTTGAGGATCCCGATCACATCGCCGAAGGGGTCGTTCTTCTGCAGGTAGTACTGGCCCGGCTGGACGTCTGGCGTGCCGTGCACGAGCACGTAGAAATCGAGGGCCAACCCACTGCGCACCACTCCGGTCTTTATGAGCTCGCTTCTGATGGCGGTGAAACTGTCCCCGCTGGCCACGTTGACGACGACGCCTGATCCCGGACTGCCGGACTCCGCCGACGAGTACCACAGCCACCCCACTCCTATGACCACGAGAACGACGATCACGAACCCGGAAACGATGACGCCTACCAGATGTCGCGCCAGAAAGCCGCGGCGACGGCGGTGCGCCGGAAGCTCCTGCGGTTTCTCAACGTCGAATATCTCGTCGGTGGCGGGATCTGCTCCGCCCGGGGTGTCAGCCACCCAACCAAGCCTGCAGCATCACGCAGGCAGCCGTTTGATCGACGACCTTCCTCCGGTCACGCGACCTCTTCCCGGCGCCGGCGAGAGCGCGATTGGCCTCAACGGTGGTGAAGCGCTCGTCGTGCATCACCACATCGACTCCTAGTGCCTTCAACTCGTCCGCCAGGGTGTGCGCTTCGTGACTGATCGACCGGGCTGCAGGTCCGATCCGCCCATCGAGGCTTTTCGGCAGGCCCACCACTACGACGCCTATGCCCATCTCGTCCACTAGATCACGGATCTGTCCGTGCTCCTTACCGTTGCGTTCGATCGTGCACAGAGGAACGGCCAGCGTTCTCCCGGAGTCGGTTACCGCCACGCCGATGCGCCGCTCCCCGAGATCGAGCCCGAGAGCGCGAGCGCCGGGTGGGCTCACGGACTCACGAGCCTGCTGGAACCCCGAGAACGACGAACGCCTCACGCAATGCGTCATCGATACGAGAAGGGTCCCTTCCGCCGGCCACCGCCAGCTCGGGTGAGCCCCCTCCCCCGCCGCCCACGGTCTGAGCGATCCGCTTGACGAGCTGTCCGGCATTCACCCCGCCGTCGGTCGCTATGGCGATGGCAACCTTTTCCCCGTCGGGCGATCCGCCGAGCACAACCGCTCTTACGCCTTCGAGCTTGCGCACCGCCTGCGCCAGGTCTCTCAGCTGGTCGGGCACGAGACCATCGCGACGGGCGATCACCACGCCGTCGGTGACCTCGGAGGCGAGGGCCGCGGCGTCGGAGTCGACCGAGCGCGATCGCAACTGCGCGAGCTCCTTTTCGGTCTGCTTCTGACGGTCGGACATCTTTTCGAGGGCACTTATGAGTCCCTCCGGCTCGACGCGCAACATATGGGCGGCGTCGTCGAGTATGCGGCGGTGCTCCACTGACAACGCGAGCGATCCGGCCCCGGTGACCGCTTCGATGCGTCGAGTTCCGGCACCGATCGAGCTCTCGGAGGTGATCGTCACCGGTCCGATCATTCCGAGTGCACCGACGTGCGTGCCTCCGCACAACTCCGTCGAGTGCGATCCGGCCCGCACCACTCTCACCCGCTCTCCGTACTTGTCACCGAAAAACGCCACGGCTCCAGTCGCGTCGGCGTCCGCTCGGGACATCTCGAGGGTCTCGACCCGGTCATCTGTGATCACGTCTTCGTTGGCGAGAGCGGTGACCGCCTCGAGCTCGTCACGTTGCACCTGGGCGTTATGGGAGAAGTCGAACCTGAGGCGGTCCGCCGCCACATAAGAGCCCTGCTGGCGTACGTGGTCGCCGAGCACCCGGCGAAGCGCCGAGTGGAGCAGGTGGGTGCCGGTGTGGTTGCGCTTCAGTGACTCGCGGCGGGCCGCGTCGATGACCGCGAGCGCGTCCTGTCCCGCGAATAGCTGGCCCTCGATTCTGGCCTTGTGCACGATCATTCCGACCAGCGGACTCTGGGTGTCGTACACCACGGCCCGGCCTGTCTCTGTGGTTATGGCACCGGTGTCTCCCACTTGGCCCCCGGACTCGGCATAGAACGGCGTCCGGTCCAGGATGACTTCGTACTCGTCAGGCGACGCGCCCGAAAAGACGGCCACGACCACCGCCGGTTGCTCGTAGTGCTCGTAGCCGGTGAATCGCGTCGGTCCGGACTCGTCCAGCAGCTCGCGGTAGGTGGATTCGTCCCCCGCAGCCTTGCGTCGTTTGGACGCGTCAGAACGCGCCCGTTCGCGCTGGAGCGCCATCTGTTTTTCGAATCCCTCAGTGTCCACCTGCACACCGTGCTCGCCGGCGATCTCAACGGTCAGGTCGATAGGGAAGCCATTGGTGTCATGCAACCGGAACGCGACGTCGCCTGAAAGGACGGCCGCTCCCTTCGCCAGCTCGGATTCGAGGATTGCCATGCCCGAGTCGAGAGTGCGGAGGAACTGCTCCTCCTCGCGCCCCGTGGTGGCCTTGACGAGCTCGATATCCGCGGCGATCGCGGGATAGGCGTCAGAGAGGGTCGATGCCACGCTTTCGATGAGTGCGGAGGTGACGCCACCGGAGACACCGAGCGACTGTGCCCGCAACACCGCTCTGCGGATCACGCGCCGGAGCACGTAACCGCGTCCTTCGTTCGAGGGCAGCACGCCGTCGGTCACGAGCATCGTCATTGCTCTGGCGTGATCAGCGAGCACGCGAAGCGACCGGTCGGTAGCCGGATCGGTCCCGTAACGGGTGCCCGAGAGCGATTCTGCGACTTCGATCACCGGTTTGATGAGTGTGGTGTCATACGGCGATGAGACCTGCTGCAGGACGGGCAACACCCTCTCCAGGCCGGCACCGGTATCGATGCTGGGCCTGGGCAGATCTTCGGTCGTGCCGTCCGAGGACCGGTTGTACTGCATGAACACCAGGTTGTAGAGCTCGATGTAGCGCTCGTCACCGCCGTATGCGGGACCGCCACCCGGTCCGTATTCCTCGCCCTTGTCGTAGTAGAGCTCCGAGCAAGGCCCGCACGGACCGGTGTCCCCCATCTTCCAAAAGTTGTCCTCACCCATGCGCTGGACGCGGTCGGGGGACACCCCGACCGACTTGGTCCAGATGTCGGCTGCCTCGTCGTCGGTTTCGTAGACGGTCACCCACAGGCGGTCCGCCTCGATGCCCAGAGTCTCGGTGAACAGCTGCCAGGCGAACGGGATGGCGTCTTTTTTGAAGTAGTCGCCGAAGCTGAAATTTCCGAGCATCTCGAAGAAGGTGAGGTGCCTGGTCGTGGTCCCCACTATGTCTATGTCAACAGTCCGGAAACACTTCTGGACCGTGGTGGCCCGGCTGTAGGGAGGGATCTCGTCGCCCAGGAAGTAGGGCTTGAACGGCACCATGCCGGCGATGGTGAACAGCACCGTGGGGTCGTGCGGGATGAGGCTGGCAGACGGCACCACCGTATGGCCCCGTGCGGCGTAGAAGCCCGTGAAAGCGGACCTCAGCTCCGCAGCATCCATCCGGGCGAGCCTATCGGTCGACCCGGTTGCGACCCTCGAGGCTGGTACGTATCTCAGCCTCGCGACGCTGCGCCTGCGCACGTCCCGCCTCTACGGCTGAGCGCACCCGGCCGCGCGTGGCATCTGCCACGTCCGAAGCGACACGACCAGCTTCGAACCGCTCGGAGAGATCGACAATGCGCCGCTTGGCCCAGATCGTCCCGCCCGCCCCGAGTGCGACGCCGGTTGCGAGCCACCGTGCTCTTTTGAACACGCTCAGCTCCTTTTCGAGCGCCCGGAGGTGCGCAACGCCACCAGGCGTCTGAACGCGCCGCCGAGGCCGGATCCGAACGCGACGGTCTTCACCACCGGATTGGAAAAGGCGCGATACGCGAGCCTCGACGCCGAGTCGACTGTGGCCGAGACGGCTTCAGCGTTTCCGAGCACGTCTCCGACACGTTCCATCTCCGTGGCGGCGTGATCCACCACCGTGCGCGCCTCGCGCACCAAAGGCAGCGTTTCGGAGCGCAGTTCAGTCACCAATCTCGCAAGCTCGCGTGTGCGCCTGCCCAACCTTAAGGCGACCACCGTGGTGACCGTGACGGCTACCAAGGCGATGCACGACGTGACGAGAGCGACCGTTGCTGCAGCGCCCATGGCCCAACGATCCTACTTGGGCCCGGGGGACGGCCTGTTGATCAGGTGGAGGCCATACCGACGACCTTGGCGGCAAGCGCCAGGTCAGCGGCGGAACCCGAAAATGGAGGCCCGAAGGCGAACACTCCCCCGTCGGATCCGGCAAGCCAGTAACCGGGCCCCCCGGCCGGCCCGGCCATGGCCACGATGGGTGCGTTCAGGTGTTTCCCGCCCATCGAACCGGCGAATCCGCCCGCTCCGAAGTTGAAGATCCCACCGTCAGATGCCACCAGCCAGTAGCCGGCGCCGGACACCACTGACGCCATCCCCACGACCGGCTCGTTCAGGTGCTTGCCGCCCATCGAACCGGCGAACGAGGCGTCGCCGAAGCTGAACACCCCGCCATCGGAGGCCACCAGCCAGTACCCCCTGCCGTCGGGGGTGGCCGCCATGCCCACCACCGGTTTGTTCAGGTGCCGGGCACCCATCGATCCGTAGAAGGAGGCGTCTCCGAAGCTGAACACCCCCCCGTCGGAGGCCACCAGCCAATAGCCCTTCTGGTCGGGTGTAGACGCGATGCCGACGATCGGGGCATTCAGGTGCCGGGCACCCTCAGAGCCGTAGAAGGAGGCGTCACCGAAGCTGAACACCCCGCCGTCGGAGGCGACCAGCCAGTAGCC
>JBAPRR010000241.1:0-28972 GCA_049281195.1 Acidimicrobiales bacterium
GTACATGTCTGCATGGGACGTGCCGGCCATCTCCCACACAGACAGCTTGTCGGCCTCTTCCTGCCGAGCATTGATGAATTGCAGAGTGATCACATCGGTCTCGGCTTCGACGCAGAACACCGGAACCCGGAGATCGTCACGAAAGAACACCGGGTCTCCTTCGACTGCGGCCGACAGTTGCGCCTCCTGATCCAAGGGCGCCGCTCCACCGCCGCGAGAATGAATCATGAACCCGTCATGAACGCGTGCGAGGTCATCGACATCATTCACGTAGGTCGTCAGCCTGAAGGCCGATTGTGAATCACCCGTCGCGATGACCCTCGTGATCTCGAGATCGTCGAGGATCGTGCCCTTCCCGTCACGAACGAGCCGGCTCGCCAGGGTGAAGACGTCGTAAGAAAATCGGTCGCCCGGATGGTGAAGCGATCCATAGCGTTCCGGGTCAGCTCCTACGAGCCCCGTCGCGGCCAAGCCGAGAAGGCTCGAGCCACCGTCGACACCGGTCTTCTGTGCCGACACTCCGACCCAGGCGGCGCCTCGCCGGGTGATCTCGGTGTGCGCGTGGATCCATCCCGGCGCCGCGTCGAGACCTCCGCTCACGTTCAGCCACTCAACCCACACGGTGCCGTTGAACCGAGCGCTCTCGATGGGCCTGTAAACCAGGATCCGCGTGGCGAAGTCGGCTTCGTCTGCCGGTTGCGTCCGCCCGGACGCCGCCGTAAACGCGGTGGCGACGCCTGACAACGCATACTCGGCTTGTTGGTAGCCGACGATCGACAGATCGAATCCCGTCCCGGCCACGAAGGGCGCCCTACTGCCCGAAATCTCGTCAATTCGGAAGTCGCTCATGGCAGAAAGCTATGACGATCAGCGAGGGACCGCACGGTAGCATCCCGCTATGCCCGACTACGAAGCGATCTTGTACGAGGAGAAAGAAGGCGTCGCCTGGGTGACCCTCAATCGCCCCGAGGTCCACAATGCCTTCAATTTCCAGATGCAACGCGAGCTGCGCGACGTCTGGAGAAGCCTTCGCAGCAACGACGACATACGTTGCGTGGTCCTGACAGGCGCGGGAGAAAAAGCGTTCTGCGTAGGCATCGACAGAAACGAAGCGATGGGCGATTGGCAGAGCGAAGACGACGTTGGCGCGACCAGCGCGACCAGCGGCGTAGGGCACGTCGCTTCGACTCCGTGGCACTTCGACGACCCCGGAGACAACATCGGTCCGAAGACCAACGACTTGTGGAAGCCGGTGATCGCCGCGGTGAACGGGATGGCGTGCGGTGGCGCCTTTTACATGCTCGGAGAGGTGGAATTCATAATCGCGGCAGACCATGCCACGTTTTTCGATCCACACGTGACCTACGGCATGACGGCATGCTTCGAGTCGATGCACATGCTGCAGAAAATGCCCTTCGGCGAAATCATGCGCCTCGCCCTTCTGGGTGCGAGTGAGCGGATGTCGGCGCAACGAGCGCACCAGATCGGATTGGTCTCCGAGGTGGTTCCGGCAGCCGACCTACACGATTCGGTGGCGTGGGCGGCCAATGAGATCGCCAAGTCGCCTGCCGTCGCAGTACAAGGAACGGTCCGCGCCATATGGCTGGCCCAGGAGCTGTCACGCCGCCAGGCGCTCGACGCGGGTCGAGTGTTGATCCGACTCGGTAGCGATCCCAAGGCCCTGTACGAGGGTCAGCAGGCCTTCAGCTCCGGACGGCGTATCGAGCCAAGGAGGCGATAGGGATGCACGATGCAGTAACGGTTCACATGAAGGCACCCGCCGACAAGATCTGGGATCTGGTGAGCGACGTGACCAAGATCGGCCGATACAGCCCGGAGACCTTCGAGGCCGTGTGGGTCGACGGTGCCACCGGTCCCGATGTGGGTGCCCGCTTTCGAGGCCACGTCAAGCGAAACGAGAAAGGCCCGATCTATTGGACGACTTGCACGGTCCGGGTCTCCGAGCCGGGTAAAGAGTTCACCTTCGGAGTGGGAAACCCCGACAAGCCGTTGAACATCTGGAGCTACAAACTCGCCCCGAACGGTGACGGCACCGATGTAACGGAGTCATTTCAGCTTGCCGACAAAGCGGTGTTCCACCTCTATTGGGCCGTCCTCGGGAAACTACGTGGCAAGAGGAACCACAACGACATGTTGAGGACCCTGGAGAGGATCAAGGCGGAGGTCGAGTACTCCTCTCAGGGAACGAGCAGGACCCGTCCGAACGACTGACGGCTCTCGATGTAGCGATGGGCAGCTTCTGCATCGGACAATGGAAAGGTCCGGTCGATCACAACTTTCAGATCGCCCTTCGCCACGTCATCGATGATCCCGGCCACCGTCTTATAGGTGCTCGGCCGCAACAGCAGTTCAGCACCCAAAAAGTATCCGCTCACGGTCAGGTTCTTCGGCCGGAGCGAAGCGACATCCAGCATGGCAGGCGCTCCCCTCCCTACGTCTCCGAGCGAGACGCACCGGCCCCGGTATGCCAGGGCGTTCAAGTTCTCCACGAGTCCCGGTCCGCCCACCGATTCGATGATCACATCGACCCCGTTTCCGGCGGTCGCGGTCAGTACCTCGGAGACGACGTCCTTGTCCGCGTAGTTGATCCCATAATCGAGACCGAAGTCTCTGAGCCTGTCGAGCTTGTCGTCGCTCGAAGACGTCGCGAGCACCGTTGCGCCGGCACGTTTAGCCATTTGGATGGCGGCGATTCCCACCCCGCTCGCCCCGGCTTGAACGAGAACGCTCTCACCTTTTTTCACGTGTCCGAACTCGAACAGGCAGTCATGCGCGGTTCCATAAGCCACAGGGATGCATGCCGCTTCCTCAGTGGAGAGGCCGTCGGGGATCTTCCAGCAGAAGCTTTCAGGCGCGGCGCGAAGCTCTGCATGGGAACCGTCGAGGCCCACCGTCACTACTCGATCGCCGACTGAAAGACCCGTGACACCCTGGCCTGTTTCCAAAACCGTCCCGGCGCACTGATACCCGACCACCGTAGGCACGGCGGACATGTCTCCCCCTGCGCGATGCAGAGTGTCTCCACCTTCGACGCTGATCGCCCCGACCCGGACGAGCACTCCGTGGCCTGGAGCGGTCAGATCGGGAAGGTCTTCGTAGCGAAACACTTCGGGTCCGCCGGTCTCGTAATAGACAGCTGCCTTCATGCTGTTCCTTTCGCCATGTCTCTGCTGACCGTATCCTGACCGCACCCGGTGACAGAAGAATCACTCCTCCCCAAGGTGGGCCCACAGGCGTTGAAGGACATCAGCGCCCTTGTGGCGCGCTCGATATCCCAGCCGTTCACGGAAGAAGAGATCGCCAAGGCTCTTTTCGCCCCGGATCAGGCCGCTGTGGTCCGATTCGATCCGGCGGTCGGAGTCGTGGCTTCTCTAAGAGAGGGTGATCAAGGCCACGTTCGGCTCATCGCCGTGGCCCCTGAGGCACGGAGCAAGGGCTTCGGCCATGCGTTGGTGGAGACGGTTGAAGTCGACCTGAAAGAGGCCAGCGTCATAACCTTCGGAGCCGATCCGCCCTACTTCCTCTTTCCCGGAGTTCCCGTTTCCGAGACCGGGCTCTGTTACCTGCTGGAACGACATCACTACTCGAGAGAGGAAGCCAACTACAACGTCGTCGTCAACCTCTCTGAGATCCCGGACGAACCCACAGAAGGAGGGCCGCCGGATGCCTCCGAGCGCGATGCCGTGGCGGCATGGGCGGAGGAGCATTGGCCGAACTGGCGCCCTGAATTCTTGCGGGCGTTCGATCAGGATTCTCTTCATGTCGTGCGTGACGGGAACGGATACTCAGGCCTGTGCGCATTCGACGTGAACCGCTCAGCGACCCTCGGTCCGATCGCATCACGTCCGGATTTGATGGGAAAGGGAGCTTCCCGTGGACTGCTGACCGGCGCGCTCAGGCATATGCGCGAGATGGGCTACTCGACCATCGAGGTCCTCTGGGTGGCACCGCTGGTCCCCTACGTACGAGTCGGCGGCGTCATAGGCAGGATCTTCTTCGTATACAGAAAGCGACGTTGGACCTAACGGGTGCGATAGTGGTGCATGGCAAAGAAGACCGATTCACCGGATAAGGGCGAAGAGCACTGGAAGGGTGAGCCGGACGAGCACGACTACCCCGCGGCTACCGACTACTTGAGCCTCATCACGGATCCCAGCGCCGCCGAGTCCCTGGTGCGTGAGCTCAAGGCTGCCCCCCTGATTCATCGCAAGGCCAAGGATCTTCTGCGTGCCAGCTCCCTGCCCCTTCTGGCGGAGGACAATCCGCACGTCGCGTTAGATCTCCGCAAGGTCCGAAAAGGCGAAAAGCTGTCCCCGGTGCTTCTAGTCAGAGGCGCGTACACCTCGGGCGTCGCGCTCACGATCGCTGACGGCTACCACCGGGTATGTGCCAGCTTCCACCTCGACGAGAACGCGGACATACCGTGCCGGTTGATCGACCCTCAACCGACTAAACCGGCTTGACCAGGCCATACCTGTAGGCAGATCTCCCAGCGGGCTCACAGCGGGGCCACAGGACCAGGGAAGATGGGGAGGTGATCCTGGCTAGGCGACAGGAGGTAAGGATGCCCAGTCAGGCCAACCAAAGCACTCGCGAGCGCGAGGCACAGAGGGTGCTCGTCGTTGACGACGAACTCTCGATCGTAGATGCCGTCGCCACCTCGCTGCGCTATGAAGGTTTCGAGGTGGAGGAAGCGACCAATGGGCGCACGGCGCTCAGAAAGGCGCAGGACAATCCACCGGATCTGATAATCCTCGACATCATGCTGCCCGACCTGGACGGGATCGAGGTGACACGGCGACTCCGTGCAGATGGCGTCAGGACGCCGATCCTCTTTTTGACTGCCAAGGACGCACTCGAGGACAAGCTGGCCGGCCTGAGCGTCGGCGGTGACGATTATGTGACCAAACCCTTTGCTCTAGCGGAGATCGTCGCGCGTACGCAGGTGATCCTGAGGCGTAGCGGCACCACCGAGGACTCTGACGGGATCCTTCGCTTCAGCGACCTCGAGATGGACGAAAAGGCGCATCAGGTCCGACGCGGTGGAAAGGAGATCACGCTGACCGCGACGGAGTTCAACCTGCTGCGCTTCTTCCTCATGAATCCACGCCAGGTGCTCAGCAAGTTCCAGATCCTCGACCACGTCTGGCACTACGACTTTGGCGGCGACGCCAACGTCGTCGAGACGTACGTGAGCTACCTGCGCAAGAAGCTCGAGCGTGACGGGCCTCCGCTGATCCACACGATCCGCCTGGTCGGTTACGTGTTGCGCGACCCCACGGCGACCTAGGTGTCGCTGCGCACCCGCCTGCTGTTGGCAGTCGGGATCGCCTCTCTCGTCGCCCTGTTGGCAGCGGACATCGTGACCTACACGCAGCTGCGCTCATTCCTTTACGGCCGCGTAGACCAGGACCTGCAATCCGGTGCACGTCAGTACGTCCAATTGGCACAGGGTGGGGGCGGCGGTCTATTTCCTCAAGGCGGTCCCCAACCGGGCGGACCCATGCCTAACGGTGTCAGCCAGTATGAGGAGGTCGTGAGCCCGAGCGGGCAGGTCGTCCAACAAATCTCGCGGCCGTACTACGGCGAACAGAAGTACACGCCCGACCTCCCCGACCACATCAGCGGATTCACCACGGGGACCGACGGATCCCAAGTTGTATACCTCACGGTCAATGCGACAGAGGCAAGCGGTCCGGCATTCAGGGTTCGCGTCGAGATCGTCGCGTCCGGACAGTACGCCGGCGACTATCTCGTGGTTGCCGAACCCGTGAACGACGTCATCGCGACCTTGAACACTCTCCAGCTGGTCGAGCTGATCGTCTCTTTGTGTGCACTCGCGGTAGCCGCGGCTCTCGGTTTGCTGCTGGTCCAGCGTGGGCTCAGACCGCTCATCGCGATGGAGAGGACCGCCGAGTCGATCGCGGACGGCGAGCTCGACGAACGGGTGCCTGTATCGAACGACAAGACGGAGGTCGGCCGTCTCGCCACCACCTTGAATGTGATGCTCTCGCGAATTCAACAAGCATTCGCACAACGTGACGCGACCGAAGCAGAGCTCCGTTCCTCAGAGGAAAGGCTCCGACGATTCGTCGGAGACGCGTCCCACGAACTGCGCACGCCACTCGCTGCAGTGTCGGCATACGCGGAGCTCTTCGAGCGCGGAGCGTCGAGTCGTCCCGAAGATCTGAGCCGGGTCCTTCAAGGGATCAGGGCAGAGACCGCGAGGATGGGAAGGCTCGTTGAGGACCTTCTGCTTCTGGCCCGCCTCGACGAAGGGATACCCCTCAAAAAGGAACCGATCGAGCTGGTCGCCCTGGTTTCGGACGCGATCCGCACTGCGGCAGCAGTCGGACCTGATTGGCCGACCACGCTCGTCGCCACTCACCCCGTCGAAGTGCCAGCCGACGGACCCCGCCTCAGACAGGTGATCGACAATCTTCTGTCCAACGTCAGATCCCACACCCCCAGAGGAACCACGACCACGGTAACGGTCTCAGAAGATGGCTCCGGATCAGCTGTCATCGAGGTGGCCGACACCGGTGACGGGCTCACAGGAGAACAGGCTCGAAAGGTATTCGAGCGCTTCTACCGGACCGACAGATCCCGATCTCGCGAAAGCGGCGGCGCCGGTCTCGGTCTTTCGATAGCGGCATCCATCGTCTCCGCTCACGGTGGATCCGTTTCTGCGGCGCCACGGCCGGGCAGAGGGGCCGTGTTTACGGTCAGAATCCCCTCAGACCCGGTTCGACCTGCACCTTTGGCGGTTTGAGACCGGGCTCACTTTCTACGCGGGCTCACAGCTGAGGTCCAGATAGGGCCTAATCCCGTTCCCCACAATCACGGTGTGCTCCTACAGCCCTCAGTAAAGACCCGTGATCCCGAGGACCCACGCACGGCCGCGGCCGTGGTCGACGTGGTGGTCCCGGTGTACAACGAGGAGAACCAGATCACGTCGAGCGTCCGGCGCCTGCGTTCGTACCTGGACGCACAGTTCCCCTTTCCCGCTGTCGTAACCATCGTCGACAACGGCAGCACCGATCAGACCCTGGCCATTGCGCGACGACTCTGCTCCGACACGCCGGGTGTCCGGGTGATGAGCCTCGACAAAAAGGGCCGAGGCCGAGCGCTGCGAGCGGCCTGGTCGACCTCCGACGCGGAGGTCGTCGTCTACACCGACGTCGACCTGTCGACCTCGCTCGATGCACTGCTTCCCCTCGTCGCTCCGCTCATCTCCGGTCACAGCGATCTGGCGATCGGAAGCCGGCTCGCCCGCGGTGCACACGTAGTACGGGGCGCGAAGCGTGAGCTGATCAGTCGTACATACAACGTCATCCTTCGAGCCGCGCTTCGAAACAACTTCAGTGACGCTCAGTGCGGCTTCAAGGCCGCACGCACCGAGGTGGTTCGGCGCTTGCTCCCACTGGTTGACGACGAGAGCTGGTTCTTCGATACGGAGCTTTTGGTCCTCGCCGAAAGAAGCGGACTGCGCATTCACGAGGTACCAGTCGACTGGGTGGACGATCCCGACTCGCGGGTCAATATCGCGAAGACCGCTACCGACGATCTGCTCGGCGTGGCCAGGCTCCTTCTGCATCGCAAATCCCTCACTTCTGGAGAACCTCGCGAACCGCGACAGACCGAACGACTCGAAAAAGCGATGCGCTTCTGCCGGGTCGGTGTCGTGAGCACCATCTGCTATCTCGCCTTGTTCCTGGCGCTTCGTACCGCGCTCGGGAATCTGGGGGCAAACACGTTCTCACTCGTGATCTGCACGATCGCCAACCTGACAGCACACCTGTGGTTGACCACCGTCGATACGGCGACGCGCAGCGCAGGTCTCTTGATCGGCGGCGTCGCCGGACTCGTCACCAGCCTGATCCTCACGAGCGTTTCTCTCGGCATCTCCGGGTGGATCGCCGGTGACGGCTGGTTTCCGAGCGTCGCAGCAGTACTCCTCGCCACATGTGTGGCAGGGGTGATCCGTTTTGCGGTCTTTCGTTCGCTCGTCTTCAAAGCGAGCACCGAATCACCCAACCAACTCATCCGTATCGACACAGGAGACGACTGATCCAATGAGCACCTTTCAACTGGCGCCCCCCGGACCCGGCGCGACATCCCTGGACACCCCGGCGGAGATTGTTCCGAGGGTCGACGCGCCCGCCGGCGACACCGGTGAGCCGAGACGGAGTTGGGCCGCCCGATTCTTCAGGGGAAAGCCGACGGACCCGGCGTGGGTGCGCCCCACGCTGCTCGCATTGCTTTCCGTCACCGCGGTCTTGTACCTGTGGGACCTCGGTGCTTCGGGATGGGGAAACTCCTTTTACTCCGCGGCGGTTCAGGCCGGCACAAAGAGCTGGAGAGCGTTCTTCTTCGGATCTTCCGACTCGTCGAACTTCATCACCGTCGACAAACCGCCGGCGTCGCTATGGGTCATGGAGATCTCGGCGAGGATCTTCGGCCTCAATTCCTGGAGCATCCTGGTCCCCCAAGCACTGGAAGGTGTTGCGACCGTCGGAATCCTCTATGCCACTGTCCGGCGCTGGTTCAAGCCACAGATAGCACTGATGGCCGGGGCGATCGTGACTCTCACTCCTGTGGCGGCGCTGATGTTCCGTTACAACAACCCCGACGCACTGCTTGTGCTGCTCCTCACCGCGAGCATTTACGCAACTGTGAGGGCGATCGAAAAGTCGAGCTCCCGCTGGCTGGTCCTCGCCGGAACGCTTATCGGATTCGGCTTCATCACCAAAATGCTTCAGGCATTTCTGGTGGTACCTGCTCTGGCTCTCGCGTATCTGCTGTGCGCCGACACACCGTTTCGGCGCAGACTTCTCCAGCTCGTCTACGGCGGCATCGCGCTCGTAGTGTCGGCAGGCTGGTGGGTAGCGGCGGTTCAGCTCACGCCTGCGGCCGATCGGCCATATGTCGGTGGGTCTCAGAACAACAGCGAGCTCAACCTTATCTTCGGTTACAACGGATTCGGCAGGATCACGGGCAACGAATCAGGCAGCGTCACTGCAGGTGGCGCCACTCGCGCGGGCGCCGCTGTCAACCCATGGGGCCCGACGGGAATAGATCGATTGTTCACCTCCACCTTCGGAGGCGACATCTCGTGGCTCATCCCCGCCGCTCTCGTTCTCCTGGTCGTCGGCCTTTGGTTTACGCGCCGAGCCCCGCGAACCGACAGAAGTCGTGCCGCATCGATCATCTTCGGCGGGTCGATGCTCATCACGGGCCTCGTGTTCAGTTTCGGTCAAGGGATCATCCATCCGTATTACACCGTCGCATTGGCGCCGCTCGTCGCAGGTACGGTCGCGGTCGGCGCCGGGATCGCATGGCGTCATCGCGAATCCATCGTGGCGAGGGCCACCATGACATTGGCTACCGCTCTTAGCGCGGTCTGGTCGTTCGTGTTGCTCGACAGATCACCGGGTTGGATGCCGTGGCTCCGCTATGTCGTGATGATCGTGGGACTGGGTGCGGCGGTTCTCATCCTGACGAGCGGGCTACCAGCGCTGCGACGTTCGAAGGCCTGGTTCTCCGGCGCTGTGATCGCAGCTGCTCTTTCTGCCTCGGCCGGACCGCTCGCATATACGGTCGATACTGCCGCCACTGCGCACACCGGTGCGATCCCATCTGCGGGACCGACCTTGACCGGTGCAGGCGGATTCGGTGGTGCCCCCGGTGCAGGAGGGTCCGGAGGATTTCCCACAAGGGGCAGATCGACCGGTACGGGGGGCTTTTCCGGTGCCGGCGGCCGCCCTTCGGGTGGCACCGCAGGTCTGGGTGCACCGGGCGGGGGCTTTCCCGGGGCCGGAGGTACAGGCAGCACCGGAACCGGTACGAGTAGAGGGACCGGAGGATTCGGCGCTCCACCCGCCGGATCGACAGGTACCGGCACCCGAGGCGGGTTCCCAGGTGGTGCCACCGGAACGGGCTCACGGCCGACGGGGGGCGGTCAAGGAGGAGCGGGTGGATTCCTCGGCTCGAGCACTCCCGGTAAGGCTCTCGTGAAGCTCCTCGAGACCAACGCTTCCAAGTACACGTGGGTCGCGGCAACCGTCGGGTCAAACTCGGCAGCCGGATACCAACTGGCTACCGACGACCCGGTCATGGCGATCGGCGGGTTCAACGGAACCGATCCGGCTCCGACTCTCGCCGAGTTCGAGAAATATGTATCCGAAGGGAAGATCCACTACTTCATTGCGGCAACCGGGGCGGGTTCAGGTACCTCGGGGTCGGATGCTTCGCAGATAACGCAATGGGTGGAGTCGCACTACACACAGAAGACCGTCGACGGTACGACGATCTACGACCTGACGAGCTGACCTCTCCAGATCTCGACGAAAATCAATGTTGGGCGGTGTCCGAATAGGCGCCGCCCGATTATGCCTTGGTTAGGTTGGGCGCCCGCCTTCGCTAGCGTCGTTGGGTGCCCACGTACACGTCTTTCGATGGAACGACTGTGCACTACGAGGAGGCGGGTACGGGCAATGAGCCGCTCGTGTGCCTTCCAGGCGGTCCTTTGCGCTCGATGCGTTACTTCGGAGATCTAGGCGGCCTCTCCGCTCATCGGCGGCTTCTGCTCGTGGAATTGCCAAGGCGGCGTGTGGACCGGATCGTGACAGACATCGAAGCCCTGAGGGTTCACCTGGGGCATGAACAGCTTGATGTCCTCGCTCACTCAGCAGGTGCCAGTTTGGCGCTTCTCTATGCGGCTCGATGTCCCCACTGCGTGAGAGCAATGGCGCTGATAACGCCCGCCTTGCGCGCCATGGGCATCCAATCCACGGAGCAACAATGGCACGAAGCCCTCGAGCGACGTTCAAACGAACCCTGGTTTCCCCACGCCCGCGCGGCGCTGGCATCGTGGGAAAACGGGGACCATTCCCCACAGAACCGCGCAGACGTGTCGCCATTCTTCTACGGGCGATGGGATGACGTCTCACGCGCACATGCCGCTGCGGAGCCAGAACAGACAAGTGGAGACGGCGCGTCCATTTACTACGCCGAGGGCGCCCTCGACGTCGCTTCAACCAGAGAAGCCCTGGCTTTTCTTGCGGTGCCAATCTTCATCTTGGTCGGAGAGCTCGACCTTCAACCCACGCTGCACGAAGCGCAGGAGCTTGCAAGTCTCCTTCCTCAAGCCAGGATCTCCGTGCAGGACCGAGCCGGTCATTATCCGTGGCTCGATGATGCAGAGACTTTCGTCGACGCTGTGGCTGCCTTCTTCGGAGAGAGTGACTCAGAACCAACCCCGGCCGGGTAACGGCGTACTCGGCTCCTCTCGACCTCGGCCAAGTCATCTGGTTTGAACGCAGGGCGAGGAGGCGCGCCACTTTCACAGCGGGCCCTCAGCGGAGGCGATCCGAACTGACAGTCCCACTTGGTGTCATTTGCTCAGAGACAGGACACCAGCAAGGACTCGAAGGAGACCCCATGTCGCCCCTCCAACCACCCCCAGGCCAAGCACAAAGATCCGCCGCGCTCAGAAAGGTGAGGCGCTTGACTGGCATCGCCACCGGTGGCGCCGCGGTCACGGCAGCGGTTTTCGGTGCACTCGTAGCTACTGAGATTCCGGGATCCACCTCATCTGCAGCCACTTCTACCGTCCGGTCGTCCACGCCTACGACGGCCACTACTTCTGCTAAAGCCACCACATCAACGAATGCCTCCAGTTCGACCACGGCCGCGTCCACCACGATTACGACCGTCGCTCCCACCACCACGACAACGACGGCCAAAGCGGTGTCAGGAGCGACCCGGTGAACCCCCCGGACAACGACTGTGACCTCCCCGTCAAGACGGTCCCCGCATTCGGCACGACGGCAACAGTCTCGGTAACCGATCCCACTGCACTCGGAGATGCGGAGGCCCTGTTGCTCTGCGAGATAGACGACATGGATCTTGCCGCGAGCAGGTTCCGTCCCGACTCGGAGATCATGCGTCTGTGCATGCAAGCCGGATCAGACGTGGAAGTTAGTCCCCTCCTGTTCGAAGCGATCCGAACGGCGTTGTGGGCGGCCGCGTGGAGCGACGGCGCCGTCGATCCGACCGTCGGAAATCTGGTGGTGGCCCTGGGATACGACCGCGACTTCAAACTCATCGATAGGCCCAATGCATTGCAAGTTGCTCCCCTTTTCGCCACACCAGCGAGAGTCTTCGGTCATTCGCCGGCGTCGCTCGAAGCGGCCCCCGGATCAAGTGGCCTTCGATTGCTCACCGGCACACGTGAATGGCCGGACCGCCATGTAACCGGCAGGTCTCCGCGAAGGATGGCGAAGCGCGATCCCTGGCGATCGATCGAGCTCGATGAATCGAACCGGACCGTCAAGGTCCCCAAGGGGATCCTTCTCGATCTCGGAGCAACGGCGAAAGCGCTCGCTGCAGACAGAGCAGCGCGATCGATCGCCGAACTCACTGAGACCGGTGCGCTCGTGTGCATCGGCGGTGACGTGGCCATGGCTGGCCGGACACCACGAGACGGCTGGTCGATCGGCATCGCGCACGAATCAAATACGCGGGCGACCGATGTCGATCAGGTGGTGGCGGTCCACTCAGGAGGTATCGCAAGCTCCGGAACCTTGGCGCGGACCTGGCGTAGGCCCACAGATGCCCGCAAAGTCGTCCACCACATCGTCGATCCGCGGACCGGTGAGAACCCGTCAGAATGTTGGAACCTGGTGTCTGTGGCCGCACCGAGCTGCGTGATCGCAAATGCGGCGAGCACCGCGTCGGTCATTTGGGGACGTAGCGCACCGAACCGGTTGGCTCTCGCCGGACTTCCCGCTCGTCTCGTATCAGCCGGAGGCGACGTCACCACCATTTGCGGGTGGCCGCAGGACGCCGGTCCGATGATGCCCGCGGGGATGGCCTCGTGAGCTCGATCGACCTGTGGTACGCCACCCGAGCGACGGGGCTCGCAGCCATGGTGCTCATGACCGCAACCGTCGTGCTCGGCCTCGTAACCGCACGCCGCGCCGGTAGCACCACGTGGCCACGCTTCATCCAACAGGACCTGCATAAGCGAATCTCTCTTCTTACGGTCGTATTCCTCGCGATCCACATCCTCACAAGCGTTCTCGACAGCTATGTGCACATCGGCTGGGCCGCGATAGCCATTCCGTTTACTTCTCCATACGACCGCTTCTATGTGGGGCTCGGAGCGATAGCCCTTGACCTGATGGTCGCCGTGGTCGTCTCGAGCCTGCTGCGACCGCACATAAACGCCAAAGTGTGGCGTGCGATCCATTGGCTGGCTTACGGGTCGTGGCCTGTGGCGATGGCCCACAGCATCGGGACCGGGACCGACATGCGCCTCGGATGGGTCGATGGGTTGGTCGGACTGTGCTGCTTAGCGGTCGTCTCGGCTGCAGTGTGGCGTTTCGCCGGATCGGCGATCGCCGGGCGCGGTACGCCCGTACGAGATCCCATACCGACGGAGCTCGCTCTAAATGGGAGAGCCAAGTGACAACGGCCAGCGCGCCACCCGACACCGCCTCCGCAGAAGGATCGGGCCGACTGCTCGCGGGCTGGCGTTCCAGGCACGGCGCAGACCTCGATGCACACACCCGGATGTACGGCCAGATTCTGATTCCGGCCGGCGATCCCAATTGGTCGACGGCATTCGCAAACGAGATCGAGGCATCGGGCCTGACCGGACGAGGTGGCGGGGGGTTCTCCTCGTGGCGAAAGCTTGACGCGGTCCGATCGGCATCGAGAGCACCTACCCTCATCGTGAACGCGATGGAAGGTGAACCTGCGAGCTCGAAGGATCGAGTCCTGCTCGCGTGCTCACCACATCTTGTACTCGACGGGGCGCAGATCACGGCGGCGGCAATCGGGGCCGCACGCATCATGGTGTGCGTCGCGCAAAATGATCCAGACTCCGCGGAGTCCGTCTTCAGGGCCATCGATGAACGCCAGAGGCGGATACCTGACCGGATCCCGTTCGAGGTCGCCCGTCCTCCCGGACGATTCATCACCGGAGAAGAGTCCGCACTGGCGTCGTGGCTCGACGGCCGGACGGCGGCCCCGACATTCAGGACGGACAAAGCAATCCCTCTGCGGGTGAAGAGGCGTCCCGTCCTCATCCACAACGCCGAGACGCTGGCTCACGCGGCACTGATCTCCCGTCGCGGATGGCGCTGGTTCCGCCAGTGTGGGACATCGGAATCTCCCGGCACAACGCTCGTCACCGTGTCGGGCGCCGTCGACAATCCCGGCGTCTACGAAGTGGCTCTCGGCACCGAACTCGACAAGATCGTCGTGGGTGCAGGTCTCAAGGACTGGCCGGGCGCTGTCATCGTGGGTGGTTACGGGGGAAGCGTCGTGGGACCGGACCAGCTCGCAGTGGGGTTCTGCAACGAGGAATTGTGCGCCGTCGGCGCATCGACAGGGGCGGGAGTTGTGGCGGTGATCCCACGCTCGGTTTGCGGTGTGGCAGAAACCGCACGGGCGGCCAGGTACCTGGCGCGACAGAGTTCCGGCCAGTGCGGACCTTGCATGTTCGGGCTTCCGGCCATAGCGAGCTCGCTCGAAAGCCTCTGGCGCGGCGAAGGCGGTGCAAAGAGCCTTCAGCTCATCGAGAGCCGTCTCGGGCAGGTGACGGGCCGCGGCGCGTGCCGGCATCCCGACGGTGCGGCTCGATTCGTGAGTACAGCGATGCGCGTATTTTCTGCTGACTTCGCTTCGCACGCTGTCGGACGGCCGTGCCGGTTCGCCAATCGGCAATCGGTTCTCCATTTCGGGAGAGAGGGACACAGATGAGCAACGGACGAAGAGTGCTGCAGGTACACGTCGATCCGATCGCGTGCGAGGCGTACGGCTACTGCTCCGAGCTGCTCGGAGAGATGGTCACGCTCGACGAGTGGGGATACCCGATGGTGAGCGGTGAACCGGTTCCACATGAGCTGGTGGCCATGGCGAAGAAGGCCGCCCGGGACTGCCCACGACGCGCTTTCATGCTTTCGGAGAAGCGTTTGACCAACGCACGCTGACAGCCGGTTTTCACCAGGCCTGCTTGTTCGGATCAGAGGACGTCGTCCGTAAGAACCGGGCGCACCCTCAGCACAGGAGCGGCTGCGTCTCCGAACCAGATCAGCACCTCGTTGCCTTCGAGATACACGCCCAGGCGTGGCACGTTTCCGCCGGTCCCGGGCCAAGGTTCGGTCGTCGATTCGTCAATGAAGTCCTGCAGGTCGTCGAACGCGTGCCAGCACGCCGCGATCAGCCAATGTTCCGGGACGTCCACCTCAGGGTTCTGGCACGCGTAGCTGCCGCTCGATCCCAACCTTGCGCTCGATCCCATCGTTTCATCGCCGGGCTCGATGTTGGAGAACCACAGCATCGATCCCTCGGCGCGGACCTCGATCGAGGCGGGAACGATCTCTTTCATTCGTTCAGCGAGCTCCTCGGCAAGCCTGTGGCGGTTCATGTCAAGGAGGTATAGCCGCTGTCAAAAGCTCACCTAGACTTGCTGCGGAGCGCCGGGAAGCCTGGTCGGCATACGACAAGACAATTGAGGTGCCCTTGAAAAAGCGATCCCGGCTGGTCCCACCCATATCCGGCCGATCATCCTCCGGCCTGCCGAGCTGGCGCCGCGAGGAGTTACTCACAACTCTGTGGCTCGTTCCGGCTGCCCTCACCGTCGCGGCGGTGGTTCTCTTTGTCGTCACCTATGAGCTCGACCTGGCGGCCAGCCATCACCACCTGACCCTTCCCGGCTGGATACATACGCTCAGCCCGAGCGACGCACGCGAGGTTCTCTCTGCTGTCGCCGCGGCCGTCATAACCGTCGTCGGTCTGGTGTTCTCGATCACGATCCTCGCCCTGACGCTCGCGACCCAACAGTTCGGTCCGCGGATGATGCGGAACTTCGTTCGCGACGTCGGCAATCAGATAACGCTCGGGGTGTGGGTCGCGACTTTCGTCTACGCGGTACTCACCCTCGGCGCCATATCCGGGAGCAGCACCAAAACTTTCGTCCCGGACATCTCCATAACGGTCACCGAAGTTCTGCTCATCGCGGACGTGGTGGTGCTGATCTACTTCATTCACCACATCGCCAAATCGATCCAGCTTCCAGAAGTGGTGGCCTCGATCGCCACGGATCTGTTCAATGCGATCGACGCGGAATTCCCCGAGATGGCTGACGATTCCCTGGATTCCGGGCATCCGCTCACGAGCCGGCCCGTCTCCGATGACGCCGACGAAAGGTCGGTCGACGGGCTGTGCAGGTTGCTCGAAACCCAAGGCGCGACGGTGCCGGCCGGCACGAGCGGTTACCTGCAGTTCGTCGGCTACGGACAGCTGGTCAACATCGCGGAAGACGCGGGGGCCGTGATCCGGCTGTCTCACCGCACCGGGCACTTCATCGTGGCCGGAAGACCCCTCGCCCGTGTGTGGCCACCTAAGGCCGCGGCGCAGGTGGCCGTGGCCCTCGACAAAAGCCATGTGACCGGACCGCACCGGACCCTCATTCAGGATCCGGTATTCGCCATCGATCAACTGGTGGAGATCGGGATCCGGGCCCTGTCCCCCGCCGTCAACGACACATTCACCGCCCTGACGTGTATCGATTGGATCTCCGCAGGCCTGTGCCGGATCTCGACGCGCAAGCTGGCAGAAGGCGTCTACCGGGATAGAACCGGGGAGGTGCGCCTGATCGAGTTCGATCCGTCGTACCCGCGCATGGTCAACCGTGCGGTGGACAAGATCCGTCAGGCGTCTGCCGGCATGCCCGCCGTCGTCATCCGCCTCATCGACTCTCTCACCTACGTGATCGGGTACACGACCAGCTCCAGCCAGCGAGCAGTGATCATCCGCCAGGCCGAGATGATCATGAGGGCGGCCGAGCGCGACATTGTCGAGCCGAACGACCTCGATCAGATTCGCGGCCGGTTCGAGGCTCTCATCGCGGTCTCAGAAGAACGCGAGACCACGGGGAGTGCACAACAAGATCGGTCCGACCAGGATCGGAGGCCGGAAGACTCGCCCAGCGTGATATAGCAGCGACACCTAAAGACAAGGATGGTGGTGCTGGTGGCGCCTCTCAAAGGCGAGAAGGTTCTGGTGGTCGGATGCACCGGTCAGGTGGCTCTACCCGTGATGAAGGCCCTGGCTCCCGACAACGACGTGTGGGGCATCGCCAGGTTCAAGAACCCGTTCGCCAAAGCGGAGATCGACGAGCTCGGAGTCACCTGCCGTCAGGTGGATCTGAGTGAACCGGACCTTTCTGCCGTGCCCGGAGACTTCGACTACGTGCTGAACTTCTCGGTGGCGCGCACCAACGACTGGACCGCGGACCTTGATTCGAACGCCGGCGCGATGGGCTTTCTGATCGAGCACTGCCGCAAGTCGAAAGCGCTGCTTCACTGCTCCACGACCGCGGTGTACGAACCCCAACCGGATCATCTGTTCACCGAGGAAGACCCCTTGGGCGACAACCACCGCGTATGGGCCGAATCACTCCCGTTTCTGTCGACCTACAGCATCAGCAAGATCGCGGCAGAAGCAATGGTGCGATACGCGTCGAAGAGGTGGGAGCTGCCGACCATCATCTGCAGGCTGTGCGTCCCCTACGGCAACCACGGTGGCTGGCCGAGCGTTCACCTCGAGCTGATGCACGCCGGGATACCGATCGAGGTGCACCCCGACCGTCCCAACCGTTACAACCCGATCCACGAGGACGACATCGTCGCATCGATCCCCGCCCTGTTGTCCGCGGCGGATGTCCCTCCCCCGGTAGTCAACTGGGGCGGTGCTCCGAGCTCTCTCGACGAGTGGTGCACCTATCTGGGCGAGCTCACCGGACTGACCCCCGATTTCGTAGAGACGGAGAAGACGATCGCCGGCGTGCCGATAGATGTCACGAAACTGACGAAGATCGCCGGACCGATGGACAAAGTTGATATCCGTGCCGGTCTGAAGCGAATGGTCGAAGCGCGGCACCCTGACTGGCTCGTTTGAGCGGCCCGGCACATTTTGAGCCCGCCGGCTCCTTTGAATGGGACGATCCGGATCAGCTTCCTCCGGCGCGCATCGCGATGACTTCTCCATCGACGCGCAGGCACACCGTCTGACCTACTGACGGAGCCTCGTGGCCGTCGGTCCTCACCACGATGTCGCGCGGTGATCCTTCCATGTCGCGCGGCGTTGTCGACTTCTTAAGGTCGAGCCTGACGTGGACCACCGCGTCATGCCCGTAGTACTCCTGATGCGTGACGACACCGGACAGCATTCCGTTCAAGCCCGGTTGCACTATCCGGAGCTGCTCAGGCCGGATCACCACCGTGACCTTCCCGTCGAAGCGCGATCCCGCGGCGATGCGCATCGATCCGAGAACGCTCTCGGCCATCCCGTCGCCGGCGATCGCGGGCACCAGATTGGCCTGACCGACGAACCCGGCCACACCGATATCCGCGGGACGCGTGTAGATCTCTTCCGGTGTCGCCGCTTGGACCACGACACCGTCGCGCAGTACCGCCACCTGATCTGCGAAGGAGAGAGCCTCGTCCTGATCGTGGGTCACGAGGATCGCAGTGGTTCCCGCCCGGCTCAGCACCTGGCGCACGTCCGCCCGCACACTGGCGCGCAGTCCCGCGTCGAGAGAGTCGAAGGGCTCGTCGAGCAACACGACGCCGGGCCGTATGGCGAGCGCACGCGCCAGAGCTACACGCTGCTGCTGTCCTCCCGACATCTGGTGCGGGTAACGACGCTCGAAGCCTTGCAGCCCGACCATCTCGAAGAGCTCGGCTACGCGGCCGTCACGCTTCTCGGATTTCGAGAGCCCGAAAGCGACGTTCTTCTCCGCAGAGAGGTGAGGAAACAGTGCGCCTTCCTGCGGCACGTAACCGATGTTGCGTTCCTCCGGCGGCAGGTACCTGCGGCCGTCGTCCGCCACCACGGTCCCGAGCGATATGCGCCCCCCGTCGAGCCGTTCGAATCCCGCAATAAGCCGGAGAAGTGTGGTCTTGCCGCTCCCCGAAGGACCGAGGATCGCGGTGAGCGCCCCATCCTCCACTTCGAGACTCACACCCTTAAGCACCGGACGGATGCCGAAAGCCTTGTGGACCCCGGAGACGGAGACACTTGTCACAGAACGAAGACTACCCGCCAGAAGTTAGGCTCACCTAAGTTCATGATGAAATCGCCCGCCCCCAGGCTGACCCGGCATCGGTAGGATCCGAATCGTGCCAGACGGCTACCACCCGCCCCTCGAGGAGTACCTCGAGACAATTCATGACCTGGCGGAAGCCGGCACACCCGTGATCCAGGCCCGCATCGCAGAGCGCCTCGGGCGGACGGCTCCGTCTGTCTCGGAGATGCTCGACCGCCTGCAAGCAGACGGTTACGTGGAGCGCTCAGGACGGCGCCTCGAGCTGACAGGCAAGGGCCGTACCGTGGCCGAAGGCGTGGTGCGCAAGCACCGCCTGGCCGAGCGACTGCTGGTCGACGTGATCGGTCTCGAGTGGCACAAGGCGCATGTCGAAGCGGGCCGTTGGGAGCACGTGATCTCCGACGAGGTCGAGGCCCGGCTGATCGAGCTCCTCGGTAACCCGAGCACTTGCCCGCACGGCAATCCGATCCCCGGAGCCATCGCGTCCGGATCAGGCGTGGCGATCCAATCGTGTCTGTCCGACGTCGAGGTGGGCGATGTGGTGCGGTTGGAACGGATCACAGAAGAGGTGGAGATCGACAGCGATTCTCTCGAGTACCTCTACGACCACCACTTCATTCCCGGCAACGTGGCCACGGTGATCAGCAAGGGGACGGACCACACCCTTCTTCTCGACGCCGGGGCCTCTGCGTTCACCCTCGGACCGGGGCTGTGCTCGCAGCTCTATGTTTCCGCGGTCGCCGCGGCGTAGGGATCCCACGCCGGCGGGGCTTCCGCCAGGTGCCGTTTTGCCGTTTCGACGAACTGCTCTGCACCGATCGTGCTTTCAGGAGATTTGCCCCCGCCCCCGCCCCTGACGAGGACGAGCTCGGGTGCGATGGCGCTGAACTTGCCGGCCTTCCAATGTGATTCCTCGGACTGCTCCAGCGCGTTCAGCTGGTCCGCGAGCGGGGCAAGATCCACCCGCGGCAACGGGCGCGACGTCCTGTACTGAACCCAGGACTCGTAGCGGTAGTAGAGCTCGTAGCGGCTCCCTCTCACCAAGATGACGCGGAACATCTTTGTGGCGTTGTGCATCGCCATGGGATGCAGTCCTTTGCGCCAGTTCCCGGCGAAGAGGTGGCCACCTTTGTCGGGCGCATCCTCGGGCACATGGAAGATCGCCACATCGAGCGCGGGATCCTCCTCGATCGTCACGGCCTTAGACCTGATCGCCTCTTCACTTTCCGACAGGCTCCTGTCCTCGTCGGCCCACAGCTCCGCGTAGTTGTCCGGATGGTCGCAGATATCGGTTAGCCGCGGGAGCAACTCGGCATACAAAAGGCTGCACCACGCCGAGTAGTCGTCCGCCACCCCGGCCGAGGTGTTGAGCGGCGATCTGGCGGGATCGGAGTAGGCCGAGAGCACCATCGACACCCGCGCCGCGTTGCGGTCGGTGTACACGGCGAAGTCGCCCGATTGTGCCACCTCGATGAGCATCTGGCGGCGATCGAGTGCCTCTGCCGGATGCAAAAGGGCGAACATCGACACCAGACCGTCCTGGTCGAAATGGTTGTTGGAGACCGCCACCGCATCGTGTTGGAGAGCCTGGTGGAGGTCGCGGCGATCGGGGTTGTCGCGGTGATCGAGGTACAGGTAGGCCATCTGCGCCGACAGGTTCGCCTCCAGCCCCGGGGGGCACGGAGACTTCGGCCAGTGCGAAAGGGTGAGGACCGTTCCGTCCGCCGCAGAGCCGTCCACGATGATGCTCGGCTGCCCATCGAGATCCTGATACGGCACGTAGCCGAAGGAGGTCACCTCTCGACGGTCACGGCTCGACGGTCGTCGCCGACGCCACCCGCTCGGCCTTCAAGGTCCTGAGCCTGTGCCACACCACGGCGGCGATGCCGAGCACCGCGAGCCCGCCGAGGACGTAACCGGCCGCCTGGAAGTCGTGAGCGATGCTCTGCCAGCTCCCGGCCAGCGAGTACCCGATAGCGGCGAGGGTCGAGATCCAGATGAGGCTGCCCACCAGGGAGCAGATGCCGAACTTCAGGGGCTTCATCTCGGCGATGCCGGCCGGTAGCGAGATGAAGATCCTGACCAGAGGGATCATCCGGCCTATCAGGATCCCCCACTCCCCCTTGCCGTCGACGAATTTCGTGGCCCGGTCGAGGTCGGTCTTCGTGAGGAGGATGTACTTGCCGAACCTGTCGACCAGTGCCCTCCCGCCCGAGCGTCCGATGCCCCATGCCACAAAGGAGCCCACCAGCTCTCCGAGGGTGGCGATGAGGATGACCAGGCCGATCTGCAGGTGGTGCTCGGCCGAAAGAACCCCCGCGTAGCCGACGGTGATCTCGGAAGGAAGGGGGATGCAGCACGACTCGATTGCCGTGAGCAGGAAGAGGGCGCCGTATCCCCAAGTCGAAAGCAGGTGCTCCACGCAGCATTTTTAGCCGGTAAGGCGCCGGCGGGTGGCGCTATAGAGGAATCATGTCGGGGTGGCCGAAGACCTGGCGGAGTTCGCATGGCGGCCGGTGGCGGCGATCGCGGCTGCGCTCGCCGCTGTTCTGATCGGCTTTTCCGGACGCTACGGGTACGACCGCGACGAGCTGTATTTCATTGAGTGCGGGAAACATCTCGCTTGGGGCTACCCGGATCAACCGCCCCTTGTCCCTCTCATCGCCAGGATTATGACGGCGATCTCCCCGACGTCACTCGTAGTGCTCCGGCTCCCCTCTGCTTTGTCGGCCGCGTCGCTCATCGTGATTACCGCGCTGCTCGCACGCGAGCTCGGAGCAGGGCGTGCCGCGCAGGTCCTGGCTGCGGGAGCGATGGCTGTGGCATCCATCACGATCGCCACCGGTCATCTTCTTTCCACGTCGACCTTCGAACTGCCTTTTTGGGCGATTGTCAGCTTGCTGATAATCCGAATCTTGCGCCGTGGCGACCAGCGCCTGTGGGTGCTGGTGGGGCTGGTCACCGGCATCGGGCTTTTCGACAGTGACCTGATCGCGTTCTTGTTGTTCGCGGTCGTGGTGGGCCTCTGTGTCGCCGGGCCCCGCCACTGTTTCAAGACGCCGTGGCTGTATATGGGCGGTGTCATCGCCGCAGTGCTGTGGACCCCTTATCTCGTATGGCAGGCCAGACACGGTTGGCCCCAGCTCACCGTTTCGCGTTCCATAGCAGCGGGTGGGTCCGCCACATCGACGCCGAGATGGTTGGTGATCCCCGAACAGCTCGTGTTGGTGAGCATCTACTTCGCGCCGGTGTGGGTGGCCGGGTTGGTCCGGCTGTTCAGAGCGCGGACCATTCCGTGGACAGGTTCACGTGCGCTCGCCGTGGCGTACGGAGTTCTGGTCGTCGTCTTCATCGCCACGGGCGGAAAGGCGTACTACCTCGGAGGGATGTTCCCGCTACTTCTCGGAGCGGGAGCACAACCGGTGATCGATTGGATCAGATCGGCTCCCGCGGACCAGTTGCGACCGCGGCGGCGCCTGGTGGTCGCAGCATTCCTGTTGAGCCTCATCGAGCTGCCCGTCGTCCTGCCGATCGTGCCGGCCACCGCGCTACACGACACACCGATCGTCTCTTTGAACAGTGACGCCGGCGAGACGGTGGCTTGGCCCACATTCGTCACCGAGATCGCCAAGGTCTACTCATCGGTCCCGCAGAAGGTGCGCGGTTCGACGATCATCCTCACCGGCAATTACGGAGAAGCCGGAGCGGTCGACCGGTTCGGTGCTCGGTACGGACTACCCACCGCCTACAGCGGTCACAACGCCTTCTGGTACTGGGGACCGCCTCCCCCGTCTGTGACGGCCGCAGTGGCGGTGGGCTTCCCGCGCAGCTCGCTCACTTCTGTGTGCGGCTCCTTGAAGCTCGCCACCAGGTTGAACAACCACCTGGACATATCCGATGAGGAGCAGGGCGCGCCGGTGTGGATGTGCACCGACCTGCTCGGTTCGTGGAAGGTTCTGTGGCCCAAGTTGCGTGATTTCGGGTAAAGCCGCGGCCGGCGCGCACCCTGGCCGTAGCCTGGGTGCAGTGTCGTTCCCAGTTCCGAGATCCCTTTCGCCCAGCAAGGTCAGCGCCTTCAGGAGCTGTCCTCTGGCATTCAGGTACTCCGTCATAGACAAGATCCCCGAAGCATCCTCTCCGGCCATGGTCAAAGGGACCCTCGTGCACAGAGCCCTGGAGCGCCTGTTCTGGCAGCACGATCAGGGACAACGGTCGGAAGCAGCCGCCCTGTCGGAGCTCGACGTGGCGTGGGAGGAGATCCAGACCGACGACGAGTTCCGTTCGCTGGAGCTGTCCGAGGACGACCTGACGGCCTTCCTCGACGATGCCGCGGCGCTCGTCTCGCGCTACTTCGAGCTCGAGGACCCTGACGCGGCCCGGGCGATAGGTGTCGAGCTGCTCATGGAGGCCGACATCGACGGAATGATGCTCAGGGGCATCATCGACCGTCTCGACGTCGACGATGCCGGAGACCTGGTTGTCGTCGACTACAAGACCGGTCGCGCTCCTTCGGAAATGCAGGAGAACGGCCGGATGGGTGCCGTCCATACCTACGCCCTGTTGTGCGAACGGGTTTTGGGGATCCGCCCGGCACGGGTGAAGCTGCTTTATCTGAGAGACAGAGTCGTCATCGAGGCAGCATCCTCCGACCAGTCCTCGAGGGGAACCGGAATCCGCACCAACGCCGTGTGGACCGCGATCTGCCGCGCATGCCAGACCGAAGACTTCCGCCCCAATCCATCGGCACTGTGCAAAGGGTGCAGCTTCCGACAATTCTGCCCCGCCGTCGGGGGCGACCCCACCCTGGTGTCTGTGGCCGCTTCCGCGGCACAGGTGGCGACGATATAGCCGGGGATATAGCCGGAACCGGTTCCCAAGACCGTCACATACCGCCAGTTCTAATTCCGTTTCCGGTTTCGCAATCTCCCCTCTCGGGCAAGGAGAGGTCGGGGCATTCTCCGATCGGCAGGCGCGAATTGGTTTCCCGTGGATGGGACTTCGGCGCAGCTTGTGCAAGCTAAGTAGTCGGGGCCCGAAAGGAGGGGTGGGATGGTTACCGCTGAGGCGTGGTCAGCCGACGCGCGGCCGCGCCCCTTGGACGGTGAGGTCGACATCGACCGCGACCGTTTACTGGTCGAGCGGGCGCAAGCCGGGGACAATTCGGCCTTCGACTCCCTCTATTCCTTTTACTCCGCCCGCCTCGAGCGCTACTGCTTGCAGCGGCTTCGCGATCCTCACGAGGCTCAAGACGTTGCGCAGGAGACTTTTCTGCGAGCGTGGCGGGCTCTGCCCAATTTCGGAGGGGACCGACGGTTCTATCCGTGGTTGAGCGTCATCGCTTCGAACCTGTGCACCGACGCGCTCCGGCGCCGCCAGCGGTTCGGTCCCATCCCGGTGGCCGAGCCTGAAGAGCGCGACATGGGTTTCACCCGAAGCACAGAGGACTCGGTCGTGGCCTCGGCGGACGTCGATCTGGCCACCGAAGCTCTGTCCCACCTCTCGGCGAGGCACAGGCGCGTACTGGAGCTGCGAGAGAGATCAGGCCTCACCTACCAGCAGATCGCAGAGAAAGAAGGGCTGCGGATCACCACCGTCGAAACGTTGATCTGGCGAGCACGTCAGGCTTTCAAGCGCGAGTTCCTCGAGCTGTCGGGGGCCGAAGGCGCCATGGTCGGCATCCTCGGAACGGGCGTGCTGGCGAGAGCGTTGCGGCGGTTGGTCCGGATGCCCAAGGCGATAGGAGCCAAGGTCGTCGCGCTCGGACCATCCGGTATCGCCGCGGGCGTAGGAGGCGCAGTCGCCACCGGCGCGATCGTCGTTGCCTCAGTGGCCGGTGGCCATGCAGCAACCCACGCCGCGCTCGAGAGCGGTCAGTCCAACTCCCAGATCGGAACGAGCCTGCACATGGGCTCCTCCGACTCAGCGTCTGCGGTCGCCTCCACGTCCCACAACGCCTCCGCCCGAACCACGACGTCGAAGACTCAAGCCGGTTCCTCGCCCACCGCAGCCACAGGGCCCGGCGCCGGACCAACCGCCACGGTCTCTGTCCCTGGTGTGGGGACCACAATCGTTCCCGGTAGCGGTTCAGTGCCTGCCGGTGGCGTCACCAAGGTCGTCGGTCCCACCGCGACCACCATCGAGGGCGCGGTGAGCGGAGCGGCGGGCGCGGTGAGTGGAACGGTAAGTGGTGTGGTGAACGCGGCCGGCCAGACCGTGAACGGTGCGACCGGCACGGTCGACACCGTCCTGTCGGGGCTGGGGAACACCCTCGGAAAAACCCTCAACGACGCCGGAGACACGGTTACCCAGGTGGTCGACGGTGTCGGGAAAGCCGTCAGCACCGCACTCAACGGAGTCGGAAAGACGGTGGGCGGCGCGGTGGGCGACGCCACCGGCGCGGCCGATCAAGCCATTGGCGGCGTGAAGCAGGTGGTCAAGAGCGCGACTCAGGCAGTTAACGGCGCGGTTCCCGCTGTTTCTGACGCCGAGGCCGCCGTGGCCGGCGCCAAAGATGCCGCGGGTCAGGCCGCTCAGAACATCTCTCAAACCGCCTCGCACGCGGTGTCAGGCCTGAAGAACATCCTGGGAGGCACTGCGCCGGCGACCCCGCCTTCGGTTCCCTCTGTTCCTTCGGTTCCAACGCCGGACGCCACCACGACTACGACCGGTCTGATCAACCACCTCCTCGGCTGAACACCGGCTGAGGAACCGATCCGGCTCACAAGACCGGGCCCGGGCGGAATGCCTCATCGCCCTGACCTGTTTAGGTGAATATGACAAACAGTTTCGGCGTGACCTACGACTACCGGTGCCCCTTCGCCCGGATCGCGAACGACCACATCGTGACCGCGCTGAGGGCCGGCGCAGACTGGGACGTCGACTTCATTCCCTTCTCGCTTTCACAGATCCACACCGAAGAGGGGGAACCTCCTGTGTGGGAGGACCGCGCCAAGGCGTCGGACCTGCTGGCGCTCCGAGCGAGCTTGATCGTCACCGACAGCTTCCCTGAGAAGTTCCTCGACGCGCACGAAGCGCTCTTCAATGCCAGACACGACGAATCGAAAGATCTCCGCAGTCGCCAGGTGATAGTCGAGGTGCTCAACCGCGTCGGCATTGACGGGGAGGGCGTCGGTGCTCTCCTGGACGAGGGCGCCATGCTCGAGGAGCTGAGAAAGCGTCACGAGTCGGTGGTGGACAGCCATCAGGTGTGGGGGGTGCCGACCTTCATATCGGGAGAGCACGCGGCGTTCGCGCGCCTTATGAAGAGACCGGAAGGTGACGCAGAGGCGGCACGTGCCACCATCGAGCGGATCATCGATCTGGTCTCCACGCATCCGGAAGTGAACGAGCTGAAGCACACAACGGTTCCGTTCTGACCTACAGAGCGGGACCGGCCTACGAACTGGCCAGCTGACCGAGCAGCGTCGCGGTGCGGTCCCTTTCCTCCTTGTTACCCACCAGAACCGCGGAAAAGTCAGTGGCACCGATCGTCTCGAGACGCCTGATCTCCGAGACGACGTGCTCCTCATCACCCACGATCGCCAGGTCGGCCGGACCCTCGACACCTTCCTTGTCGAGCATGGCTCTGTAAGACGGGAGCCCTCCGTACAGGGCCCAGATCTTTGCCACGGACTCGATGACCACGTCGCGGTTGGAGGACACCCCCACGGGGAAACACACGACGACGCGGGGATCCTTGCGCCCGGCGCTCTTCGCGGCAGCGGTGATCCCGGGCACGATGTGGTTCTCCAGGGTCGCGGGACCGGTGAGCCACGTGATGGTGCCGTCGGCCATCTCGCCGGTGAGCTTCAGCATCGAGGTTCCGAGCGCGGCGACTAACACCGCTGGCCGCTTCTCCGAGGGGATTTCGAGCGCACCGAAAGTGCTCGTCTCGAAGAGCTCGCCTTTGAACGAGACCTGCTCCCCTTGCATGAGTGGAAGCAGGATGGACAGGTACTCGCGCATGTAGCGGATCGGCCGGTCGTAAGAAAGGCCCCACACTCCTTCTACGACCAGCTTGTGGGACAGGCCGATACCGAGGGTGAGGCGTCCTCCGCAGGCGTCCTGCACGGTGAGGGCCTGGGCCGCGAGCATCATGGGATGGCGCGGTTGCACAGGGATCACCGCAGATCCGATCTCTACCTCCGGAACCTCGCGCCCGAGCACGGCGAACAGGGTAAGCGTGTCGTGACCGAATATTTGGGAAGCCCACAGGGAGTCGACTCCTGTCTGAGCCAAACGCTTCGCACGCTCGACGATCTGATCGACCGTCCCGCCCACTTCGAGACCTAATCCGATGCGCACGTCGCCTCTCCTATGAGTGCCGAGGAATGGAAACCTTGCAGAAAGCTAAGGTCGAATGGTGGCACCCGAGGGAGTGGCTCTGCATCCCGATCTCGCCGGTCTGGCCTTCTTGGCGGGGAGTTGGGGTGGCACGGGTTGGGGGATGCCACGACCGGACGGAACTCGATACGGTCGTCGGCCATGCCGCGGGACACGCTGAGACCAGCTCCACATGGAAGCGGTGGGCCACGAGTTGCAGGCCATGTGGTCGCGCGGCTGCATCGCAAATGAACTGCTGCATCGCAAAGTGAACAACTGAAGCTCTAGGAGGAATTGGTGACTGTAGGAATCCTGATGGGGAGCTCGTCCGACGCCGAGATCATGGACGGAGCCGCTGAGGCGCTACGAGAATTCGGAGTCCCCACAGAAGTGCGGGTCCTGTCCGCGCACCGGACTCCTGACGACACGCTCGAGTACGCACGGTCGGCGAAGGACCGGGGCATCAAAGTTCTGATCGCCGGTGCCGGTGGTGCCGCGCATCTGGCCGGAGTCCTCGCCGCCGCCACGCCTCTCCCGGTGATCGGGGTGCCGATCGCACTGGCGAACCTGGGTGGGCTCGACTCACTCCTGTCGATGGTCCAGATGCCCCGTGGGATCCCGGTCGCCGTGGTGGCGATCAACGGGGCCAAGAACGCCGGCCTGCTGGCTGCCAGGATCCTCGCAGTGTCCGACGAAAAGATCGCAGCCAAATACGCGACCCTGCACGAGGAGATGGCCGAGCAGGTGAGAACCCAGGACAAGGCGATCCAGGCCCGTTATGCGGACGGCGGCGGGTCCTGAGCCCGGCCGTTCGGTCGGGTCAGCCCGACGCGGACGGAGATACGTCGCGGATCGCCTGACGAAGATCCACCCCGACCGGCAACAGAGCCAGCACCGGCACGGTCACCCCGTTTTCGACGTACCGCCTGATGGTCTCGCGACAGTGCGCGGGCGAGCCGTGGACGATCAGATCGTCGACCACCTGGTCCGGGATAGCCGCGAGAGCGGCTTTTCTGTCACCTGACTTCCACGCGCTCCACATCCCTTCGAGCGCATCCCCCCTGCCGAGCCAACGGTGGAATTCCGCGTAGACCTCGACATTGAGGTACGCCGCGATCAGCATCCGGCCGACCGAGCGCACCTGCTCTGTGTCCTCAGACGGACACACGAAGATGCGGGCGACGACCGCCTTTCCGGGACCGACGTACGGCACCACCGTCTTCACGTCGTCCGGAGACAGCCAGTTGATGATGGCGCCGTCGGCTTCGCGCCCCGCCAACTTCAACATCCCCGGGCGAAGGGCAGCCACGTAGATCGGTGGCGGTGTCCCGATCCTTCTGCCGAGCCGGAAACCATGGACCTCGAACGTGTCGTAGACGGCGTCCACCTTCTCCCCCGACAGCGCACTCTTCAGGAACCGGACCGTGTCGCGCGTCCGTCTGTAGGGCTCCACGAACGGTGTCGCGTTCCACTGCTCCACGATCACGTCCGACGAGGTCCCTATAC
>JBAPRR010000242.1:0-33560 GCA_049281195.1 Acidimicrobiales bacterium
AACTCGGTCTGCTCCTCTTCGCCACCAGCGTCGCCTCCGGCTCCCGCAGCAGGGGCGGCCGCGACAGCAACCGGCGCAGCGGCTGTGACGCCGAAACGCTCCTCAAAATCCTTCAGGAGCTCCGAGAGCTCAAGGACGGTGAGTGCCGAGATCCCGTCGAGGATCTCCTCTTTTGTGAGTGTCTTCTCAGCCATTGTCGGCTTGCTCCTTTGTTTCTGATTCTGAGGTCTCTACTGAAGCTTCGGTTGTCTCGGTGGCCGTGTCGGCAGGGGCGTCGGCCGATTCGCCTGTCTCGGCTGGCTGGCCTTCTGCCTCGGCAGGGGCGGCATCGGCTTCTGCTGCCGGTGTCTCTGCCGGCGGCGCCTGGGCCTCTGCCTCCGCCGATGACTCCTCTGCCGATGGCTGCTCGGCCGCAGGTTGCGCTGGCGCTTCTGCCCCAGAGTCGGGTGCGGTCGGAGCCGAGGGATCGGCGGGCAACGTATCGATGAGTGCGGACAGTCCGTAGGCCAGGTTCCGGGGAAGGGCCTGCAGCAATCCTGCGAGCTGCTGCAACGGTGCGGCGATACCTCCGGCAAGTCGTGCCAGGAGTACGTCGCGAGGTGGCAGATCTGCCAGGACACCGAGCTCGGTCCCCGACAACACCTGCTGGCCGAACATCCCGCCCTTGACGACCAAGTTGGGATTGGTCCTGGCGTAATCCCGCAGGGCCTTGGCCACCGCCGAGATCTCGCCGTCGACGAAGGCGATCGCCGTCGGGCCTTCGAGCAGAGCGTGGAGCGGATCGTGCTCACTACCAGCCGTGGCGAGCCTCACCAGGGTGTTCTTGTAGATCTTGTAGGTGCCGCCGGCCTTCTCGAGTGACTTGCGCAGTTCGGCCAGCTCACTGACCTTGAGTCCGCGGTACTCGGTGAGGATGGTGCCGGAGGATTCGCCGAGGCGCGCTTTCACCTCTTCGACTACGGCGACTTTCTCCGCTCTCGGGTTCTCCATTTGTGTCCTCGCTCGGTTGATCGCCATGGGGCGATCCGGATGCAGTGTTCGGCCGCAGCCTCCGAGCGGGGTCCTACAAGGGACCTTGCGGAAGATGCTCGTCTCGTCTGGGTGGATCCGAAGATCCGTTTAGCGCTCGGGAGCGCACCCGGAGGTCTGCGACGAACGATGTTCTGAGATCTTTTGTCTGGGTTTCTGACCTTACTAGGCGGAAGCGGCCAGGTCCTCGACGGGCTCGCGCACCTTGGTCGGGTCGACGTGGATACCGGGTCCCATGGTGGAGGAGATGGTGACGGCTCTCAGGTACTTGCCTTTGGCGGAGGCTGGCTTCGCTCTCATGAGCTCTTCCACGACCGCGTGAACGTCCTGCATCAGGTGGTCGCTCGGAAAGGAAACCTTTCCCACTGGGACCTGGACGTTCCCGATCTTGTCCGTGCGGTACTCGACCCGCCCTGCTTTGAATTCGCTGACGGTGCGCCCCACGTCGGTTGTGACCGTCCCGGTCTTCGGGTTCGGCATCAGACCACGGGGCCCCAGGATGCGTCCGAGACGTCCGACCTGACCCATCAGGTCCGGAGTGGCGATGGCAACGTCGAAGTCGGTGAAGCCACCCTCGACCTTTGCGACCAGGTCGTCAGCCCCTACCTCGTCCGCCCCAGCCTGGCGCGCTTCTTGCGCGGCATCGCCTGCCGCGAAGACAGCGACCCGAACCGTGCGGCCCGTTCCGTGTGGGAGCGACAGGGTGCCGCGGACAATCTGGTCGGCCTTTCTCGGGTCGACCCCGAGGCGCACAGCCAACTCGACCGTCTCGTCGAAGGAGGCATGGGCGAGCTCCTTGACCAGGTCGACGGCCTCCGCCAGCCCGTAGAGGTGCTCGCGGTCCAATTTTTCCAACGCGGCTTCGTATTTCTTTCCCCGCTTCACAATTCTTCCCTTCTGTCCTGGTTAGGGCGCGACGTCCGAGCTGACTACAGACGTGCGAACTAGGAGACGCTGATGCCCATGGACCGGGCGGTGCCGGCGACCTGCTTCTTTGCGGCTTCGATGTCGTCGGTGTTGAGGTCCGGCATCTTCACGGTTGCGATCTGGGTCAGCTGGGCTTGGGTGATCGTCCCGACGTTTTCCCGTCCTGTCGTAGCAGACCCCTTGTCGAGCCCCGCGGCCTCGCGAACGAGAGACGGGGTAGGCGGGGTCTTGAGGACGAACGTGAACGAACGGTCCTCGTAGATGGTGATCTCCACGGGGATGATCGAGCCCCGCTGGTTCTCAGTGGCTGCGTTGTACTGCTTGCAGAATTCCATCGTCTGCACGCCGTGCGGCCCGAGAGCGGTGCCGACGGGGGGTGCCGGGGTGGCACCGCCCGCAGGCAGCTGGATCTTTACGACGGCGAGGACCCTCTTCCTGGGAGGCATTTCTCTTACTCCTAATCCTGTTTTGAGCTTCGCGACCTAGATCTCTGGGACCTAAAGCTTTGCGACCTGGCTGAATTCGAGCTCGACCGGAGTCTCCCGGCCGAAAATGTTCACGAGGACCTTGAGCTTCAACTGGTCCTCGTTGATCTCTGCAATCTGCCCCGAGAAGTCGGCGAACGGCCCTTCCTTGACCCTCACCGTCTCCCCGGCCTCGTACTCGAGGCGAGGGCGGGTCTTCTTCGGGTGCTCGACACCCTCCACCTTGACCTGCAGGATGCTCTCGACCTCGCGCCGTGAGAGCGGCAACGGCTTGGTGCCCGGTCCCACGAACCCGGTGACCCCGGGGGTGTTTCGGATGGTCGACCACGAGTCGTCGTCGAGGTCGCACCGACAGAGCAGGTAGCCCGGGAAGACCTTCTTCTGTACGACGACCTTCTTGCCATTCTTGAACTCGACGACGTCCTCCATGGGAATGACGACCTCGAAGATCCGGTCCTCGACGTTCATCGAGACGATCCGGCTCTCGAGGTTGGACTTCACCTTGTTCTCGTAGCCGGCGTAGGTGTGAACCACGTACCAACGGCCGGGCCGGTCGTACGGGCTCTCGACGACCGGGATCTCCTCGTCGAGATCGTCGTCGTACTCGTCGGACTCGTCGGCGGCTGCTTCCGCAGCGTCCTCGGATACCTCGAGAGCCTCAATTCCTTCGACCTCGTCGGACTCCGACTCGGTGGCAAGGCCGGCGAGCGCGCCCGACTCAGTCAGCGAGTCGACGCTCTCGTCGACCGCATTGATCAGGTCCGTCAGGTTCGTATTCGAAGTCACGCTTCCACTTCCACTCTCTTTGTCGTTATCGCTCATTGGTTGAACAGGGTCAGGAATCCATGAGAGAGGAGCCAGTTCAACCCGAAAATGAATGAGACCAGTGCAACGAGGACCACCAATACCACCAGAGCGGAATTGAAGATCTCCGAGCGAGCCGGCCACGCCACCTGCCGCCACTCCGACCGGGTCTCGCGAATGAATTCTACGGCGCTGGAAGGAAAAGGCAACCGCCCCTGAGTCGGTTGGGGACGGCGACTCAGACTATGGGATGCATCGAAATAGCTCACTGATTGAACAGGTCCAGGAACCCATGAGAGAAGAGCCAGTTCAACCCGAAGATGAACGACACCAGGCATATGAGGACGACCAGTACCACCAGCGACGAGTTGAAGATCTCCGAGCGGGTGGGCCATGCCACCTGCCGCCACTCCGACCGGACCTCTCTGATGAATTCTACGATGCGAGAAGAAAGCGGCGCCCGGGTCTGGGTCGGCTGAGGACGTTGCCTCGGAGTCTGGGCCGCGTTCCGCCTGGTCGACGGCGAACCGTCGGCCTCGAGCTGCCCCTGACGTTGGAGCATCCTCTTTGTCTCTCTGTTCACTTGTTGCTCAGTCCTCCGATTGCGCAGGGCAGGAGGGACTCGAACCCCCAACCGCCGGTTTTGGAGACCGGTGCTCTACCAATTGAGCTACTGCCCTATGCTGGAATTTTGCCTTTCCAGGGCCAGGCAAGTGCTGGTTCGTACCAAATCTAGGTGCTCTCTTGGAGCAGATCGAGGCTACCAGCTGGGAAGCTAAGCCAGCTATGGCCAGATTTGTACGCGCCGCGGGCCTAAAAGTCGGGATCGACTGTGGCCGCCGCCGCTGTAGGGCAGGAGACCGGCACTCCCCAGAAAACGCCCCAACGAGCCTCGGCTGACTTCACAGGTCCCGCTCGTGCAGGTGCAATCAGTTGCGTCCGCTCATAGGTCCCATCTCCCCTAGATCTGAGTCCCCATTGGCATAGCAATCACATTGACATAGTAACTAGTATGGTATTCGGTGACGAGGAGAGAGGCCTCCTCCATTCGTGGACGGGTTTCTCCGAGAAGGAGTGAGATGCCTGAGCGCCTCATATCAGCCGATTCGCACGTCAAGATGACCCACGATCAGGTCAAGGCCCACCTGGCGAGCAAGTTCCACGCCTCATACGACGAGACGGCCGGCGCATACGAGGCGCGAATGAGCCGTGGAACCGGAGCTGCCAACCGAGCGGGGGCGATGCAGGTGGCCGCATCCAACTCGGCGTTTGGACGACCGGGTTATTGGGACCCGGTGGAACGACTCAAGGACATGGACGCCGACGGGGTCGACGTGGAGGTCCTCTATAGCGAAGTGAGCGCGTTCCGCTACCTCAACGACATGAAAGAAGGAGCGAACGAAGCGGTGAGTGCGTTCAATGACTCGCTCTTCGATTTCGCTCAGGCCGATCCGAGACGCCTCATCGTCTCGTATCAAATCCCGATTCACGACGTCGCTCTTGCGGTCCACGAGGTGAAGCGGGTGGCCGGACTCGGGGCCAAGTCAATTCAATTGCCGGTGTTCCCTAACGAGATGGGACAGCTCGACTACTACCACGATGTCTTCGATCCGCTGTTCTCCACCATCCAGGATTTGGGACTGCCCATCTGTTGTCACATCGGGCTGAAAACGACGCTCGAGGACGTCGCCAGACGGGACCCGACCCCGAATATGGGAGTCATGGTTCCACTCACCCCGCTGATGACGGCCGAAGCATTTGGGATGTGGATCATGGGAGGGGTGTTCGAGAAGTTTCCCGATTTGAAGGTCGTGTTTGTCGAACCCGGCCTGACGTGGGTTGCGTGGTGGCTCGACACCGCGGACGACATGATGAAGCGTCAGGGTTACGTCTACCCTGCGATTTCGGGTCTGCCCAGTGAGTACTTCCACCGGAACATCTTCCTTACGTTCATCGATGAATCGCTCGGCCTGCACCGCATGCGCGATGTCCTGGGTGTAGAGAACATTCTCTGGTCGACCGACTTCCCCCACCCGGTCACAAGCTGGCCCCACTCGCGCAAGATCGTCGAGGACCAGTTTCGGGAGATCCCCGCGGACGAGCGTGAGGCGATCTTGTCGGGCAACGCGATCCGCGTCTGGAACCTGTAGGGCAGGCACCTCAACCCAAGGTCATCCCGAGATGCAGGGTCATCTCGAGACCGGACAGTCACGAGACGCCGGACGGTCAAGATACGAACGAAGTCTGACCACCTGAGATCGTCATGGCTACATGGCGACTCGTCAGGTCGACAAGAGCCTGTTTAAGACCCACGTCAAGAAGACACAGGTCGGCTGTCATTCCTGGAACGACACGTCGGGCGGGCCCGCCGGGGTCGCTGAGTGGAGCCAGAAAAAGGTCGAGGGCTGATTGCGGGGCAAGCCCGGAGTCATCACCAACCGGCGCACCACTTGCGGCGCGCCTCTCAATGGCCGAGCGCACCGCCAGCCAGGGATCATCGGGCCCGTAGGGGGCGTCGGTGCTCCCGCCCACCGGAACACCACCCTTGATCAAAGCGGCACAGCGATACAGGTCCGGTTGGTCGCCACGCTCGACTTCGCGCAGGTAGAAGTCTCCCCTCGCCCAGATGAACCCGGGTTGCGTTACGACGGTGATGCCGAGATCAGCCAGATCGCCGACAATGTCGAGCGGCACCACTGATCCGTGCTCGATGCGATCTCCTCCGATGCTGCCGGTCTCCCTCCACGCCGCTAGCGCAAGGATGAGAGCGACCCGGGTGACGCAATGTACGGCGACGGGACGGCCGGCCCGATGGGCGCGCCTGAACCACTCCGTCAGGTCGGTCATGTCAGGCAACTCATGGTCGGTCAAGATGATCTTCACTGGTCCGCGCTCCAGTGGTTCAGGCGACAGAGTCTCCGATAGCTCAGGGCCGCCGGTGACGACCACGGTCTGGAGAAGTTCACCGTTTCGAACCGCATCGGCGACGGTGTCGAAATAGGCGGTACTCGACGTCGGTGTGCAATCGGTAACGCCGGTGACGCCATAGCCGGCCAAGCGTCGACCGACTTCTGCAAGGTTTCGCACGCCCTCGTCTCTGAGCTGAAGCCCAAGCCATTCGTCGAGACGGAACAGCCGTCCCGTCGGCACCCCGGAACGATCACGCTCAACACCGGGCTCTGTAGTGACGTCGGCACCGACCAATCCGACGAGTCCCACCAGTCCGACCAGTCCGAGAGCAACGGAGTTGAGGACCCACAATGCTCCCGAGCGGTGCTGGACCCTTACGGGTCGTGCGGGAGCCAGAAGGTCCAGCTTCCAACGATCGAGTTCGCCCTTCGTCTCGTCGTAGTTCACCGCCCTGATCCACACACCGGGCGGTGCTTTGGCATCCGCGTCACGGATCCGCCGATCGAGGTCGTCGGCCACATCGATGGAACCGAGCGCCGCGCCCATCGACAGAAGGTGAAGGTGGTGGTCGTGCAACCCGGGCAGAAGGGCTCCGCCGTGACACTGGATCTCCGAGTGGGATTTGGCGAGCGTTCCGGGTGCCTCGACCCTGGCCACCTTGGCGCCCTCGATCCTCACGTCTGCGAGAACACCATCGACCTCGGCCTGCCGCAGGACAAGGGTGCTCACGGCTTGAGGGTGCTCATATCTCGATCCTGTCATCGTTGACGGGAGGGCCGCATCAGACGTTCCAGTAGCGTTTTCGAGATACGCATTCTGCACACTTCCGACGGCGAGCTCACCGCCCTCGCCCGATCCCCATTCGCAGCCGAGGCACTCTCGGACCCGTCGGGTCTGGTCGTGCTGACCAAGCCAGACGGCTCCCTCCCCTACAACTCCGCCGGTGAGGACCGGACAGCAGATCTTCTGTCTTCGTACCCGTGCATAGTCGTCGCCGTCGAACGCCAACCGGGCGTTTTTCCTGAACTCGCTGACGTGGGTGTGGAGGGTGGAGGGGCGCTCGACGACATCTTGGTGGCGGTTGACAGAAACCCTGTAGCCGCCACATCTCTCGTGATGTGCCTCCGGCAGGCGCCTCTCTCCCCTGAACGCGGACTGATAGCGGAATCGTCCACGTACTCGTTGCTGCAATCAGGGGACGAATACCAGAAATGGCTGGCTGCCCGTCCGGTCCGGGCGACGAGGTCCGAATTCGGCCCCGCGGTGCGAATAGAGCGCCGCGACGATCGACTCGACCTTGTCCTGAATCGTCCGTCGGTCCGAAACGCACTCAATAAAACGATGCGCGACGAACTCCTCGAAGGACTCGCAGTCGCCGCCGCGGACTCCTCGATTACTCAGGTCGTCCTACGGGGTGAGGGTGAGAGCTTTTGCAGCGGTGGAGATCTGGACGAGTTCGGAACCTTCACGGATCCGGCGTCAGCTCATTTGGTCCGGTTGACCACGAGTATCGGACGTGCGATCCGCTCTCTCGGATCGCGTCTCGTTGTGCGCGCACACGGATCGTGTTCCGGTTCTGGTGTGGAGCTTCCGGCGTTCGCGGATCGATTCGAGATACGAAGCGACTTCGTAGCGAAGCTTCCCGAAGTGAGCATGGGTCTGATTCCCGGTGCCGGCGGCACTGTAAGCATCACCCGGCGCATCGGTAGACACCGGATGGCCCTACTTGCGATCACCGGAACGACAATCGACGCAACCACAGCCGTGGCGTGGGGGCTCGCCGACGGCATCATCCCTGCTTGACAAGGACCTGTTGGATTCCGGGTGTCTGCGCCGCCCGGGTGGCGCACCCCATGTTCCAGAGCACGGCCAGCGGCGTTCACCGGGCTGAGATAGGCATAGCCTGTAGAGACCATGGCAGATCGGCAAACCTGGCAAGAGCAGTTCGACCGCTCAAAGCTTCGGCCGGCACGTTTCGAAACGATGTCCGGAGTCCCTCTCGAGCCGGTCTACGGGCCCGACGACGGCGAGTTTCCCGGCCAGTACCCCTACAGCAGGGGCCCGTACGCCTCCATGTACCGCTCGCGGTTGTGGACCATGCGCCAGTTCGCCGGGTTCGGGACGGCTGAAGACACGAACGAGCGTTTCAAGCAGCTCCTCAGCGCAGGCGGCGACGGGCTGTCCACCGCATTCGACATGCCCACTTTGTTGGGACGTGACTCCGATGACCCACTTGCCAAAGGTGAGGTCGGGCGCGCCGGCGTAGCGATAGACACGCTGGCAGACATAGAGACGCTCTTTTCCGGCATCGATCTCGGCTCGGTGAGCACCTCGATGACCATCAACTCCCCTGCCGCACCGATCATGGCCATGTACATCGCAGTGGGCGACAAGACCGGAACACCACGCGCAGCCCTTTCCGGCACGCTGCAGAACGACATCTTGAAGGAGTACCAGGCGCAGAAGGAGTACGTCTTTCCTCCCCGGCCGAGCGTCCGCCTGGTGACGGATCTGATGCGCTTCGCATCGGCAGAGATGCCCCGCTGGCATCCGGTTTCAATATCGGGCTACCACATCCGCGAGGCGGGCTCCACCGCGGCGCAGGAACTCGCCTTCACCCTGGCCAACGGATTCGCATACGTCGAAGCGGCCATCGCCGCCGGCTCACCGGTCGACGAATTCGCCCCGCGACTCAGCTTCTTCTTCAACGCGCACATCGACTTCTTCGAGGAGATCGCCAAGTTCCGCGCCGCACGCCGGATATGGGCTCGTTGGATGCGCGAGCGCTATCTGGCCTCTGATGGCCGCTCGCTCCAACTGCGATTCCATACACAAACCGCGGGCGTCTCCCTCACGGCGCAACAGCCACAGGTCAACTTGGTCCGCGTAGCGATCGAGGCGCTGGCGGGAGTGCTGGGGGGAACGCAGAGCCTGCACACCGACTCGTTCGACGAAGCCCTCGCTTTACCGACTGAGCACGCCGCCCGGCTCGCTCTGCGCACCCAGCAGGTCATCGCGGAGGAGTCGGGAGTCGTCCACGTTGCCGATCCTCTTGGAGGGTCGTATTTCGTGGAAGAACTGACCAACGAGTTGGAACGTCAAGCCGAAGCCATCTTCGATCACATCAATGATGCCGGTTCGGGGTCGATGCTCGACGGCGTGATCGCATGCATCGAAGACGGATGGTTCGTGTCGGAGATCGCAGATGCTTCGTACGCGTTCCAGTCAAAAGTGGCGCGGGGTGAGTGGATCCAGGTGGGCGTCAACGGTTACGTCGAAGAAGGCGGAGACGTCACGCCGACACTGTTCATCGATCCCGAGGTCGAGACCCAGCAACTCGAACGCTTGGCAGACACGAAGCAGATCAGAGACGATGACGCTGTTCGCCGTTCGCTCGAGCGCATCCGCGTCGACGCGGAAGATCCTACGGTCAACATGATGCCGTCTCTCATCGAAGCCGCTGAGAACCTCGTGACGGTGGGCGAGATGATGCGTGCGATGGAATCCGTGTTCGGGATCTGGTTCGAAACCAATGTGGCCTAGACCGAATCCTGTTTGAAGCCCATGCTGTTCGAAACCCGTGCTGTTTGAAGCCCATGCTGCTTGAAAGCACGGTGGCCTGACGTGGGTACTGACGCCGACACCAAGCCACTTCGGGTTCTCGTGGCGAAGGTCGGGCTCGACGGACATGACCGTGGCCTGCGGATCGTGGCGCGGATCTTGCGAGATGCCGGTTGTGAGGTGATCTACGCCGGGTTGCGTCAATCGCCCGAGATGATCGCTTCGATGACTGCTCAGGAAGACGTCGACGTGGTCGGGGTGTCGATGCACAACAACGCCCACCTCACACTGGCCCCCGCGGTGGTGAAGGCGCTTCGCAGCGCGGGGCTCGACACACCGGTGATCATCGGCGGGATCGTCCCCCCCGCAGACATCCCCACATTGATAAACGAAGGCATCGCTGCGGTTCTCGGGCCGGGCGCATCGAACGACGAGGTCGTTGCGTGCGTCAGGGCCGCATCGGCGGCAAATCCTCGAAAAAGCTGAACTGAACCCTTTCCCCGACGACGGCGTCGGCCAGTCCGACGAGGGCAACGGCTAGTCCGACGACGGCAACGGCTTTGCCGTCTTCTGCGTCAGCAGCTGGTCTCCAACTGACAGTGAACCCGGGCCGGCCTTCGTGCACAGGAGCTCCAGCCCGCTCGATTCGTCGACATAGCGCTTTCCCAACGGGGTGCCGTCCTGAAAGCCACTCTCTGGCTCACCGGCACGTTCGACCGTTGAGTCAACCGGAAGCATCGGTGATCCCCCACAGCGAAGATCGACGTCGCCATTGCTCGCCTTTACGACGACCACCTCAGTGGTACATACGGAACTTCGCAATCGTGCACCAGCAGCAAGAGTAGGAGACATCCTTCACTTCCTTCGAAGACAGGGACAGGATCTTAACGTTGCCGAGGGGTAGCAGGATCTGGGCCGCGTCGCTCATTTGTCCCCCCGATCGAATCCGTTTTCGCAACCGATCCGGATCCATCGTTGCGCAATGCCCGACCGGTACCAGCAGGTCCGGCGTAGGCCTGCGCGATGGCCATCCATTGCTCCGCCACGGGTCCGTTCACTACCAGTCCGGTTTCACCCAGATGTCTGCGCTGCGTGACCACCAGGCAGAACTCGAGCGCGTCGCCGGTGACGCTGTTCGCCGCATCCGGCGATCCCCAGGACCATCGAGTCCCATCGGGTGCCGCCAACTCCACTCTGACCGGTTCACCAGGTTGCGGAAGTTGGTTGACCGAGTAGCTGTAAGGCAGGGCACCGACACCGATGTGGGCCACATGGCGGAGCCGCCGTGTCGCCACTCGATCAACTCCGACGGTGTCGAAGACGTCCTGACCGTGTGCCCATGTCTCCATCAGTCGCGCCGTGACGGAAGAGGCGGGGCTCATGTCCGGCCCATACCAAGGTAGGCGACGCCCGGGATCTACTTGACGGTACGCCTCTACCAGCTGCATCCGCTCGCTCTGGAACCAGCTGAGCAGCTCCGAACCACTCCGACCCCGGTATTGGGCGGCAATGCGGTCGGGGAAGTCATCGCCTGTAGCCAATATCTTGTCGGCGTCGCGCCGGAATCGCGTGGGATCCACGACCGATTGCCGCATTGCCCCGTCGAAGTACGCCAGATGGCTCACCTGATCGGCGATTGTCCAGCCCTGTGCCGGCGTCTCCAGTAACCACTGCCTCGGTCCGAGCCGCTCCAAGACGTCGGTCAAGACACTCGACTCGGCGGCGAGGTCGTCGACAATGGCCTGTAGATCTGTCGCCATATCGATGCGCCTCACATCCGGAACACGCCGAAACCCCGGCGCCCCTGCACCGGAGCCGAGTGCGCCGCAGAGAGCGCCATCCCGAGCACCGAACGGGTGTCACGCGGATCAATGACCCCATCGTCGTAAAGGCGGGCGCTTACGAAGAAAGCGTGAGACTCAAACTCGATCTGGGCTTCGATCTGTGACCGGCGCGCTTCGTCTTCGGACTCGTCGAACTGTCGCCCACCGGCCTCTGCCGAGGCCCTCGAGACGATGGAGAGCACGCCCGCCAGTTGCTGTGCGCCCATCACCGCGAGCTTGGCATTAGGCCAGGCGAACATGAACCGCGGGTCGTAGGCCCGTCCCGACATCCCGTAATTGCCGGCCCCGAAGGAGGCGGCCAGGTTGATGGTGATGTGCGGCACCGTCGAGTTGGTCACCGCGTTGATCATCTTGGCTCCGTCTTTGATGATCCCGCCCTGTTCGTACTCGGTTCCCACCATGTACCCCGTCGTGTTCTGCAGAAATATGAGAGGCATATCGCGTTGGTTCGCAAGCATGATGAACTCGCTCGCCTTCTTTGCCTCTTCCGAGAACAACACTCCACGCGCATTGGCCAGGACACCCACCGGATATCCGTGAATCGTCGCCCATCCGGTGACGAGGCTGGTCCCGTAGCGCGACTTGTATTCACCGAATCGAGACCCGTCGACGACCCGAGCAAGGACCTCGTGCGGGTCGAACGGCACGCGGAAGTCGGGCGACACGATGCCCAGTAGCTCTTCAGGGTCGTACAATGGTTCGTCGTCCCGGCCCGAGGGAGCAGGACCCAGTTTGCTCCAGTTGAGCTCGGCCACGATTTGGCGGCCGATGCGGATGCAGTCAAGTTCGTCGACGGCAAAGTGGTCCGCCAAGCCGGAGACCCGCGAGTGCATGTCCGCACCGCCGAGTGACTCGTCATCGGCTTCTTCCCCGGTTGCCATCTTCACCAGCGGCGGACCACCGAGAAACACCTTCGCCTGGCTATCCACCAGCACGGCGTAGTCGCACATCCCCGGTACGTATGCGCCACCAGCGGTGGAGTTGCCGAAAACGAGCGCGATGGTCGTCACGCCCAACTGTGACAACTCGGTCAGGTCGTGAAAGATCTTGCCGGCCGGTACGAAGAGGTCAGATTGGGTGGGCAGGTCTGCGCCACCAGATTCGACGAGATTGATCACCGGCAACCGGTTCCTTCGCGCAATCTCGAGGGCTCGCAGGTTCTTGCGCAATGTGAAGGGATTCATTGCTCCGCCCCTGACCGTGGGGTCATGAGCGATGAGCACGCATTCGACGTCCGAGACGACACCTATACAGGTCACGATGCTCGCTCCCACGCAGAACTCCGTACCCCATGCGGCAAGCGCAGACAGCTCCAGTAACGGTGAGTCCTGATCGACGAGCAACTCGATTCGCTCCCGGGCCAACATCCGACCCCGGTCACGATGCCTCTGCTCGTACTTCGGCCCACCACCGGCGCGAACCAGTTCGAGTTGTTCGTTCAACGCACAGACGGCAGCCAGCTGACCGGCACGATTGGCCTGATACGCCTCGCTATTGAGATCCACGCTCGACCGCAGGACGGGCACGCCCGCCTCCTTCAAGGTGATCGGAGCAAGCTCCGGATCGTCACAAGTTCTCCAGCATTCCGTCCGATGCCCGCGCCTTCACCTTCTTACGGGCGTCTGAGGATTACGCCCGTGCGGCCGGCACTCACCAACGCGGTTGCGGGATCGCGAACCTGGTTGGACGACTCGCCGCGGAGCTGTCGCACCGCCTCGGTAGTGAGATTCAAACCGTGTATGTAGCCCTCACCGATGAGACCGCCGTTGGTGTTGCACGGAAGGGAGCCGTCGATGGCGATGTGACCATCGGCGACAAAGTCTTTGGCCTCCCCCGGCCCGCAGAAGCCGAGGGCCTCCAGCTGCATGAGGAATATGGGCGAAAATGCGTCGTAGATCAAAGCCACATCCACATCGGTCCGGCTCACACCGGAATTGTCGAACAGGCGACGGCCCATCGCCGCGCATCCATCCATCACCGAGATATCCGGGCGGTAGTGGTTGCTCGCAATCTCCTCCTCGAACATCGCGGCACCGGCGGCTGCCGCAATGAGCACCGGTTGGTCACTGTCGGTGGACCTAGCGGCTGACGTGATGACGAGCGCCACCGAACCATCGGTTTCCTGGCAACAGTCGAACAGCCGGAGTGCGGGCTCCGCAATCCATCGCGAGGACTGGTGGTCTTCCACAGTGATGGGCTTCTTGTAAAAGTGGGCGTTGGGATTGTTCGCCGCGTATTCTCTGAATTGAACCACAGCCCGACCAAAATCCTCGCTCGTGGCCCCGTAGGTGTGCATGTAGCGGACGAAGTTCAGCGACATCCACGAAGCCGGAGTCAGTACCCCGTACGGAGTGCACCACTGCATCGCCGTCGATCCGGAGTGCTGTGACGTGGGCCGTCCCCCGACACCTGCTCTGCCGAATCGCTCACCCGACCGTGCCTTTATGGCTCGATATACAACGACTACGTCGGCGGCCCTGGATATGACAGCAGCCACAGCATGTTGCAATACGCCCTGAGACCCGCCCCCGCCGTAGGGGATGCGGCTGGAGAAATTTATCTCCGGTATTCCGAGCGCTCTCACGAGCTCCGTCTCCTCCACGGGGTCGATCGTGTAGCTGACCAGACCGTTGACATCAGTAGTGGTCAGGCCGGCATCGGCAAGCGCAGCGACGATGGCCTCAGAAGCGAGTTGCGTTTCTGAGCGGCCGGCGGCCTTGGAGAACTCGGTCTGCCCGATACCGACGATGGCTGTCGCATCACGCAGGGGGCTACTCACCTAGTGCCCTGTTTCCATTGATCCGGACTTCACCGATGCGGACTTCAACGATGCGGACTTCACGTTCACCTTGAACACCGGCAATACCCCGTCGTCTCGGGTCGGTCGGAAATCCACGGTCACCGGCATCCCGATGGTGATGTCTGCCGGATCGACGTCAACGAGGTTCGACAGGACCCGGATGCCCTCAGATAAGTCGACGAGCGCGGCGATCACCGGATACTCGAATGCGGGGTTCTGGGGGTAATGCAACACCGCATAGCTGTACACCTCACCATCTCCGGACATTTCGACAACGTCGAAGTCGAGCGAATGACAGTGCGGGCACATAGGCCGGGGAGGGTGACGCAGCCGGCCACAGGCCTGGCACCGTTGCGCCACAAGCCGACCCTCGCGGGCGGCATCCCAGTAGAAGTGGTTGTCATCGGTGAGGATCGGTGCGGGACGAGCCGGTTGTGCTTCTGTTTCCGTCATGACTGCTCTTCCCGACCGTCCAGCGCCGAACGACTGAGCACCATGTCGTTGATCTCCGATTCGGAATATCCGAGCCAGACGAGAAGATCCTTCGTGTGCTCTCCGCACGCGCAGGGACCGCGCTGAATCACACCATGAGCGGGATCTATGTTCACCAACAGGCCCGCATCTTCGAACCGGCCCACACTCTTCGACGAGGTCTCACTTACGAGATTCAGGCGCTTTGCTTCCGGATCGTCGAACAGGTTGCGGCAAAAGAACTCGTCGACTACCTCGATCGGGACCCCTCCGGAGTCGAGAGCCCGAAATGCCTGGGGAGCGGTTGTCCGACCGAAGTAGATGTTGAGCCACGCAGCTACAGCCTCGGGGCTTTCGTCGGAGGGTGATCCGGGCACGATCCGGCGCAACTTGGCACGCTGCTCCTTGGTTACCGCGGCGAGGAATATCCATTCACCTCCCGAGCACGCATAGAGCCGGTAGTACGGAGAGAGACCGAACTGATCTCCATCCACATGCCCCCAATCCGGTTCCGTCCCATCGCTGTGGATCCAGGCATATGACGTGTGGAGCAGCCCGGCATTCACAATTGACGTGCTCACCGCTTGGCCGACGCCTGTCTTGTCCCGGTGGTACAGCGCCGATGCGATCGCTATGGCTGCAAGCAGGGCGTTGCCGGTATCGCCCATGTTGGACCTGCTCCACAGGGGAGGATTCCCGGCCCCGCACGCACCGTCTTCCCACTCGGTGCCGGTCATGGCCGCGGCATTCTGATCCGTCCCCGGCAGGTCCGAGCGCGGACCTTTCTCGTATCCGCGGGTGTTGCAATAGACCAGGCGCGGGTAGCGCTCTTTGAGCGTCTCGTAATCGAGACCGAGCCGAGCCGCCGCACCCGGCCTCCAGTTGAGAGTTAACACATCCGACCTGTCGAGAAGCTTGTCGAGCACTCCCCTGCCGGCCGGGTCCTTCAGATTGAGCGCAATGCTTCGTTTACCCCGGTTCGTCCCCAGCCCCATATGGGTGCCATTCCAGTACGTGTCGTGCAATGCGTTGATCTTGATGACGTCCGCGCCCAGATCAGCCAGGACGCGTCCGGTGAACGGACCGGCGACCCCGAGACCCAGGTCCAAGACGCGGACACCTGAAAGCGGATATGGCACTGCGTCTCCGGTCGTGGCGACATCGATGCGGCGGGTATTCGTGGCACTGGAATTGCTATCGATCGCGTCCAGAATCTCCGCCGTGTGTTGGCCGGAGCGAGGAGCAGGGCCGGCGATCGAACCGGGCGTTGCCGAAAACTCCAGGAGGGGTCCGGCGTGGAAGATGTGGCCTAATTCGGGATCGTCGACCTCGGCTACACATCCATCGGCAATGAATGACTTGTCCGAGAGAGCTTCACCCGGAGTCCGAACCACCGTCAGACCCATGCCGGCTTCTTCGGCCGCGCGGACCCACTCATCCGAATCGAACTTCTTGAAAGCTTCCGCCAGAAGGGGGTGCAGAAAGATTCCGGTGAGGAGCCCGTCGGGCTCCATCGACAATCGGTCCGGGTCGTCGCGATACGCCGTATCGGAGGGAGGAGCTGACTCCAACTTCTCACCCTCTGCGGCGGCCAGCACCCATCGGGGGCGAACGGTCCAATGGTGTACCCATCTTCCATCGGCACATTCGTACAGGCCTTCGATCGATCTCGAGTCGACCGGCCACATCCAGTACAAGGGGGCGTCGGGCTTCTCGACACGTTGCCAGTTCAGGCAGTTCGCCGCGAGCGCTCCCTGGAGCAGTGAAGTGGTTACGCGCTGACCGAGCCCGCTCACCTGGCGCGCACGTAATGCCGCGGCGATCCCGAGCGTCGCAAAGTACGTCGCGCCCACGCTCGGCCACGGGGTTCGCGGAAACACCGGACCGCTCCGGTCCGCACCGCGCACCAGTCCTTCGGGGGCGTCGAACTCGGGATGCGGCCCCGGACGCCCGCCGATGAATTCCATGGCGGTTCCGCGACGCCCCTTTTGATCGAACAACAGGCCGGTACGTGCGGCCACCAAACCGTCGTAGCCGGGACGGTCACGATGTGCAGAGTGATCTCCGTACGCGGTGATGGAGCAGGTGATCAGCTGAGGATTGAGGGCAACGAGGGCATCGTGGTCAATCCCGAGGTCCGACATCGTGCCCGGGCTGAAGCTGTCGACGACGACGTCCGCGCCGAGGGCCAGATCCTTGAAATGCCGTAAGCCCTCTTCGCTTCTGAGATCCAACCGGACACTCTTCTTGCCTCTGTTCCAGACCCGGTATCCGGTCTGGTGGGAGAAGGGATCCCCGTGAAGGGGCTCGATGCGAATGACTTCTGCGCCGTTGTCGACCAGGAACATGGTCGTCATCGGGCCGGCGGTTCCCCACGTCAGATCGAGTACACGCAGACCTTGGAACACTCCAGCCATACGACTCCAACCCTTCCATCCCGTGTCCACCTGGGACCATAGCACTTGCTATGTTTGCGCCACCAGAGGCAGGGCGGGGCCAGAGTCAGGGTCGGCTAGGCAGGGGTCGGCTAGGGCAGGGGCAGGCACGGGGCACAGCCGAAGGCAGGGTCCCTCGGGGACAGATGCAAGGGCCACCTCCGGTTCCAGAGCACCGGATTCGAGCCAAACAAGGCGTGGACGAACAGGATGAGCATCACTCGGGAATCCCGAAGTCTTTTCCAGATCATCAGCAAGCTGATCATTTGGAAAGGTTCGACCCGAAGGTTCGGGTCAGCGCGTCAGCAGATCAGCGGGTCTCTTTATGCGGGGTGTGCCGGCGGTCGAACTTGCAGTACTTCTCGAGCTCGATGCGCTCGCGGTCGTTCTGGCGGTTCTTGGTCGTTATGTAGTTACGGCGCTTGCAGACCTCGCATGCGAGCGTCACGTGTACGCGCTTCTCGTTCTTTGCCATGTTCGCTCCGGATGCTCGATCTGTGCCCCTCGGGGCCTTCCCATTCTACTGTCTAGTTACATTCCTGCTGGTAGCGGCGGCGGGACTCGAACCCGCGACAACACGATTATGAGCCGTGTGCTCTGACCGACTGAGCTACGCCGCCAGGGAGCCCCCTGTCGGAATCGAACCGACGACACCAGCCTTACCATGGCTGTGCTCTACCGACTGAGCTAAGGGGGCCCGGCACGACAAGACCAGGGGCCGGTCGCGCCGGTCGAGCATAGTCCGGGGGCACCGGGCCTCACTATTTGGGCCGGGCCCGGAATTCGGGCCAGCTACCAAGCCCCGGGAGGACGCCGGGAGGACGCCTGGAGGACGCCGGACGACCCCCGGAGTCACCGGAACAGGTAGCTACCATCATCAGATGGAGGTCAGGCTCGCTCATCTCGGTGACGCCGAAGCCATCAGGCGCATCTACAACGTGGAGGTGACCGGGTCCACCGCGACCTTCGACATCAGGGATCGCACCATCGAGGAACAGATCGAATGGCTCGAGCATCACTCAGGCGCTCACCCGGCGGTCGTGGCGGTCGACGATGGCACGGTCTGCGGGTTCGGCTCGCTCTCCTCATACAAAGAACGGGCCGCCTACTCCACGAGCGTCGAGGACTCCGTCTACGTGGACTCAGATTGGCGCCGCAAAGGGGTCGGGGTGCTTCTTCTGGAAGAACTCGTCAACCTGGCCCGAGGCCATGGATTCCACACTGTCATCGGCCGGATAGCCGGTGGCAACGAGGCCTCGGTGCTCCTGCACCAACGCTGCGGCTTCGAGGTGATCGGGGTAGAGCGCGAGGTGGGACGCAAGTTCGGCAAGTGGCTGGACGTCACCCTGGTGCAGCGCCTGCTCTAATCGAGATCCTGGGCTTCGGCCTCGATCTCGACCTTCCAGCGGGGATCGAGGAACCCGGTGACGACGACCATCGTCGAAGCGGGCCTGATCCGTCCTAAGATCTCGCCGTGGACGGCGCCCACGGCTTCGCCATCGGCGGCAGAGGTGATGAACATCCTGGTCCGGATCACAGATTCGAGGCCCGATCCGGCGTCGGTGAGCGCTTTCGCAATTATCTCGAAGCAGCGCCGGGTCTGAGAAGCGGCGTCTTCGGGACAGGAGCCATCGGGGAACACCGGACCAGTCCCCGACACGAGGACCCGTGATCCGATGCGGACCGCGCGGCTGAATCCGATCGTGGGCTCGAACGGAGATCCCGAGGAGATGTTCCTGCGCTCGGACATTGCCACCTAGGGGGTGTGCTGTGGCACGGCGGGGGCCGACATCTTGGGGGCTCCGACGCCGACCGCGGGACGGACACCTGAGACGGGGGCGGACAGGGCCTTCCTCTTCACCCTGCCCAGTGGGACGAGGAAGAACACCAGACAGATCAGAAGGTCTATCGCCACATCGAGGTAAGACGACCTGAGATCGTGCGTCAGCTGAGTGCCCCCCGAGAAGCAGATGAACACGAGCGCCGTCGAAAGCACGATCAGCACGCGTCTCAGCCAACCGGTCACCACCGGTGCCAAAAGGACGATCGCCCACGAGAAGTACCAGGGCTGCACCACCGGCCCGAGCACCACGATCCACAACATGGTGAGACCGAGCGCCCTCAGCGGGCCCGCCCCGTTCGGACCGAGGCGGTCGGATCGAAGCAGCAGTCGCAGCGATATGACCGCCGCTGCCAGCAGGCCGATGAGTTGGACCGCGGTGATCGCAGACGACTCCGACAGTCCGATCCCCACGAAATGGACGATCTGGTAGAGCCCGAGACCGATCGCGGTCGCCGGCGCCATCCACGAGCGCACCGAGTCCGGTGACGCCAGGTCGCTCACCCAACCCCAACCGAGGCCCGTCACGACCGACAACGCCCCCATCACCGCCGAACCCAAAAGCACCGCGGTGGCTACCGGCCGTATGCGTTCTCTGAACGGCACCTTCTGTCCGACCCAGTCCCACCCGATGTAGACGATGGCCACCGCGGCAGGAGCTTTGACCGACGCCGCGAGGGCGCAAAGGACGATGCCGAGGACCGGATGTCGCCGCCTCGCCAGCAGAAGTCCCGCTACGAGCAGACCGACCATCAGCGCGTCGTTGTGACCTCCACCGATCAGATGAAGGATCGTCACCGGGTTCAGAACAGCGAATGCGAACGCCATCGCCGCATTGCGGCCGTAGCTGCGTGCCAGCGCCGGAAGGCATGCCGCGAACAGCACCACGCCGCCGAACGCCAGCAGTCGGAGCAATACCAACTCGGCCAGGATGTTGTGGTGCGCGACGTTGGTGAACACGCCCGCGATCTCTTCGAAAAGCGGCCCGTAAGGCGACGGCGTGTTGTACCAGAGTGGATCGACCAGCCAGGTAAGCGGGGTCTGACCGAGTGTGTACGGGCCGTACTGGTACGGGTTGATGTGGCGGCTCATCATCTCGCCCTGTGCCGCGTAGCTGTAGATGTCGTGGCTGAAGATCGGGGGCCCGATGATCACGGGGAGAGACCAGAGGACCAGGAGCCAAGCCAGTTTCTTGATGGGGACACCGTCGGATTGCGAGATTGCGCGCATCAGGCCCAACCACACGCGCACGAAGAGAACAAGCCCGCCGTAAACGCAGGCGAGTCCGAAGAAGACCTGAAATGTGGAGCCCGTCGCGCCCGACACTCCGAAGAACCATGCGTCCGGTTGCTTCTGCACGAACGGACTGCTCGGCTGACAACCACCGAGAATTATGAGCGTGGTAGCAAGGGTCCCGAGGATGGCCGGCCCTACGAAGAAGCGACCACTTTCCACGTTGCTCGTAACCGGCCCCTGGGCCCACCGCACGATCGTGCCGAACGGGCGCTGTGCGCGAAGCGATGTGTCCCAGCCGTTCAGGCGATCGAGCGCTCGTGAGGTTCGTGACGTGAGCGACGTGAGAAACGTGGGTGGGGTGCGTGACGTGCGTGGCGCCGGAGAGGAGTCGAACCCGACGTTCTGAACCGATGAACGCCCGCGACCCGGTGCGTCAGGCACTTTCCTCCTCCCTCGGCCCGCCGCGCCGCTTGTTCGTCACGGCATTGTAACGGTCGGGCAGACGGCCCGAAGGTGCCGGATTCAGACCTCGACGGGGGTGGGCTGGGGCGTCTGGTTGTTCTGTGTCGAGGGTGTCGATACACCGGACGCGGCCCTCAAATGCACGATCGAGGGTTCCCAGGCCACGGTCCGGTTCCTACCGGTGTGTTTGGCCGCATAGAGGGCTTCGTCGGCCCTGCGGAGCATGTCCTGGGAGAAATCTGAGGGTCCGCCCCACACGGTCGACCCGAAGCTCAAGGTCGTCGGGAGTGGGACGTCGAAGCGATATAGCTCTGCGCGCAGTCGATCCACAACCGCGTCAAGCTGCGACGCCTCGGTCTCCGGTAGGAGGACCGCGAACTCGTCACCTCCCAGCCTCCCGACCACGTCCGATGCGCGTGCGGCATAGAGCAGCCGTGAGGAAACCATCAAGAGCGCCTCGTCGCCCGCGCTGTGGCCCGCGCTGTCGTTCAGCTTCTTGAGGTTGTCGACGTCCACCATCACGAGCCCGAACGACCGGCCGTAGCGCTTGGCCCGCTCGACCTCCTCGTCCAGCCGGTTGTGGAACGCTCGATACGCGAGACACCCCGTAAGGCTGTCCTGAGCGGCCTGATCAACCAGTTTCTGGTTCAGACGTTCCCTGTTGAAAGCGCCGCCGATGTTGAGCATGCCTGCGATCGCCACCGCCAGGACAAGCACCGCGATGGCGGAGGTTTGTCTGTCGGGCGTTGCGAAAGCAGCTGCTGCCGCACAGGCCACGTCCACGACGACGAGCCAGATCACCACCTTCGGCTTGTACGCGAGTCCCCCGAACAACACCGGCAGCACCAGCAGATACGAGAGAGGACTGTGCGTCCCGCCGTCGAGTGCGGCCGCCGTCGCAATGAACATCGCCGTCAAAGTGGACCAGACGAAGAAGAACGACTCCCTGTACCCGGTGGCTACGAGCTTCAGGCCGATCGGTCGGAGAATCGCCACCCACAACACGATGCAGGCGGAGTCGATCCCAACCAGAGCGGGACGGTTCCGGCCGTTCGGCGTGGTCAGCGCGTACGCGAGGACGGCGAACCCTCCGACCACGAAAATCGACACCCCGATACGCACATGCCGGCGCCAGAAGGCACCTTCCGGATCCACTCCCGCCTTCTTCTCCGGCTGACGGAACCGCAGGTCGGGCTGGGTGTCGTGGGTGGCCTGAGTCGTCTGGGTTGCCGGCGTCGTCCGGGTTGCCGGCGTGGTGTGAGCGGCCTGCATCCACTGGGTGGCTTCCGTCATGGCCACCTACTCGGTCCTAACCGACCTCCTACCCTGGACACCTCAGACTGGATCGGCAGTGCGGCAGAAGCTCAAGAGGCCTGGACGCTGGGATTTCGGGCCTTGTGCAAATGTTGATCCCTGGTCAGAAGGGCAGAACCGTCACGTGCCGGTTGCCCGCTCGCCTCCCGTGTCCTGGCAGTCCGCGGCCACGACCGGCAGCTGCAGCACGCCGGGATCGGTCGAGTTGACAGTGACGGTGAGGGCGTCGGCCAAACGATCGCCCCAGTAGGCCTGGTCCGTGGCTGCGAGGACCAGCTCGATCTTGTCGCCCTTGGCGTACTGGTGGACAACACCGGGCAGCGTGATCGTGACCTCGCCGTTCTGCTGGAGCCGCGAGGGCGCGACGAGCCGGTTGACGAGCGTGACCGACCCACTCGGCGAGACGTCGTAGATCTTGGCGAACACAGTCACCTCGTCGAGCGGGCTGATCGACGATGCATCAGCTCCGGTGATGTCGACGGTGACCTGCGGGATGCCCACCGAATCGACGGTCGTGGCGAGTGGGGCCGTCTCGAACGACGCGTAGGTGCCGGGGGGATCCGTTGGGGGGATCTCGTCGAAGGGTGACTCGTCTTGGACCCCGGACGTCTCCGAGTAGCTCGCGGGCTCCCCGTTTGGCGGATTCACGAAGGCTTCCGACCCCGAGACCACCTCCTTCTTCCTGGAAACCAGGTCGCCATTGCCCGACAGGTAGAGATCGTCGATGTCGCCGAGGGGCCAACTCGTCGCCGTCCCGTAAGCAGGTTCGGCGGATCCGTTCGTGTTGTATTTGATCCACGGCCTGAAGTACTCCACTCCCGGTCCTGTCGAGATGTTCGTCTCACCTTTCAGGTACTTGGCGAACCAGTCCAGGATGAGCACCGTCTCGTAGCCCTGGGCGAGGTTGGTGTAGCTGAGCTCGCCCGGAGCGGCCGTCAGATCACTGTGCCCCCAGCTCTGCAACACGAGCTTGACCGGATCACCGATCGACTTGAAGAGCTTGTAGTTCGCCACGGCTTCGTTGACATCGAACAGCGAGTCGTCCTCTCCCTGCATCAGGAGAACCGGTATGCGGATCTTTTTGTAATACGAGACCACGGAGTCGCCTTCGAGCATGGAGACGACGTCCGGGGTGGGGTAACCCGCTGAAGCCGACTCCAGGAAAGCGGTGCAGATGGCCGGATCGAACCCGGGACATGTCGACGGCGGGAAGGGTGTGACCGTCGGGTTGCTGAACGGCTCAGAAAGCCCGTCTGCGAAGAAGAGCGCGGTCCACTCCCACTTGAGCACGCCGGGGGCGATGTCCTCCCAGTCGAAATTCGAGTTGGTGGTGTTGTTGTTAGGTGCCAGTGAGTATGCGAGGTCGTTCCAGGTGATGATCGGCACGATCGCCTTGATCCGCGGATCGATCGAAGCCGCTGCGAACTGGACCTCGCCTCCGTAGGAACCGCCGACCATGCCCACGATCGGATCATCGGGGCCGTCGGTAAGGACATCGGGCTGTTCACCCAGGAACGACACCAGCTGAGAAGCGGCCTCACCGTCCCAGCTCGGGTTGTCGAGCTCGATGTTGCACCCGCTGCCACCGAATCCCAGGCCCGAATAGGTAAGGGTGATGTATCCGTACTTGGCGGCGAGCTCGGCCAGCGCGACCTGGTCCGAGTAAGAGCCACCGAATCCGTTCGTCGTCAGGATCACCGGATCCGGATTCGAAGCACTTGCAGTCGTCGGGATGAACAGCTCACCGATGACGCTGCAGCTGGTGGAGTCTCCCGGACCGACGTTGACGGTCCAGTTGTCGAGAGTGGACGTGTACGCCTTTGCACTCGGACCGGGGGAGCTCGATGTGACGGTGGCGGCGGGCGGTGGCACGAAGGTCGCCGGCGTTGTCGGGGTTGTTGGCGTTGTTGGCGTCGTCGGGGTTCTTGGCGTTGCGCCGGCGGAGGCGCTCAAGGCCGTAACGGTGAATGCGAATACTGCGACTGCTGCGGCGGCCAGTAAAGGCCTTCGAAGTGAGGAGTGTTGAGAGTTCACGGCGCCAACAACTACCCACATGAGGTGTTTTTCCCACCTGCGGCTTTCGGGCGGCTTTTCAGTTCACTGTTTGCCGCCTCAATTCCCTCTACCGATCCCTCTACCGACCATCGCTTTCTTTTGGGGACCTTCCGGCCGACTTGCAGGCGACGCACATGGTCGCCCACAGAAGAGCTTCCATCCGGTCATCGGCAATCGGCTCCTCGCACGCGTCGCAGACCCCGTAGGTGCCTTCGTCGAGCTTCGCCAGAGCACGATCGATCTCGACCGACATGTGGTTGAGCTCGCTTGCCGAGATCGACCGCTGCATCTGGGTCACCGCGTCGGCGGTGTGATCGCCTGCGCGCTTGCCGAAGGGGATCTGCACCCCCGGGGCACGCACCGGCTGAGCCAGATCGGCAACTTCGAGGTCCAGCTCTGCCTTGTGCGAGAGCAGCGCCTGTCGGATCTGGTGGTCTGTGAGGGCGCGCATGATGTGTCGCGTCACCGCCGATCGTCCGCCTCCGCTCCCCAACGGAGGTCGTTTCTCGTGGGCCGGGAAGGATTTGAACCTTCGAAGGCGATGCCGGCAGATTTACAGTCTGCTCCCTTTGGCCACTCGGGCACCGACCCGCAGGGTGCGACGATATCGCGTGCGGAGTGGGCCTACTTTCAGGTCCTGATCGTCCCGGAGAAGGGCGCGAACCGAGAGGTAGGGTGGATTCGTGCCCTCGTTCGACGTGGTTTCAGAAGTGGATATGCAAGAAGTGAAGAACGCTGTCGACCAGGCGAGTCGCGAGGCGGCCACCCGCTTCGACTTCAAGGGGACCGACTCGACGATCGAGCTGTCAGGCCAGGAGATAATCCTCGAGTCCGCCACCGAGGACCGCCTGAAAGCCTTGAACCAGGTCCTGGAGGAGAAGCTCGTTCGTCGGGAGGTTTCCCTCAAATCTCTCGATCGCGGGAAGATCGAAGAGGCGTCCAAAGGTAGGGCGCGTCAGCGTTCGACCATTCGAGCCGGCATCTCGCAGGAGCACGGGAAGAAGATCAACAAGATAGTGAAGGACTTGGGCATGAAGGGCGTCTCGTCCCAGGTGCAGGGGGATCAGGTCCGCGTCACCGGCAAGAAACGCGACGACCTGCAGGCCGTCATCCAGGCGCTCAAAGAAGAGGACCTCGGTATACCGCTGCAGTTCCAGAACATGCGCGACTGAGCAGTCGCCCCGACCCGAAGAAGCTCCGCAACCACCGGCGGTCCAGAGCCACAGAGGCTCCGGAGTGATAGATCAGCTTCCTACTTCCTACGACCGATCTGGGGCCGAAAAGGACTGGCCGTTCAGAACCGGTCAGACCTCGAGCAGGATCGGTTCCATCTCCTCGCCGGTCACTGCCTTGAACAACCGGTTGAACACCAGGAACTTGAGGATCCAGAGAACTCCGAATGCGAAGAAGTTCGCCGCATTTACGAGAATGGATGTCGAAAGATGCCCTAAATGATGCGCGTGGGCCACGTGCGCGGCATACGAAACAGTTCCGATCGACAGGCCCATTCCGGCCGCAGACATCCCCCAGAACGGAATGACCTCACGCAACAGATCCGATCTTCCGGTCTTTTTCCAGGCCCAACGCCTGTTCAACGTGTAAGAGGGAAGGATGGCGCACGCGTTGGCGAAGATGTTGCACACGACTGCGGTCCAAAGCCGGAGGTCGTAGTACACGATCCAGAGCGTCCCCTGCGCCACTGCGGTCGAAATAAGCGACACGCACGAGAACTTGATCATGGTCCGGCCCTTGGGCGTGCGGAGCCAAGCGATAAAACGCTGTAATGCGTCGGGCATTCCGGACAATCTACCCTTCGGGTCGGCTCCAGACACCTCTGAAGCCGAGCCAGATTGCTGTGAATCGCTCACAGGTCCACCAGCGCATTTGCCCGTGCCACCCTGCCAAACCACTCCGCGCTCGGCTTCGGGCTGCGCTCGAAGGTCTGGCGGTCCACGGCGATCAGCCCGAACTTGGGTCCGTAGCCGAGAGCCCACTCGAAGTTGTCGAGAAGGCTCCAATACGTGTATCCGAGCACCTCAACACCATCACGGATGGATCTGAGCACCCCCTGCAGGGCTTCTGTGACAAAGCTGATGCGTTCGGCATCGACCTCGGTGGAAGTGCCGTTCTCGGTGACCAGCACAGGGATGCCCTTTGTCACCTCCCAAGCTCTGCGGATGGTCGCTTCGAGGGCCTGGGGCCAGCGTTCGTAGCCCATGGTCGTGACCGGGACACCCGGCTCGTTGTCCAATGCACCGTCTGGACCCACCCTCATCCTGCTGTAGGTCTGGACGCCTATGAAGTCGTCTCCCCCCGTGGCTTCGAGGAACACATCCTCCATGGATCGCCGGATCTGGTCGCGCTTGGCCTCGCCGCCTTCCGTGGCCTGATATTCGGTCATGGAGAGAGTCATACCGACGGGGTAGTCACCAGGACCTGACCGGAGCGCCTCAACCGCTAGCCGGTGGGACTTACAGAGGTTGGCAGTGACTGTTCGCCGCCGTCCGACGTCGTGCACGCCTGGTGGGAACACACCTACCAGATACCCCATGAGCGACACGATGTTCGGCTCGTTGATGGTGCAGGCCCGGCCGATGCCGTCGCCGATCGCAGACGCGGTGCGCTTGCAGTACCGCGCGAACAGGTCGGGAACCTGATCGGACTCCCATCCGCCTTTGGCGCTGAGCCACCTCGGGGTCGTGAAGTGGTGGAACGTGACGACGGGCTCGATGTTTCGCTCGTGGCAACCGGCGATAATCCGCGTGTAGTGGTCAAGTGATGCTGTCGACCACTCGCCTTCTTCGGGCTCGATCCTGCTCCACTCGACAGAGAAGCGGTATGAACCGAGCCCCAGCCGGGCCACCATGTCGAGGTCCTGCTCGAAGCGGTTCCAGCTGTCGCAGGCGTCGCCGCTCGACTCCACGCACCCCGAACCTGGCGTGTGCTCGAACACCCACCAGTCGTTGTTGACGTTGCCGCCTTCGATCTGGTGGGCCGCCGTCGCGGTCCCCCACACGAAGCCTTCGGGAAATCTTGCTGTCGGCGTTGAGGACGTTGTCTCGGTTGGTTCCGATGTCACGGAAGGACACGGTAGTTACCGATTGACGCACTGTGCGGGAGCCCTGCAAGGATGGTCGGGTGAGCGAATCACTCGACTTTCTGGTGAAGCTCCTCGATCTGGAGCCGATCGAGGTGAATATCTTTCGCGGGGTCAGCCCCGACGAGGACCGCCAGAGGGTTTTCGGCGGACAGGTTGCCGCTCAGGCACTGATGGCGGCGGGACGGACAGTCGAACATGGACGCGTCCACTCTCTCCACGCATACTTTCTGCGTCCCGGTGACCCGGCGGTCCCGATCCTCTACGAGGTCGACCGAATCCGTGACGGCCGCTCGTTCACCACGCGGCGCGTTGTCGCGATCCAACACGGCCAGGCGATCTTCAACATGTCCGCTTCGTTCCACGTCGACGAGCCCGGAGCTTTCACACATCAGTTCCCCATGCCCGACGTGCCGGCACCGGAGACCCTCCCGACGTTGTTCGAGCGCCTCGAGCCAATGCGCGATCAGTTGAAGGAGTGGTTCGCGAAGCCGCATCCCATCGATCAGCGACACATCGGCGAGCTGCCCTGGATGCAGGAAAAGCCGGGGCCTCCGATCCAGCGTCTTTGGATCAGAGCCGACGGGGAGCTTCCCGAGGATCCGCTCCTACACTGTTGCATCGCCGCCTACGCGTCCGACATGTCTCTGTTCGACACGATGCTCGCTCCACACATCGTGCGTTGGGACGACGAGACGTTCATGGGGGCCAGCCTCGACCACTGCATGTGGTTCCACCGGCCTTTTCGTGCAGACGGCTGGCTCTTGTACGACATGGACAGTCCGAACGCCTACGGCGCGAGGGGCTTGGCGCGCGGCTTTCTCTTCACTCGCGAAGGTGGGCTCGCCGTCTCAGTCGTTCAAGAGGGACTCATGCGCCTGGTGAAGAACACTTCAGGCGGCTGAGGTCCGGTGACTCAACGCTGGATCGCTTGTTGATTCAGCGCTTGTTGATTCAGCGCTTGTTGATTCAGCGCTGGTCGATTCAGCGCTGGTCGATGGGCACGTAGTTCCGCTCTTCGGCTCCGATGTAGAGCTGGCGGGGACGTGCGATCTTGCTGTCCTGGTCGAGCATCTCCTGCCAGTGGGCCAGCCAGCCGGCGGTGCGCGGAATGGCGAACAACACGGTGAACATCGAAAGCGGGAAGCCCATCGCCTGGTAGATGAGGCCGGAGTAGAAGTCCACGTTCGGGTAGAGCTTGCGCGATGTGAAGTACTCGTCTGAGAGCGCTACCTCTTCGAGCTTCAACGCGATGTCGAGCAGCGGGTTCTTCCCTGTGACGGTGAAGACCTGATCCGCAGTCTCCTTGATGATCTTCGCTCGCGGGTCGTAGCTCTTGTACACGCGATGGCCGAATCCCTGCAGTCGGCCTGCTTCTCCCGATTTGACCGCTTGGATGAAGTCGGAGACGTTTTCCATCGAGCCGATGTCCATCAGCATTCTGATGACCTGCTCGTTCGCACCACCGTGGCGCGGACCGTAGAGAGCGGCGCATGCAGCGGCAGTGGACGAATACGGATCTGCGTGCGAAGAGCCGACTACACGCATCGCCGTGGTCGAGCAGTTCTGCTCATGATCGGCGTGGAGCATGAAGAGGAGATCGAGCGCCCGCGACAGGATCGGGTCGGGTTCGTAGCGCGGCTCTGCGACCTTCCACATCATCGAGAGGAAGTTCGACGAGAAGTCGAGTGCGTTGTCCGGGTAGACGAATGGCATGCCGACGCTGAAGCGGTGGGCAGCAGCAGCGAGAGTCGGCATCTTGGCGATCAGTCGTGTGACCTGCTTGCTGCGGGATTCGGGATCGAAGATCTCTTTTGCGTCGAGGTAGAAGGTGGAAAGCGCCGCCACCGCCGAGACGAGCATGCCCATCGGATGGGCGTCGTAATGGAAGCCGTCCAAGAACCGCTTCCGCACGTTCTCGTGGATGTAGGTGTGGTAGGTGACCTCGTGCTTCCAATCGTCGAATTGCGTCTGGGTGGGCAGCTCTCCGTGCAGCAGGAGGTATGCGACTTCGAGGTAAGTCGACGTCTGGGCGAGCTGTTCAATTGGATACCCGCGGTATCGGAGAATTCCGGCATCCCCGTCGATGTAGGTGATCGAGCTCTCGCAGGCCGCGGTGGACATGAATCCAGGGTCGTAGAACCAGATCCCCGGTAGCAGCTTCGACCATTCAGCTGCCGAAACGCCGCCGCGTTCGATAGGAATTTCCAGCTGGTTGCCGTTCCGATTGTCGACGATGGTGATGCTTTCTGTCACGGATTCGGCCTCCTCGTTTGCCCGAACGGTGATCCTAAAGCCACCGGAACCTCGCGGTCACACCCACACGTCAAGTGAGCACCTCGCGTGAGCAGGCTCGGCCTATCAGCTGGTGACACCTCTGGTTGACTCGATCTCGATCCGGTAGCTGCGGCTCACCGGTTGGGTCATACCCGGCTCGGATGCGGTCACATCGAGCAGATAGTCATCGCCCGGAGTCACCTGAAGAGGGCTCAGGTGAAGGGAGACCGATTGGCCCGCGGCGATGGACGCGGTCATTGCGGCTGACACAGTCGAGGCGGCCGACGCGGTCGGCGCGGTCGAGCCCGGGTTCCCCTTTACCGCGATGGGAGACAGGGTGGCTTTCACGGTGACGTCGTGTTCGGCGAGAGTGCTCGTGTTCTCGACGACGACGTGAAGGTCCACGGAGTTCGTGACCGGCAGTACGTCGTACCCTCCGACTGTCACTTCCGAGGGAGGTGTCGAAGAGATGGCAACGATCGCGAGCGGTTGACCTGCTCCCGCTGACCCCGCGTCGAGTAGCGCCTGGACGAAACCGACGACCCCGTCGGAATCCCATGTAGACGGAGACCCCACCCACGCCGAAACGGGAACCGAGTTTTCCCTTTTGCCGGGAGCCTTCAGGAGCTCAGATCTGCATGTCGCCCACCGATGGTCCGAGGTGGACAGGGTCGAACTGAGTTGCTCGATGGTGGACTCGGCCTGTGTGGCACTGCCCGTCGCCTCGGCGCTCAAGGGGTTCGTCAGAACTGTGGCGACGGCCTGGTGAAGGGTGGCGAGCGCTGCGGCCCTCATCTTGAGCGACGCAAGGCACGAAAGCGTCGCCGCTTGAATCTGTCCGGGAGGGTTGAGGCCCTCGAAGTCGGATACCGCCTGATCAGCGTCACCGATCATCGAGGCCAGCGTGGCCTGGAAGGTGTTGAGATCGACGTGGCTCCGCTGCCCGAGTACCGAGGACAGCTCGGTTCCCGTGTAGTTGGACGCCTCCGCGATCGGAGCCACCGAGGTGGCGAATGTCGAGTCGAGGCTGCTCTCGTACGGTCGCTCGGCCCTCGGAATCTGGTCGATCACCACCGCGGCGAACACGCCGACAACGATCGCTACGACTACCAGTCCGGCGCTGAGACGGCGACGCCTGCGTAGGGCAGCGACGCCCAGGCTCCGGTTTCGGCTGCGGCGCCGGAGATATCGCCGCCTCCTGTTGGGCATCCGCGTGACGATACTGGTCGCACGGTCGCTACCTCCCTGGGGCCACCCGTATTTCGTCCTGCATCAGGTCCTGATCAGGACTGGGGCTGATAGGGCTCAGGAAGACGACCGGTCAGACCGACCGGCGTGATCAGACTGAACTGATCAGACCGAACTGATCAGACGATCAGACTGATCAGACCAATCAGTGGACTGCGATCGTGCTTCCGGCCGTAGCGATATGGCTTTCGGTGCGACGCCAGTTGACGGTCGGACGGATGGCCTCTGCGTCTACCCGGCTCGCGTGACGCTCGGCGATCGTCAGCAGATCCTGAACCGTTGAGTCGGTCAGAAGGTGCGGAACGAGGCCCAGGTCCAGGAGCTTGGTGTGAGCGGCCCGGTAGTAGTGCTCTTCCTTCTCCACACGGGGGTCGTCCATGTGCTCGATGACCGCCTTCGGGTGGACCTTGGCCACCAGGTCTGCCATCTGCCCCACCGACCACGACTCGGTGAACTGGTTGAAGACCCTGAACTCACCTTCGTCCGCGGGGTTGAGCAGCGCGAGCTCGACGCACGCGAGCGTGTCGCGGATGTCGATCATCCCCCGGGTCTGCCCACCCTTTCCGTAGACGGTGAGCGGGTGCCCGACGACAGCCTGGACGCAGAAGCGGTTCAGGACCGTCCCGAACACGCCGTCGTAGTCGAATCGCGTCGAGAGGTCCGGGTGAAGTGACGTCTCTTCGGTCTTCTGACCGTAAACGACGCCCTGGTTGAGGTCCGTCGCACGGATTCCCCAGATGCGGCACGCGAACTCGATGTTGTGGGAGTCGTGAACCTTGGACAGGTGGTAAAAGGATCCGGGTCGTTTCGGGTACGGGAGAACGTCGGTACGTCCCCGGTGCGTTATCTCGATCCAGCCCTCTTCGATGTCAATGTTGGGAGTCCCGTACTCACCCATCGTCCCGAGCTTGACCAGGTGGATATTCCGGTTCTGCTCGGCGATGGCGTAAAGAAGGTTGAGCGTCCCCACGACGTTGTTGACCTGTGTGTACACGCAGTGCGCCCGGTCGATCATGGAGTACGGAGCCGACCGTTGCTCGGCGAAATGCACGATGCTGTCAGGCTGGAACTCGCGGACGATTCGGTCGACGAAGGTCGCGTCTGTCAGGTCGCCGACATATACGTCGAGGTCCTTACCCGAGACTTCGGACCAGGTGCGTACACGGTGCTGCAGCGTCTTGATGGGGACGAGGCTCTCGACCCCCATCTCGAGGTCGTACTGCCGCCTGCAGAAATTGTCGACCGCCCCGACGTCGTGACCCTGTCTTGAAAGATGCAGTGCCGTCGGCCACCCGAGGTAGCCATCTGCACCCAACACAAGGATCCTCAACGTTGCACCTCCTGTTCGTTTCGGCACCGGCACATCGCGAGCAAGCCCGCGATGCCCTGACCGAAGTTGTTCACATAGATCTGACTGCGCCAGGCGACGCCCCGCAGTCCACGCTTGACGTTTGACACCAACGCACCGGCAACTCCTCCAGCTTGCGCCGCCGCTGTACTGGCACTAATTGTCGTTGCACGACTACTCAGTGGCCGGCCACGCTACCTTGCGCCATCGTCTCTGCGACGGATCTTTTATTCGGGCCGGATTTGACCGCCCGAAGTTACCGTCACTGACCTGGGATAACGCTGAGATACCTGAGGGAGCGTTCTGAGAAGATATGAGGATCCCGTGATGACTGCAAATTCATGCCGTCTGACCTGCGAGAATCTCGTCGAGCGGAACCCTCGGCGACCGGAACCCTCAGCCAGCGGAACGCCGAAAGCTTGAACCTAGAAAGCCTGGACTCCGAAAGCCCGGTCTTCCACTAACCGCACCGGCGCTTGTCCTCGATCCGTACTGCTAACCGGACCGGCGCTTATTCCCCGATCTGTACTGCTTCATCACGCGCCACCGCCACCACACGGAGAAGGTGTCCGCCAGGATCCCGCCGACCGCTTTGAGCGAGATGGTGCTCCCGAACTGCCTCTCGATCCTGACGGGCATCTCCTCGAACCGGTCGAATCCTGCGTCGCGAGCAAGCACCAGGAGCTCGAGGTCGAAGCAGTAGCGCTGCTCCATCATGAGCGGAAGAACGCTTTCGAGAACCTCACGCCGAAGCACCTTGATCCCGGTCTGCGTATCGCGGATTTCGAGGTCGAACAGGATCCTCACAAGCTGCTGGAACCCCCACGAATAGATGCGCCTGACCATGGGGTACTCGACGTCGGAAGCCAGATGCCTTTTGCTTCCTAGGACCACGTCCACGTCGCCCGAGCGGATTTCGGACACGAAGCGCCCCAGAAGAGACGCCGGAAGGTCCCCGTCTGCATCGATGAACCCGAGATAGCGCCCCCGTCCTTGGTTCAGCCCGACACGAAGCGCCTCGCCCTTGCCTTTGTGCCGTGCCAGCTCTATCCGGCGAACATTCCGGCCCATGTCGATTGATTCGATGGTCGAGCCGCTCCCGTCGGTCGTACCGTCTGAAACGGCGATCACCTCGAAATCGAGGTCGGTTCTCTCCAGGACATCCAGCACATCACGGACGTTGCGCCCCAGATTCTGGCCAGGGTTGTAATAGGGCATCACGATGGTCAGCTCGGGCACCGACTCGCTCGGCCCGATCAGGTCACGGATTTCCTGGTCGATTCCGGTTTCGTGGCTGATTCCGACTGCCTCGTCGATTCCAGGTTCCTGGTCGATTCCGGCTTCGCGGCTGATTGCCACTTCCTGCTCGATTCCAGGTTTCTGGTTGACACCGGTTCCCTGGATAACGCCGTTTCCC
>JBAPRR010000243.1:0-8666 GCA_049281195.1 Acidimicrobiales bacterium
GTTCCACATGGGAAGAGCGGCGAGGGCATGCAGCCTGCCGCTGCCACCAGCGGTCCATTCGTCAAAAAGGAAGTCGTTGTAGGCCTGGACACAGAGATAGGCCAGGTCGTGGTCTTCTCCTTCGACGAATCGGTGGCCGGCGAAACGGGCGAACGTGGGGAATGGCAACTGAGCCCACACACCGTCGATGTCCATGTCGGCCACTCGCTGTCCGGGGTCGTAACAACCCGGCCTCATCTCGTCGAACCGGACATGACCGTTCAACAGCTGGGCCCGATCGACCTCAGGAAGGGTCCGCACCATGCCCACCTCGACAGGATGGATCCTTCCCTCGTAGCTCCAGGCCTGCCTGCCGTTCTCCAACTCCACTACGTGAGGCGCAGCCTCGAGGTAGCGCTTGGGAATTCGGGATCTCCAAGTATCGGGCGGCTCGACGATGTGGTCATCGACCGAGATGAGCTTGGTGTCCTCAGGGAGCACGGTGAGCCTTCCTTGTCGCAGCGGCCCACGAGCAGCCGCCGCGACGTTGCGTCAACTGCCTGCGGTCAAACGCTAATAAACTTACCGGTTTAAGTCAACTTGATGACTTGCTTGATATCTACCCGTCGCCACGCACCTCGATCTGCTCGCATTGGCCCGCCACCAGGTGCTTCACTGAACCCCAACTTATATGGTACTTGGAAAGGTACGGTCGCGACCGAGGGCGGCACGTGCGCATGCGCGCCAAAGGACTTAGGCCTTCTACCTGGGAAAAGATCCCCGGAAGCGCTCCGGACGGATCGCTGAGTTACTTCTGGCGCCACACCACCTGCGGCTCGGTGAACTGGTGGAAGCCTTCGACTCCGGCGTTGGTACCGAACCCGCTGGTTTTCCGGCCACTGAAAGGCAGGTGCGCAGCCAGAACCCGGTGGTTGTTCACCCATGCGGCTCCGCATTCGAGCCTCCGGGCAACGTCGGTCGCGAGATCGGTGTCGACACCCCATACCGAGCCGCCAAGTCCGAACAGTGTGTCATTGGCCCGCAACACCGCGTCGTTGACGGACTTGTAGGAGATGACAGGGAGAACAGGTCCGAACTGCTCCTGGTCGACCACCGCCACCCCGTCCGACACATCGGCGACGATGGTGGGCGCGAAGAAGTTTCCCGGCCGGTCGAGATAGCCCCCGCCGGCAACCGCTACCGCTCCATGGGTCAAGGCATCGCTGACCAGGTTGTCGACGTGCTTTGCCTGAGCCGGGTTGTTGAGCGGCCCGATCTGAGTGCCCGGCTCGACTCCGGGTCCCACAGCCACGGTTCGGGCGATGGCGGCGAGGGCGTCCACCACCTCGGAATAGCGCGAGTCGGGCACATAGAGCCGCTTGATCGCCACGCACACCTGACCGCAATTGGCAAAGGCACACCAGAAGATGCGCTCAGCGATGTCCTCCACCACCACATCGTCTAAAAGAATGGCCGGGTCGTTGCCGCCCAACTCCAGAATCACGCGCTTGACTCCTGGTGCCGCGGTGGCGGCTACCAACTTGCCCGTGCCGGTGGACCCGGTGAAGTCGATGAGGCGGGGAAGCGGATGCTTGATCATCGCCTCCCCGAGTGAACCGTCGCGTCCGGACACGACGTTCAACACGCCAGGTGGAAACACGTCTCTCAGCAGCTCCCCTACCCGGAGCGTCGTGAGCGGCGTGAAGGGTGACGGCTTTATCACCATGGTGTTACCGGCCGCTAGAGCGGGAGCCACCTTCGCCATGCCGATGATCACCGGCGCGTTCCACGGGGCGATCGCGGCGACCACGCCGACCGGACGCCTTTCCAGAGTTGCGGTGGCGACGTCGTCATCTTGGAGCACCTCGGGCTCGAGGCGCAGCGTGGACGCGTAGCGGAACCTGGCGACGGCGCCGGCAACCTCGAGACGCGAGTCAGCGAGCGGCTTTCCCTGCTCGGCGGTCAGTAACGGAGCGAGCTCATCGGCGGCTTCCTCTATGACGGAGGCCGCCTTCTCGAGCGCCACGGCCCGTTCTTCGGCATCGCGGCGCCATGGCGCGAACGCAGAGGCCGCCTCGAACATGGCTTGGTCGAGTTGGGCCGGCGTACAGTCCGGCGCGAGCCCTACGACCTCGTGAGTCGCCGGATCCACGACTTCGAAGCCTTCGGCGACAGCGGTATTTCCGCCGATGGTCATTGAGAAGCTCGGCACTCTTTCTCCTCTACTCGTCAAGCCGGTACGACTCGAACCCCGGTCGGTACTCACGATCGGCGAACTGGCGTAAGGCTTTAGTGATCCAATCGTGACCGGTGATGTAAGAGAGCTCGTACAGCTTGGCCATCTCCCAGTCGATCGACTCCGCAAAGGACTTGTCGTGCGATCCCTCGTAGACCTCTTTTGCCGCGATCAACACGGGACGGTGTTTTTTGCAGATCGTCTCCGCCAAGCTGGCCACTTCGGCATCCAGGTCTGCCCGCGGGACCGCCAAGTTGATGAGCCCGATCCGTTCGGCTTCGGCCGCGTCGAACGGCTTGCCCGTGAGTATCAGGTACAGGGCGTGCTTGCGTCCGATGTTGTGAGCAACCGACCAGGTCGTCCCTCCACCGGGGAAGGAACCGAAGTTGATCTCTGACAAACCGAATGTGACGTCGTCGGCCGCTATGGCCATGTCGCAAAGTCCGACTATCAGAACTCCGCCACCGAAACACCACCCGTTGACCTTTGCGACCGTCGGAACGGGGAAACTTTTGAGCAATCTGAACCACGCCTGGGCCGTCTTGTTCTCAGCGGCGAACCGCTCTGGCTCCTCGAACGGATTCATGAAGCACTCCTCGAGGTCCATTCCCGCGCAGAAGCTGTCTCCCGAGCCGGTGACGATGAGGATCTTGAAGTCGGAACGATCCTTGAGCTCGGTCAGGCGATCCAACATCTCCGCATGAAGCGCGGGGCTCATCGCGTTCTTCTTCTTCGGCCTGTTCAGGGTCAGGGTTGCCACCTGGTCGGTCACCTCGACCATCACGAGGGGCTGGCTTGCAGACATTTCCCTACCTCTCTTCGATCCCGAGGGCTCTACCTGATCGACAGTTCACTCATCACGGCATCGGTGTGCTCTCCCAAGAAGGGTGCGCGTAACGGTTTACGCTCCGGGTCCGGTGTCCATCCCGCATTTCTGAATGGAAGCCCAGGTGCCTTCACCACCTTGCCATCGACTTCAAGATCGACCCAGAACTCCCGCTCGGTCAACTGGGGATCGGCAACCACCGCTTTGGCGTCGTTCACCGGAGTGACCGGTATGCCCCGTTGTTGTCCCATCTGGAACATCTCCTGCGACGTGTGCCGGACCGTCAGATCTTCAGTGAAGATGTTGACGACGTCCCACACGTCACCGCTACGGCTCTGCGCCCCACCCTCCAATACGGGATCGAACACCGCGTCGTTTCCTGTCTCCTCGAAGATCCACTGCCGCATCGCCACCCAGTGCGCAGGCATCAACGCAAGCACCGCGGCGTATCCGTCGGTGGTCTCGAAGAGGCCGAAAGGCGAACCTGTCCGGCGACGATTTCCGCTTCTCACGCGGCGGATCAGGTCGTCAAGAAATACAGAAGGCGCAACCTCTCCTCCCATCGAAGCGACCGCCTCCTGAAGAGACAGGTCGACCAACTGCGAGATCCCACTACGCCGGCGCGCCCGGACGGCCGCGAGCGACGCCATGATGGCCTGCTGACCGCCTACCAGGCAACCCATGAGGCTTCCGGGAACAGGGATGAGCGGAGCGCGGTCGGGATCCCCGATGGTGATCAACAACCCGCTCGACGCCCAGGCCACCAGATCGTTGCTTCGCCAATCGCGCATCGGACCGGTCAACCCGAAAGGCGTGAGAGCTGTCACAACCGGACCGTTGTCAAGCGTCGCCAACTCGCGAAGCGTGAGCGACTCGAAGCGTTCTGCCGAACCAGAAAAGATCACGACCTCCGCGCTCCGGGCGAGATCCATGAGCTGATCGCGCCCCTTCCGGGAATCGGCATCCAACACGACGCTCTTCTTGCACGCGTTCATGTACGCGAACAAGAGACTTCTGTCCGGTCCCGGACGGTCGTCCAGGAACGGAGGCATGGAGCGCTCCGGGACTCCGCCTGGAGGCTCTATACGGATGACTTCGGCTCCCATGTGGGCGAGGATGCGGGTTCCGTGGGCTCCGGTCAGGTCGGTCAGATCCACGACCCGCATCGATCGCAACGACTCAGTCATCCGGATCCGCCCAGCCGAGCGTGGGCGCAAAGTATCTGAACCACGAGACGTAAGGCCTGTGGTAGCTGCGGTCCAGGTCTTTCGCCGGGAAGAGGATCCCGGACGCCGTGAGCTCATCACACTCACCCTGACTCATGCCGGTCCACTCCGCGAGAACCTTCTCTGACTCTTCTCCGAGGGCTTCGCCGGCCCGCTCGTGATGAGCAGGTGTCTTCGAAAAAAGAGGTGGGACACGCGAGAACATCCCGAGCCCGAACCGAGCGCTCGGCCGTGTTATGTAGTAGTCGCGTGACTCGAGTTGCGGATCCATGAGCAGACCGGCGTCGTCATGCACCGGGGCGGCCGCCACACCGTGGGCCTGCAAGATGTAGGCGATGTGCCTCGAGGTGTGAGCTTTCGTCCAGTCCTCGATGAGCGTGTCGAGCTCGGCTCCGCCGACGACCCGACGCTCCGCCCTCGCCCAGCGTTGGTCGCCTGCAAAGCCCTCGGAAGCGGCGACCTCACAAAGCTTCTTCCAGTCCTCGTCGTCCTCGCACACGATGGCAACCCACTGGTCGGTGCCACGGCATTGGTAGACGCCGTGAGGCGCGGCCCAGCGGACGCGGTTGCCGTCGCGCTGCTGGACTCTGCCGTTCGCCGTGAAGTCGGTGATCATCACCCCGAGAGTGCTCACGACGGACTCGAGCTGGGAGAAGTCGACGTGAGCTCCTGAGCCCGTCAGGTCGCGCTCCAAGAGCGCGGCCAAAAGGACGATGGTGGTGTGGTTGGCAGCCAGGTGGTCGGTGTACGCGAAGCAGCTGATTCCGCTGGGCGCACGGTCGGACCACCCTGTGACATGGTCGATCCCACCGAGTGAAGCGAGGTTCGGTCCCCAGGTCTTGTATTCGGAGTACATGCTCGGAGAGTCCCCGAACGCCGGCAGAGACATGTAGATGATGTCTTCGCGGAACTTCACCACTTCGTCGTAGGTGAGGCCGAGCGAGCGCACTGCTTTTGCCGACTGGTTGATCACGAAGATGTCCGCTGATGCGATGAGCCGCCGGAAGACCGCCCGGCCGGCCTCCGACGCGATGTCCATTCCGACACTGCGCTTGTCCGCGAGGAACTCGTCGACCAAGGGACTCGAGTCGGTCTGCACTCCCACGGGTTCGTCGCGCGACATCCACGCAGCCACGTACTGCCGGGTTATGTCGAGTTTGCTCGGGGTCTCGACCTTCACGACCTCTGCTCCGAGCGCCGACAGGTACCTTCCGCAGCTTGGAGCAGCTATGCCAGTGGAGACCTCGAGAACCCTGACGCCTCCGAGCGGCTGCTGCTCAATTGGAGGCATCTGCCCGTCCGGGGCTTGCCGAACCGATTCCCGTTGAATGATAATAGGTTCTCATTTTCTGGGGAGATTGTACTTAAGATGCTCTTCGAGCGGCAAGCACAGAACCCGATGTTTTCCTTATGTTCTCCGTCCTTTTCTACGCACAAACGGACGAGTGGACTCTCACTGAATGGACTAGGGTCCCATTGGCTGAGGAACCTCGGTGACTCACGAGGTGGCAATAAAGGACCGATCGCGACGGGATGAAACCATCGGTGCCATCCGAAAAAAGCTCTGATGTCCCGGGCAATCCCCCGGCGATCGGACCGGGCCGCCGCCTGCTCGCGGTGTTGACCGTGTTCACCGACCCGGCCAAGCCTTTGAACGCCGAAGAGATCTCAGAGCGTCTGTCGATCCCGCGCAGCACCGTCTATCGCTTCCTTGCGCTGCTCCGCGAATTCGACCTCGTCGAGGACTCTGCCGACGGCAGATGCCAGCTCGGGCCGGCGGCCGTCACCCTCGGGTACGCGGCGCGCGCGACAGCGAACCTCGACGACATGTGGAGGCCGGCGATGAACGCCATTGCCGAACAGAGCGGCGAGTCGGTTCTCGTCCTGCGCCGTATGGGCACTCACGCTGTATGCGTAGACCGGATAGAGAGCAGGCATCCGGTACGGCTGTCCTTCGAGATCGGGCGTGTCATGCCACTTCACACGGGCGCGGGTGCAAAACTTCTTCTGTCGGAGACCGACGACGATTTCGTAGACGAGTACCAGAAGAGCCATGTTCCGACGGGGCAGCGTCGCAATTTGAAAGAGGACCTGAAGCTCATCCGCGAGCGCAGACGGTCCGAGTCGCAGTCGGAAGTCGACCCGGGCATCTGGGCCGTGGCGGTGCCGCTGATGAACAGCAAAGACCGCCATTACTGCATAACTGTCGCGCTTCCCGAGTACCGCGCCAGCGCTGAGGTGAAGGACGAGGTGACGAAGTTGCTCGATGAGGGCACCGCCGAACTCAGAGGCCGCCTCGCCCAGATGCATTGACCGAACGTTCGGATACGTGAGCCAACGACTCGTTGCAGCACCTGGAGGAACTCCAATTAATTTCGACCTCGACGAACCGCAACGGAACTTCTTAGCGGGACTACGCGATTTTCTCGACGGGACGGATCTTTCGCGCTTCATCGGAGCCAACGAATCCGTGGCCCTCGAAAACGAAGCAGATCGCTCATTCTTCGAGCATCTGAACGAAGCGGGGTGGCAGGGAATTGCATGGCCGGTGGAGTTCGGTGGAAAAGGCGGGACCGCCACAGAGCAGTGGCTTTATCTGGAGGAGCTGTCCCACCGGCGTCTGCCGCGGGGCGATCTGACGATCTCCTCGATCGGACCGGCGCTCATGGAGTTCGGAACAGAGCAGCAAAAAGCGGCCTACCTGCCGGGGATCCTCTCCCGTGAAGTGGTCTTCGGAGTCGGATACAGCGAGCCGGATGCCGGATCCGACCTGGCATCCCTCCGCACCCGGGCGGTTCTCGACGGCGACGAGTGGGTGATCGACGGGCAGAAGGTCTTCATTACGAGCGCGCACTACTCCTCTCACATCTGGCTTGCGGTGCGCACGGATCCGAACTCGGTAAAGCGCGAGGGCATCTCTGTCGTCATCGTCGAGTCTGACGCTCCTGGGCTCACCATCACGAACATGGCCACACAGGCAGACGGCATAACCAACGAGCTGTTCTTCGACTCGGTACGCGTACCTCGGTCCGCTCTCGTAGGCGAAGTGAACGAAGGGTGGCGGATAATTCGGGCCGCCCTCGACTATGAGCGCAATTTTCCCTATTCCGGCCTCGCCCGCGACCTCGAGGATCTCATCGAATGGGCTCACGCTCGCAGCGTCACAACCGGTGCGGCACCGATCGACGATCCCCCGACCGAAGCGACGCTCGCAGTCATGGCTGCCGACATGGAGGTCGCCCGTCTGTTCGCTGCACGCGTGGCTGCTGCGATCGACTCGGGAGAAGCACCGACAGCAATGGCCTCGATGTCGAAGATCTGGACTTCGGAGTTGCGCGAGCGGGTCGCGTCGCAGGGCTTGCAGATGTTGGGACGCGACGGCCAGCGCCACTCAGAAGATTCGTCTCTGTCCATCGAACAGATCTACCGATGGACCCCGATGATGAAGATCGGGGGCGGCACTAACGAAGTGCAGCGTGACATCATCAGCTCCCAGGGTCTCGGGCTCCCGAGGACGTAAATGGACTTCAACCTCTCAGACTCTGAGGGCATGCTGCGTGAAGCGGCCGCTTCATTCCTGCGGAACGCCGCTACACCCGAAGCACTGACACTCTGGGAGCAGAGTGCCGGTGGCTACGACGAAGCCCTGTGGAAGGAGATGTCCGAGCTCGGCTGGGTCCAGATCGCTGTGCCTGCAGAGCTCGGGGGACCGGGCGGGGACCTGCTTCACCTCGGCATCCTGTTGGAGGAGGTGGGCAGAAGCGCCCTTGCCAGCCCGCTTCGCGAGTGCGCCACCGTGTCTGCGATCTTGTCTCGCCTGTTGAATCCGGAACGCATCAAGACCGGCCTGCTCACCAGGATTGCGGCCGGCGCAGTGGTTGTTTTGATGCTTCCACCACAGGAGGACTTTGCAACAGCACGCCCGGCGAGTGGAAGCTTCAGGGTCGACTCTTCACCGATGCTCGTCGACTGGGCGCCGACCGCCGAAACCATCGTGTGCACGGCGGAGTCCAATGACGGCAAGATCCTTCTGCTCGCAGTCCCTGCGGCTCAGCTTGGAGTGACGGTCGATCCGGTGAGGACGTTCGACAACGAGCGCCCGGGCTCGGTCTCCTTCGACGGCGCGAGCGCGAATGTGGTTACGGAGATCTCGAGGCGCGAGCTCGACGAGATGCGCTCGCTGTCATCGGTGCTCCGCATCGCCGAGATTCTGGGTGCGGCCGATGCGATGCAGGAGATGACCATCTCGCACATCAAGTCGCGGGTGCAGTTCGGTCATCCGATCGGCAGTTTTCAGGCGGTGCGCCACAAATCGGCCGACATGGCCATGGACCTCGACGGCATTCGTCTCACCACCTACGAAGCGCTCTGGCGGGCGGATCAAGGCTTCGACTTCCTC
>JBAPRR010000244.1:0-5256 GCA_049281195.1 Acidimicrobiales bacterium
AACGGGAACGCCTCGGTCCAGTGCTTTCCGTTTGCCGCCTTGTTCGAGAGCCCGGACAGCTTTTCGAGCGCCGGATTCAGCCTTACGATCCGGCCGCCCGAATCGACTATCGCCACCCCCTCCCCCACGCTCGCCAACACCGCACTCGACTCGTCACGTTCGCTCGTGAGCTGACGGAGCATCCGCACGAGGAGAAATGCGGTTCCGATGACGATGATCACCACCAATGCGTCGATGAGCGCCAAGTGGAACGTGAGGGTCCCGATCGGGTTGTCGAGCGCGGAGGTGGGCTGCTCGACAAGAACGGCCCACCCGAGCTTCGGTACCGGCGTGTAGGCGATGAGCCGCTGTCCATCGAATCCCGGTACCGATCCCTCTCCCGTGCCTTCGGTGCCTTTGAGGGCGCTCACGACTGCGGGATCGGCTCGGTAGTTCGTGCGTGATCCGACGGCAGGACCCGTGAGCACGCTCCCCGATTGGTCCAACACGACGACGGTGCCCCCGCTTTGAAGCGTCGTGGATCCGATGATCGACCCGAAGTTGCTTACCGGGATGGTGGCGACGATCACACCGGCCAACGATCCGCCGGTGAAGAACGGTGCCGAAAGACCGATGACGAGGCCGACACCCTTCAGCTTGAACGAGTGCGACACGTACGGCGCGTGGTTTTCAACTGCCCCCACGAATGCGCCCCGACTGGCTGCGTTGGCACCGAGAGCGGATAGGGACTGGGGTGCGATGGCGAGCAACCTGCCCCCCGCCGAGTCGACGGCAAGGCTGGAGAATTCTGGGTACAAGTTCCGTACCTCGATGGCGTCCTTCTCCAGATATTTGGCCGAGGTCTGCGCGACCCCGTTCTGCCCGGCCAGATTCGAGACCAGCTGCAGCCTGCTCGAGATCCCGCTTGCGATCGCGCTCGAGGCAAGACGCGCCGCAGTCAGCTCACCGTTGATGATCTGAGCTCTCTGCGAGTCGCGCGCTGCAGAAACCTGCCAGGCTCCCAGAGCCGCCACGATGAGCGCTGCGAGTACCAGGGCGGAGATCGCCGCTCTGAGCCGCGGCGATCGCCTCACATTCACGCGTCTCTGTCCGGACGATCGCCGACGCGAACGAGTTCGAGCTCCTCGATACCAATGCTCAAAAACGCCTCTACGGCTTCTGGACAGAACTGCGTGCCTGACCCCCTTTGCATCTCCGCCCTTGCGTCGTCGACAGAAAGAGCTTTGCGATAAGGGCGCGTCGTCGTCATCGCATCGAAGACATCGGCAAGCGGGAAGATGCGTGCCCCGAGGGGTATCTCTTCACCTTTGAGACCCCGGGGGTACCCAAGCCCGTCCCAACGCTCATGGTGGGAGTGGACGATCTCGTTCGCCACCGACAGGAACGGGATCTGCTCGAGGATCGTGCGCCCGGCATCCGGATGGGCCCTCATCATCTCCCACTCTTCTTCGTCCAGCGGACCGTCTTTCATGAGGACCGCGTCGGGAACCACGAGCTTGCCTACGTCATGGAGCAGGAAGCCGTACTCGAACTGCGGGTCATGTATGTGTTCCGGAGCCATCACCGCGGTTATCGCCATGCCGTAGCGACTCACCCGGAAGAGGTGGCCCCCGGTGTACTCGTCTTTCGCTTCGACTGCGATCGCCAGACCCCGCACGGTCGATTCGTAGGTGGCGATGAGCTCGTCGAGCGCAGAAGCCAACTCCTCCGAACGGTTCTGTTCGGCGATGTAGGTGGACCTGAGGTCGACCGCGTATGCGTCGAGCTGTCGGCGGACGGCGTCGGCTTCGGCGCGCACCTGTTCCAAAGCGAGGAGCATCCTGTACCGCTCGACCGCCAGTCCGAGCGCGAGCAGTCGGTTCTCGTCGGTCTTCAAGCCCAGGATCACCTTGCCGAGGACAGGCCTCTGGACGACCACGACCGCGGCGACGTCCCCTGCCACCGCGCAAGGGACCGCGACTGACTCACAAGCGGACCCGTCGATGCTCGTAGGTACGACGATGAGGTCGTTCGATCGCAGGGACTCCCAAGCGACCTTCCTGGCGTGTTCGTTAGCCTCGCGCGACTCCCTCGTCCCGGAGCTGCCTACGAGCGTCAGGTTGCCGCCTCCGACGGGTGCGTATATGGAGGCGCTCGACGCACTCAGCGGCTCCGCCACCGCGCGCAACAGCTCGATGCACAGTTGCCGGGCTTCCGGCGTCTTGGTCATCAGATCTGTGGCGTAGTCGCCGCTCATCGAGGCCGTGTTCTCGCCGGAGCGAAATCCTGTGGTGAAGATGTCGGAGGTCGCGCTCATGCGGAGCCTGGACGCGACCAGGTATTCCGCTTTCCGATCCTGGCTGTGGACCACCACCAAACTCTATGGATAGCAACGGGGCAAAGTGACATCCGGTCCTCGTCTGTTCGCGCTGGTTGTGGTCGTCTGCTGCTCCGTTACTACCCGTGTGCCCCCGACCCAACGCGGAAGGCCCGAGTAGCGTCACGGCAATGCAGCTAGGTCTTTTCCTTCCCACTGCCAGCCCTTTTGCAAACGCTGAATGGCTCCACGCGATCGCGAAACACGTCGAGGAGCGGAGCGTGCACGCAGTGTGGGTACCCGAACACGTAGTGCAGTTCGATGACTACGAGTCGTCGTACCCGTACTCCGCTGACGGAAAGATCCCGGTTCCCCCTGGATCTGGGATGCTCGAGCCGTTCACGACCCTAGCGTTCCTCGCGGCAGCCACCAGGAAGGTTCGCCTCGGCACTGCCATCTGCCTTCTCGCTCAACGCAATCCCGTCTACAGCGCCAAGGAGATCTCCAACCTGGATTGGCTTTCCGAAGGAAGGGTGGACCTGGGTATCGGGGTCGGTTGGCTCCGCGAGGAGTACGAGGCGGTTGGCGTGCCGTGGCCGTCCCGAGGGCAGAGAACCGAAGACTGCGTCGAGATCCTGAAGAGCTTCTGGACCGACGAGGTGTCGTCTTTCAGCTCAGCGATGTATGACGTGCCCCCGTCGGTCATGTACCCGAAGCCGGTACAGAAGCCGCATCCTCCGATTCACTTCGGAGGCGAGTCAGACGCTGCCATCGCCCGAGCCGCCCGGATCGGTCAGGGATGGCACACCTTCGGGAGGCTCCCGCAGGACGTGCCCGAAGCCCTCGCTCGACTGGACCTACAACTCGAGACCACCGGTCGGACGAGGCAGGACTTTCAGGTCACCGTCTGCCCCTACATGCACCCGACCAGCCCGGAGATGGTCGACGAGTATGCGGCGTGCGGAATCGATCAACTTTCGCTGATGCTCATCGCCTTTTCCGCTTCAGACGTGGAACCGCAGCTGGACCTGATGGAACCGCTGTTCGAGCGGGTCAGGAGGGCGTGATCTCGGACCGCCTCCGCCCGATAGGTTCACGAACCACTATGGCGACCGCGGTCTTCTTCCATGCTCATCCCGACGACGAGGCGATCGCCACGGGCGGAACGATGGCCAAGATGGCCTCACAGGGTCATCGGGTCGTCCTGGTCACTGCGACACGCGGTGAGCTCGGTGAAACACCACCCGACATAGTCAAACCCGGCGAGGACCTGGCGGAAGTAAGAGATCGCGAGCTCGCCGAAGCGTGCGGGATTCTGGGAGTAAATCGAAGGGAATTTCTCGGATACCGGGATTCCGGCATGGCCGGAGAGGAGTCGAACAGCGACCCGACGTGTTTCGGGCAGGCCGACATAGAAGAAGCTGCGTCACGCCTGGCCTCGTTGTTGGAAGAAGAGCGGGCGGACGTGCTGACGATCTACGACGAGCACGGCGGCTACGGGCACCCTGATCACATCCAGGTGCACCGTGTCGGAAAACGAGCGGGTGAGATCGCACGGACGCCCGCAGTCTTTATGTCGACGATGAACCGCGACCGGGTGAAAGAGCTCATGGACAAGGCCGCCGATCTGGGCATCGAACAGCCCCCGGGCGACGGAGCGGACATGGACGCCTTCGGGGAGCCGTCGGTCCGGATCACGAACGAGGTGGACGTGAGCCAGTTCTTGAGCCAGAAGCGTGGAGCGATGCGAGTTCATGCGAGCCAGATATCGGAGACGTCCTTCTTCTTGTCCATGAACGACGAGGTGTTTGAGCTCGTCTGGGGGATCGAGTCCTATATCAAGGTCGGCGTCGAACCGAGAGGTGAGATCTCAACATCTCTCATCTGAGATTCGTTCACCTGAGATCTGTTTTTTGCCCGCTCAGTTCGCGGCAGTCGTGGCCTGCAGCACCGCGGTGAGCGTGAGTTGATCTGACTGTCTCCACACCCGAAGGGTGACCGTCCTACCCACCGAGCTCGCCTGAACGTCGGTTTCGAGATCCTCAGACGAGGTGACAGGTACCGAGTTGAAGCCGACGATCACGTCTCCGAGCTTCAGTCCCGCCTGATCGGCGGACGAGCCGCGGTCAATGGAAACTACGACGGCCCCGTTCGACACGCCGAGGCCGTACTGGCTCTTCAGCTCCGGCGTGTTCGTTATCACCTGCACTCCGAGCATGGCCTTGGAATTGGTCGTCCCCTTCTCCAGTGCGCCGAGGACGCTGATCAGGCGTGCTGAGGGGATCGCGAAACTGATGTCCTGAGCCGGAGTGTTGTCAGCGGTCGAAGAGTCCAGTTCCGTGTTCATGCCGATCACCCGTCCCGCCGAGTCGAGAAGTGGACCGCCCGAGTTCCCGGGGTTGATCGGCGCATCGGTCTGGATCATGTCGACAAGCGCATCGCCGTCGGATCCGGAGGTGGACGTTGATCCGCTGGAAGACGGGCTTCCAACGGTGCGACCGAGCGCAGAGACGATTCCCGAGGTGACCGTCGGGGTGCCGGCAGAAAGGCCGAGAGAGTCTCCGATCGCCACGACACCGTCGCCGACGACCAAGCTGTCGGAGTTTCCGAATATGACCGGGACCAGCCCTGGTGGCGGATCGTCCAGCCTTACAAGGGCGATGTCCTGGCTCGGATCGGTTCCCACGACATAAGCAGGGACCGGATCGAGCGATCCATGAAGGTTCACGGTCACAGAGACCGACCCGGCCACGACGTGGTTGTTGGTCAGGATGTCGCCCCGGTCGTCGATGATCATCCCTGTCCCCTGGAGGACGTTGACGTCGTTGTCGCTCAAGACGGCTTCTGTCGGGCCCGTGGCCGTGATCGTCACAACCGAGCTCATGGCCTTGGCTGCGATGACGGAGACCGACCCGCCGCCGGCTAGAGCGGGGCCGGCGGCACCATGGACGACTGTGACC
>JBAPRR010000245.1:0-10253 GCA_049281195.1 Acidimicrobiales bacterium
TGTACACCTTCATGATCGGCAGAGTGGACACAGGCGATATGGAGATCAGCACGCTGGCACCGCTGTGGATTCCGGTGTCCGACATCTTCGGAATGAAGCTAGATAAACCGGTGAATGCGGGACCCCAGCATTACTTGCGGAATGCCGCGTTCTCGCATCTGGAGCGATGGGTGAGCGACGGCTCGAGGCCACCTTCTTCGGTGCCACTCGAGACCGATCAAGAAGGGCTCGTCACCGACGAGCTCGGAATTGCAATGGGCGGGATCCGCACGCCACACGTCGACGTTCCGACGAGCGTGTTGTCCGGAACGGGCAATCGCGGACAAGACGTGGCATTCCTGGCCGGAACAACGACACCATTGGATCGAAATCGTCTAATTGAAATGTACGCATCGAAAGATGAGTACATGCAACGCTTCGCATCAGCGACGGAAGACGCTGTCTCCAATGGTTACTTTCTCGTAGAGGACGCGAAGGAGATCGACTCAGTGGCCGCCTTCAACAGTCCTCTATAACCGACTCCTCGGTTCTGCTCCCCGGGTCGAAGGAGCCTCTACATCGCGTAAGGGCCTGGTACCAAGAGTGTTTCCGCATCGGGCATCCTGCCTGTGGCAATGGCTTCGAGAGCGATTACAGCTCCGTGCAGACGGGCCACTGCATCGGCTGGAGCTGCGACCTGCTTGGACCGAACTGCTTGGAGCAGATCACGAAGCGATCTTGCCGCCTCGGCCACGTCGGGTCGGTCGAGATACCGCGTCGTGGTCACCGCGCCGTCCTTCTGCCTGCTGCGCAAGACCTCACGTTTCCCCATCTTTCCCCTGGGTGGTGATTCGTGTACGAGCCAACCACCGAAGTGTTCTGTTCCCCCGCGTTGCAACCGTACGCCTGCATGGTGATCCGGGGCCAGCAATTCGTCGAACCGACGTAGAAACGGTGGTCGAATGTTCTGCAATGGACGAGCTCGAAGTCATCAAGGGCCACTATCTCAGTGCGAGCGAGGGGCAACGTCTGGAAGACGGAGTGGGCCGTCTGGAGTTTCTCAGGACCCAGGAAATCCTTAGACGCCACCTCGGCCCGGCCCCTGCGCGGATCCTCGACATAGGTGGAGCGACCGGTGTGCATGCGGAATGGCTCGCGCACGACGGTTATGAGGTTCACATAGTGGATCTCGTCGAGCACCACGTCGAACAGGCACGGGACAAGCTTGCACGAAGCGGAGTCAGGGCGACTGTTGGCGATGCGCGCAACCTTGCCGTGAAAGACCGCGAGTATGACGCGGTCCTTCTTCTTGGTCCGCTCTATCACCTGACGCTTCGTGACGACCGGCTGCTTGCGCTGGCCGAAGCGAGAAGGGTCGCCAAACCGGGAGGGCTTGTTTGCGTTGCGGCGATCAATCGTTTCGCGTCGCTGTTTGATGGTCTTGCACGCGGATTTCTGTTCGAACCCGGCTTCAAGGACATTGTCGAGCAGGACATCGCGACCGGACAGCACAGGAATCCCGGCGACCACCCGCACTGGTTCACCACCGCCTTCTTCCATCACCCTGCCGAACTGCGAGATGAGATTCACGGTGCCGGCCTGAAGCTGATCGATCTGGTCGGGCTGGAGGGTCTCGCCGGATGGCTGTCGGATCTGCCCTCGGATACGGAGGAGGTCCTTTACGCCGCCCGTGCGGTCGAGTCCGAGGAATCTCTGCTCGGCCTGAGTGCTCATATCCTGGCAGTGGCCCGGTCCTGAGCTTGCGCGGAACCGACCACCGTTGGTGGGTTTCTCAACAACACGGGAACAACTGCCCAGGTGGGATCTTGACGCGTTCCCCCGCCGCGCCGAATCCTGAAGCCAGCGGCAGTTCACAGGCCCTTTTCAGGCCTGCTCGTCCCTTAACGCCCGCCCTCGATCTGCGGAGGCTGGAGGGCCTGTCAGCCACCGCCACCAGGGACCAATCAGAAAGAGGGCGGATATGGACAACTACTACAAGCGTCCCTCGCCTCAAGAACAGAGATACCGAGATGTGCTGGAGGCGATCAGCGCTCTCGGGCCGGAAGCGACCGATCTGGCCAATGAACTGGACGACGTGGTTTGGCAAGTCGTACGCCGTGCCGTGGACGTTGCGGTCGCCGACCACGATCGCCGGATGCTCACTTCGATAAGCCGATCCGGAAGAGTCGAACCGGTACCCCGGATTCCCGATGACGGTGTCGAAGAGGAAGAAACCGTCCGCCACTGATTACTTAGGGGCGCCTTAGCTCAATATGCGCCTCACCGCGTCAGCCAGAATGGGTGCCGTGGCACCGGCCCGCCGTATCCGACGATGACGTCAGAAGTTCTCCTGGCGCTCGCAGTGTTCGGTGCGTGCACCGTTGAATCGGTAGAGGCATTGACCCTCGTCCTCGCGGCGGGAACGACTCAAGGTTGGAGAAGTGCCTACGAAGGAGCTGCGAGCGCGCTGGTCGTTCTGGCAATCCTCGTAGGCGCTATCGGGTTCCCGCTCGTTCATTACGTCCCCATCAACGTGATCCGAGTGATCATCGGGGCGCTGCTACTCGTCCTCGGTCTCGGATGGCTGCGCAAGGCGGTTCTCCGGGCGAGCGGCCATAAGGCTCTCCATGACGAGGACAAGATCTACGCGAATACGGTCGCAGAGCTGTCGACCGGGACGAAGTCATCGGGACGCAGCACCGTGGGATTCTCAGTCGCGTTCAAAGGCGTGCTTCTAGAAGGTATGGAGGTCGTCCTAATCGTCTTGAGCCTCGGTGCAACCTCTCACCATCTGGCTCTTGCCTCGGTAATGGCTGTAGCTGCGGCGGCCGTGGTGGTCATCGTCGGAGCATTGGTCGCCCGTCAACTTCGCGAGGTGCCCGAGAACGCCCTCAAATTCGGAGTTGGAGTCATGCTCACCAGCTTCGGCGTGTTCTGGGTCGGCGAGGGATCGGGGTTCCGCTGGCCGGGGGCGGACGCGGCGGTTCTTGTGCTCATCGCTGCATATCTTCTTCTCGCTGTGGCCCTTGTCAGGTGGCTCAGAGTGCGGGTCGCCGTGCCGGTTTCTTCCGGAGGCGGTGAGTCCGCAGCTGAAAATCCAGGGAGCAGGCTCGAAAGGGCGGTCCGGAGCTTCGCCCACTTCATCGTGGACCTTTTGATAGGGGACACACCGGAAGCCTTCATCGGAACTCTTTTGATCGTCGGCGTCGCGCTCTTACTGCGCCACGAGCGTTGGGTGGCGATGCCGGTCGTCCTCGTTTTGGCAGCGGTCGTTCTGGCTACCGGGGCATACCGCGGTAGTAGGGGTAGCTACATCGGTAAGGGATTGAAGTCCTCCTAATAATGTGATATCACTTTAATATCAGATTATTTAGAGAGGAGCTCAGATGAGCACCGTCGAGGCAGTACCTGCGGGACAGCCGGTGGGGCACCAAGGGGCCAGGGTGAACATCAGTCAAGGGCCCGCAATCTCAGTCAGTGGATGGTTCGCCGTTCTCGTCCTTTGTGCCAGCATCGCGGCGACCGTGATCGGGGCCATGCACAAGAGTGCGCTGCTGATCATCCCGATCGTGGTCTTCATCCTCATCGCCACTTCCCTCGTTATCGTCACGCCCGGCCAGACATCGGTGGTACAGTTTTTCGGGAAGTACGTGGGCACCATCAACCGTTCCGGATTCTTCTGGGTTCTTCCATTGACGGTGCGACGTCGGGTGAGTATCCGGGTTCGTAACTTCGAGACGAATCACCTGAAGGTCAACGACGCCGATGGCAACCCCGTCGAGATCGCAGCGATTGTGGTCTGGCAGGTCGTCGACACTGCCAAATCGACGTATGCGGTCGACAGCTACATCAATTTCGTGACCGTCCAGGCGGAGTCCGCACTTCGACATGTCGCCACGACCCACCCTTACGACGACACAACTGAGCAAGGGACTTCTCTGAGAGGCTCAACGGACATTGTGGCGGGGGAACTTGCACGCGAGGTTGCCGCACGGGTAGCGATCGCCGGCGTCGAGATCATCGAGGTCCGGATATCCCACCTTGCTTACGCCCAGGAGATCGCTCAAGCGATGTTGCGCAGACAGCAAGCGAACGCTGTGGTCGCCGCGAGGTCGCGGATCGTGGAGGGGGCGGTCGGGATGGTGGAGCTCGCACTCAACCGGTTGAGCGAAGGGGGAGTGGTCGAGCTCGACGAGGAGCGCAAGGCGAGCATGGTCAGCAATCTGATGGTGGTGTTGTGCGGTGACCAGCCGGCGTCTCCGGTCGTCAACGCCGGCTCCCTTTACACGTGAGTGAGAGAAAACAGCTCCTGCTCCGAATCGATCCGACGGTTCATGATGCGCTCATGCGTTGGGCCAATGACGATTTTCGAAGTCTGAACGCCCAGATCGAGATGTTGCTCCGCAAGGCGCTGAACGACGCAGGTCGGATGCCGAAGGAGGCGGCCCCGCTCCCGAAGCGGGGACGTCCGCCCGCCGGTACGGGGTAGTTGTTCTCCGACCGAGGTTCCCACCGTCACCACGTGGCACGGCTTGCCACGAACCAATAGCCCTCGAACAGGATCTCGCCCCGGATCTCCCGTGAGAGCTGATCAGCCGTAAGGTACCGCTTGTAGACGTGATAGCGAGATCCGTCGTTCAAGACCCGCTCCTGCCACTGTTCGGGCTCCACGCCCGGACGAAGAGCGGCGTCGACGACCACCAGCTCAGTACCAACCCGTCGCGCCTCGTCGAGGAACGTGTGACGTTCGGTTGAAGAGAGATGCCCGTAGAAGCTTCCAGTGAAAACGCGGAAGAACGAATCTGACCTTATTCCGAGGTCGAGAGCGTCTCCGATAAGCACCGCACCGCCTCGAATGCGCGTTCTCGCAATTTGGACCATCGATCGACTCTGGTCGAGTCCGACGACCGGGCCCTTCAAGTGTTGAGACAGAAACCCGGTTCCGCACGCGACATCGATAGTCAGGGCGGGCGCAAGGTTGCTGAGAGTGGTGGTCAGCCGGGATATCTCGTCTTGCCAACCGGGTCGATCTCTGGAAACGAACAAACCGGCTCCTGTGTACCAGTCGTCGTACTCGGACGCCCTGTTCTCGTAATATGCGCCGGTCGCGGGATCGGCTGCGAATCTCGGGCTCTTCTGGTGCTCTTCCACGACAAGGCTAATTAGTCGATTTGCTCGACTGTCATGATTGAGTCGTGTCGGACGCCGCCGAGCTCACGGCTGAGCAGGCCGTTTCTCTGCTGACAGACGCGTCCGGTGACCAGTACGCACTCGTTGGGCGGTTAAGCGGCGGGGAGACCGGCGCGCACGAGGTCATCGGTCCCGCCGGCCGCCGATTCGTCGTGAAATGGGACTCGAAACCGCGATCCCAAATCGTCCGCGGAGAGGCGGTGGTGCTGTCGGAGCGACTTCGGGCCGAAGCGGGGTGGCCGGTACCGCTGCAGACGGTGGTCGACATCCAAGGGGTTCGCTTGGTCCTCCAAGAGTTCATGCCCGGCAGGCCCGTCACCGAGTTGAGCCACCTGCTCGTCGATGAACTACTTGAGCTTCATGACCGCCGACTCGGGCTGGCGCGGGCGGAGGATCCGGTCCACTGGCCGTTCGCCCTCATAGAGACTTTGACGACTGGGGGCGAGAGCTACTGCCTTCACTCGTCGCTGCGCGACTATGACGTTCGAAGCCGGTCGCTTGTAGCAAGGATCGAGGCATTCGGACATTCGATCGAAGCATCCGATCTCGATGGGAATGACATCGTCCACTGGGATCTACATCCCGGGAACATGTTGATGGACGGGGGAGCGCTGTCAGCGATCGTCGACACCGATTTTGCTGTTGTCGGTGACGCCCGATTCGATCTGGTCATGCTGGCGGTCACGAGTCTGACGGTGCCGTGTGACGAAGAGGTGCGATCTTCATTGTTCGCTGCGGCGTTTGATCACCTCGACGAGATCCGAACGCAGGCGTATTTGGCCCATCTCTTCCTGAGGTTCCTCGATTGGCCGATTCGAAAAGGTCGTCCGGATGAGATCGAATTTTGGCTCGGCCAATCGGACGAGATGCTCCGCATTTGAGCTTGAGGGTCGGGTACGAGAAGTCCCTAACCTGCCCGTCGAGGCTCCGTCCGTTGCACTCTGCATGGGACGAGCGAACGCAGACGCCGATCCGGACCCTGCAAGACCTGCGGCTCTGCCTCACCGCGTCGGCGTCCGCCGTGGTGATGGAGGTGAACCCGCCATACCCTGCCTAGGTCACGTGCGCGAACGTGCTGGTTAACTCGACCGAGCGACCGGGTACCCCCGACAGACGGACCCTCGAAAGCGATGCACCCGTCGGCGAGTGAATGGGGATAATCGCTGGCGATCATGTCGGTGCCGAGAGTTCGTCAGCGTTGTCCGAGCGAGAAGGTGCATCTGGCTTTGCGGGGGCGCCCACGACCACCTGCCCCTCTGTGGTTTTCTCAGGGCAGTCGGGTCCCACCACGGACTGGCTCAGCCTGCAAGTCTAGGTAGATCACGTATGAGTGACTTGGCTCTGGATTTGACCCGAACGGTAGCCTTGGTCTTACCGACGAAGGGAGCTGCTTGAGTGAGGCGTGAGCGGTTGTTGTATAACCATCAAGAAAGTGGTTCCGTTGACTTGCTGGCAGCCGATGCGGAACTGGAGCGCACGCTCGAGGACCTTAGCGACGCTAAAAACTACTCGAATTGGATTTACGATCTAACAGCGCCTCATCTCGGCCACCGAGTTCTCGAGGTTGGTGCGGGCCACGGAACAATGACCGAGCTTTTTATAGAACGTGCTGAAAAGGTCGTTGCCACCGACGTGACAGAGCGGTGTGCCGACCTGTTGAGCGCGCGGTTCTCCGGGGACCCCCGCGTGGACGTGATGCTCGGGAAGATCTCCGAGGCGGCCGAACACGGACCATTTGACAGCGCGGTCCTGATCAACGTGCTGGAACACATTGAAGACGACGACGAAGCACTGGCCCAGCTTTCCGGACTTCTCAAGCCAGGTGGACGACTCGTCTTGTGGGTTCCCGCTTTCGCCTTGCTTTATAGCGACTTCGATCGCAGGATTGGTCACTATCGTCGGTATCAACGTAAGAATCTCGCGGCTCAACTCATGCGATCTGGTTACGAGGTTGTCGATATCAGGTACGTGAACCCTATTGGTGCCGTCGGATGGTTCTTCATTGCGCGCCTGGCGAAGCGAGTCCCGAACAGACGAGTGGCGATGATCTTCGATAGATACCTGGTACCGGTTGTCAGTCGTATTGAGAAGAAGTTCCGCCCGCCTTTCGGACAGTCTGTCTTCGCCGTGGCGATCAAGACGAGTGATGGGTACAACGGGTCGACTCAATGAGACCGGGGTTTGAGCGTCGCCCCGATTGCAAGCGAGGATTCACCGCTCGGGCACGGTAACGCCGTCCCTGGAGCAACGGCTCAGCATCTGGAGTTCTAAGAGTCGTGGTCTCTGACGGGTCGATCAGGTCGAAACCCGGGTGACCCCCCGGTGCCTAAAACGTTGGAGTGTTCGAGCGGTGCCGACGGACGACGTCCTGGCTGCGAAGTCGCGACCCTTCTCGGTGGGCGGTTGCAGTGTCAAATGGTTTGTTCGACCAGCGAAACAAGTCGTGGTTTGCCAGGAGGAGTTCGCGAGACCCTCGGCCTTGTCATGAACCATCTCACGCTTGAATGCGGCAAGCTATAAGGAATCGCGAGCCGGGTAACTAGCGAGGAGCCAGGTCGATGATGTCATCGTCCAACCTGAACACGGTCCGCCTCTTGAAGCAGGGATGCGTTCTCTTTTCGATCGCAGTCCTTTTGGCGGTTTTAGTGGCAGACGTACCCGTGTATGGGAGCGTGCCTCCTGGAACAAGCGTGACGGCGAGCAGCGCAAAGCTCACGATGAACGTTGAAGTGGACGGCGTGGCCGATACCGTGACTTGTGCCGAGTTCACAGACACGTTCGCCATCACCTCGAACGAAAACACCGAGGCGACGATCTCACCCCCCACGATCGCCCACTGCACGGACAGCTTGGCTCCTGATCGAGTTGACGGTTCTGAGACTGTAACTACCAATGACAAGAACGGAAGTTGGATGTTGGAGTCCTCCCGGTTCGGGACAAGGGCATGTTCCCAGTGTGTCCTCGGCCTGCTGATCCCGAAGGCGGGAGCGACGGTGGCTCCGACCTTGTCGTCCTCTTGTAAAGGAATCCTGGCACCAGACGGAAGTCAGCTCCTTACCGGGACGTACCAGCCCTCAACTGGAAAACTGAAGTTTAAGAACACACTGGTACCCATCGGCTCCAAAGGGGATTGTCACTTCCAATCTCCGCTAACACTCACCGTCACAATCTCGTTCAGCCCGAACCTGGGGCGTGTGCCGCCGTTTGCTTCATAAGCACTTCACAGGGCTTCCCGAAATGCAAAGTCAGATACGCGGCCTAGGCGATGAAGGCGGTCATCCTGATTGAGACGAGCAATCCTGGCAGCTCGACGCCAAGCCTGGCGACGTACCGGGTCGGTGGATCGTGCGGGAACCACAGCGCGTACTCCTCGTTCAAGGCGGCGAAGTCGGCAGGGTTGGTGAGTAGGACTCCCACCTCGATAACGTCATCCAGGGTTGCCCCACCGGCGTGAAGGATGGCTTCGCAGTTTGCCAGCGCCTGACGCGTCTGACCTTGGATTGTGTCGTCGACGAGGCTGCCCGTGGACGGGTCAATGCCGACGATGCCCGAGACGAGAATATGCGGCCCGGCCTTGACTCCCTGGCTGTATAGAGGCGAACTCGGGGCGTTCGCCGTCGTGATTATCTGACGTGGCATAACGGTCCTCCCGGTTTCGTACCGCTACGTTCTACAAGGCAGGATCGTAGAATCTTGTGCACCAACGCGCTGACTCGTCGTGCCGGAACACTCGTCGTGTGGCGCTCGATCTTTTGTGCCCGCTCCCGAGGCAACGCCTTCGCGAGTACGGCGCCGGGCGGACCGATTGTGCTTCGCCTACTTGACCATTCCTGCCAATCGGTACGTCGGGTGCCTGTCCAGGCTGTGTCGCGCGCGGTCGTACTCGCGGTCCGCCGGTTTGCATGACCGGCAGTGTCCTGGAAATTGCGCAATCTCGCACCAGCGTCCAGACTCAACGTGAGAGTCAACTACGCAACGAAGACTGACTCTGCGGCGAGCAGCCGGACTGTTCGTAACGGTGCCACACCGGTGTGGCGTTTGAACGGTTCACCGCCCGCGGGTCCTTGTCCTGCCCCAGCAACAGGCGCGACTTCTCAGTCACGGAACCGTCGGCATCGAGCGCATGCTCCCGAGGCTCATCGCGCCGAGGGTAACGATGTAGCAGCCAGGGCATTGACCCAGTCCGGGAGTGACCCAAGACGGAGGCGAGCAACTCCTTGAGCTGCGACCTGCCGAGCCTCCGTACCGGAGGGGTTTCCACCTTTGCGGACGCTCGGGGCGCTGTTCCAAGCTGTGACCTGCGAAGATGCGAGAGCGGGTGACGAGGATCGAACTCGCATAACCAGCTTGGAAGGCTGGGACTCTGCCATTGAGCTACACCCGCGGAGCCCTTTGAGGCTAGTCAACTCTGAGGGGCGGGCAGAAACTCGAGGGCTGGCCAAGATAGAGCGAGCACCGACCCGGACGCATGGTCGCGTCATGCGCCGGGTCGGGTCGCTTCAGCGCGGGACCGTTACGCCGATTCCGCGATCAGCCCGCTCGAGGCGGTTCCGACGCTCACCGGTGACTCGACTCGATCGGGCGAGGCGGAGCCCTTCGCCTCGACACGGTCACCGTCATTGGCGCCGGGGTACTGGGGAGCGGACGCAAGATCCACTGCGATCTCGGTGAGAATCCCCGGACGGCGTCTACTGGAGACGAACAACCAGGCGCCTCCGATCAGCATGTAGCCGAGGAAGATGTACGGGAAGATGTTGACCGGAAATGGCGGAGCGGGGTAGAAGCTCCCGATCGTCGGAACGAGAAGGCAGAGGAACGCAAGAACCGCAACGACCACGTTGATCGGTTTGATCTCGCCCCGCTTGCGCAGGTACACGGGAGCAGCGATCGAGATGAGAAAGTACGCGGTCAGAAACCCGAAAGCTGCGAGCGTGCCTGCATCGTCGAAGATCGTGAGCGGAACTGTGAAGGCCGACAGGATGATCGGGATCGCAAGGATCACGCAGACGTACGCAGTGATCGCGACGTGCGGTGTCCTGTTTAGATGGTGGACCTTGCCGAAGTGGCTCGGTAGGACCGTGTGC
>JBAPRR010000246.1:0-9153 GCA_049281195.1 Acidimicrobiales bacterium
CGGCCATCTCGAGGCGTTGGGGAATCCGGTCGACCGCGACGATCTGCCTCGCACCTGCAATCCGGGCTCCTTGGATGATTGAAAGCCCGACGCCACCACAACCGACGACTGCGACGCTCGATCCGGGTGTCACCCTGGCGGTGTTGAGTGCAGCCCCAAGGCCCGTCGTCACGCCGCAGCCGAGCAGGGCAGCCAGGTCCATCGGCAGTTCGTCAGGGACTTTTACGACAGCGTTCTCGTGAACGAGCATCTGCTCAGCGAACGAACCCAGATTCGCAAACTGCGAAACCGATGCTCCATCGGTCGACAGACGTGGGCGGTCGCCAGCAGATCGAACCATCTCGGTCGACCGGCACATGTGAGGGTTGCCGGTAAGGCAGGCCTCACACTTTCCACAGAATTGCGAAGCACAGGTCACAACATGGTCGCCGGGCTTCACGTAGCTGACGAGCGATCCGACCTTCTCAACGATCCCGGCGGACTCGTGACCGATCACCATCGGATAAGGCCACATGCTTCCCAGTTCGGACTTGCCCTCTATGACCGTCAGATCGCTGTGACACAACCCTGCCGCAGCGGTCCGCACGACGACCTCGCAAGGCGCAGGTTCATCGACGTCGACATCTTCGAGATTGATCGGTGCTCCTTTAGCTCGCACCACTGCTGCCTTCATGCTGAGTCCTTTCTATTCATGTGTCGATTCGACATTGCTGAGAGACGATCTAATTGGTTGCTGGTTTGGTCTTCTGCCACTCGCGCAGCACGGCTTCGTCATGCTCGCCAACATCCGGCACGCTGAAAGCCGGCGATCCGATGATTCCGTCGACGATGGCTGGAAAGCGCACGACCCGCACTGGGCCGGTCGATTCGTGTCGGCGAACGCAGTAGGTCCGGTTGTGGATCACCTGGGGGTCCACCAGGTGATCAGCCTGCGCTAAGACTTTCGAGACCGGAACGTCGGCCGAGCGCAGGCAGGAGATGACTTCTTCTGAGCTCATTGAACAAGTAACTGATGCGACCAGCTTGTTTAGTCGTCGTCCCAGCTCGCCAGGCTCCTTGATCGCTTTCAACTCCTCTTTCCACTCCGGGTGACCAAGCGCCTGCGCGAGCCTTCCCGCTTGGGCGCCGCTGACTGGAACTACCACGACGTACCCGTCGGTTGTGGCGACGACGGGCGACAGGGAAGGCGCAGTTCTGCTCGGATCGTCCAGGAAAGTCTCGGCCTGGAAGACGTCGGGGAAGCTCCAGTAAGCCGTCGCGTCGAGCATGGAGAGCTCGATACGCCGACCCGCGCCTGTCTGCGAGCGTTCGAAAAGAGCAGCGAGGACGACCTGAGCGGCGACCATCGCGGTCACCTTGTCGGCCACCAGGGTCGCCATGGCGTTCGGTTCACCAAGGGCACTCTGGGCCGCCACGAGTCCGCAGTTCGCTTGGACGACACTGTCGAAGACCGGCTCGTCGCTCCTCGGACCGGTCGAGCCGAATCCGCTCAGCTCTACCCGGATGCAGCGAGGGTTGCGCCCTGCCAGCACGGGATCCGCGAGATCGAGGCGCTCTGCGGAACCGGGACGCCAGTTGCGGATCACAACGTCGGCCGCTTCGATGAGGTCGAGGAAACAGGCGCGCCCACCTGGCTCCTTCAGGTCCAGGCAGATGCTCCGCTTGCCCCTGTTGACATTGAGCCAGAAGGCGCTAACACCTCGGTGAGCGACCCCGTAAGTCCGCATGGCGTCGCCCTTTTCGGGGCGCTCTACCTTCACCACATCGGCGCCGAGATCAGCGAGCACCAGGCCTGCCATCGGGCCGGTGACGTATTCGGCAGCCTCGAGCACGCGGACGCCGGAAAGAAGGGCGAGAGATTGCCCGCCGTCGAAAGGACTATTCACTTGTCGAGCTCACCGCGGGTTCGCGCCGTAAAGGCGTGCTGCATTTTCGTACAGAACCTTGCGCGCGACCTCGGTCCCGACCTGCTCTGTCAACCGGAGCGCCACTTTGTCCGGGTCGAGCGCGTGGCTCTTCGGCCCAGGCGTGAGGCTCGTTGGATGTGGGAAGTCCGTCTCGAACATGACGTTGTCTGCATAGGTGGCTAGAGCGCTGAGATTCTGAGTCTCGAACCAGAGAGTGCAGTAGATCTGGCGCAAGAAGTACTCGCTCGGTAGCAGACGGTTCGGATGGGTCGAATCGGCGCCGGCACCCCGCCACTGCCAGTCCAGCGATTCGAGAAGGTAAGGCACGTAACCGAAACCGCTTTCGACCGAGACGAAATTGAGGCGCGGGAAGCGGTCACACAGTCCGCTCATTATGAGGCCGGCGATCGTCGTAGCGTTGGAGAGGAAGCCGAGGGCCGATCTCTGGGTGTTGTGTTCCACATCGAACGAGCCGCCGCGCATATGCGCCTGGTTCATCTCCTCGTCGGATTTCCCGACTCCGACATGAAAATTGATGGCCATTCCGGTCGCCTGAGCCGTCTCGTAGACCGGGTCCCAGTGGCGGTCGGTGTGATGAGGCAGTCCCAACTTCTCGAAAGTCGCTGCCCACAATAAAGACCGATGGCCGGCGGCCGCACAGCGCTCGATCTCCTTGACCGTCGCCGCGATGTCCCAATAGGGAAGGTTGGCGACGAGGATGAAGCGATCAGGCGATTGTGAGGCGAAGTCGACCAGGTAGTCGTTGTACGCCTGCACGCAAGCGGCCCTGAGCGACTCGTCTCTAAGGGCCAAGAAGGCATGGCCCTCGAAGGCGAGCACGTTCGAGTACACAACTTGGGCGAGGATGCCGTAGCGATCCATCCACTGCAGGCGGCTGCCGGCTTCGTAGCAAGCAGGGTCGATTTCGTCGAAGGTCTCAGGGCAGTCAGGTACGTAATAGCGACCGGCGTTGCTCGTCGCCCCGACGCGCGGTCCCCACCTGTTCCCGATGCGCCAACGAACGAGCCCGTTGTCGTCGGTCTCGACCCTAGGAGCTTCGTCGATCCACTTGCTCGGGAGGCGTGAGGTCCAAAGGTCGGGTGGTTCTGTGAGATGGGCATCTGTGTCGATTATTGGGATTGCGCTCATCGATCGATCTCCATGAGAGCTATGGGCACGTGCTGGTTGCAACCGAAGAGGTCCGGGCAGAACGGGTCTTGGGCGGAGCGCACCTTTGGCAGCGTGACCTTGGCGCCGCAGGCTCTGCGGTCAAAGAAGGGGCCCAGCACTTGGTCCGGCCGGATTCCGTAGGCAGACGCCACCCGGGCGGGGCTGAGAGCACCGGACGCCTCGACTGATTCGAGATCTTCGAGGGAGGAAAACATCAGATCGACACATATGAGGAAAGGCCCCGCGTTCTTACTGCGCAATACACGGGTCACATCACGAAGCTGCATTCGCGTTCCTCTCGCTCGTCAGTCGGCTATGAGCTCTTTCGGGAACGACGCGCCAAGCGAACTCCTGATCGCCAAGGTCGAGTCGCCTGATCGGCAGAAGCCGAACACCTTCCATCGCTGCGAGTCCCTCCCACAGACCATTCCATGCCTCGAATACCTCGCCCGGGACGTGCAGGCCATCGAAGATGCGCCAGTCCCGTTGGGACACGGTCGACTCACCGTTTTGATGGTCGACACTCACGTCATCCCCGTGCGCGCGCAGCAGCCTGGCAAGGCGCTCAGCGAATGCGGTGGAAGCAGGCGATTCGCCTAGACCTTCCAGTACCGAGGCGTGGTACTGCATAGCCACCTGGCGTCCGGCGGTGCGCCCGATCGAACCGGCATCTGCGGGCCCGAGCACGCGGCACATCGAAGGAAGAAGGCTTCGCGCATATGTGACCGCATAGTTCCGTTCGCTCTTTGCGGCTGCAATGTCGTCGAGGGGCTCCGTGGCGAGGCCCTCGACCGATCCGCTAGGGCGTTCTCCAGGACGGAACCTCACCCGATCGGCTGGCGCGAGTGGTCCCTCTTCCTCGATGAAATATCCCTCAAGTCCCGGCTGGCCGTCGGTCGTCTGCATCGTGCAGACGAAGCCGAGATGATCGTTTCCAAGAGCCTGACCGTTGTTTCCGTGCCACCCCCAGAGCATCGCCCGGCTCACCTCCGTAGGGATTCCACAGATGGACGCACCGTCGAATATCCATCTGGGCGGGAGGTACCGAATCCATGACTTCCTGTCGGTTTCGGGGATCCATTCCACCGACACCCCGCCGCGGGTGTTCGAAAGAACGTGGTACTTCGCGCACGCCACCGCCGGCGGAAGGTCGCCGAGCCCGAGCTTGTGAAGGCCGGGAAGGAACTTCTCTTCTTGCTGCGTCCGCAGCGTCTCATAGACCACGTCTGCCGCGCGCCGTGTTCCTGCCCGAACGATTATCGCCAAGATCGTTCCCGTCAGATACCGGTGGTACAGCTCGCCGAGCGTTCGCCATGCCGAAGGATCATCTTGCGTCACCGCGTTGTCACCTCGCGCGTGGCGGTGCTGAGCCGATCGAGGGCGCCTCTTGTACCAAGCTCACGAAGATTCTTCTTCTGTACCTTCTCTGTCGGAGTCTTTGGCAGGACGTCCATGAACCGGAGATATCTCGGCGAGGCGAAGGCGGGAAGGTTCTCGTCACAGAAGCGCCAGACGTCTCCCGCCGTAGCGTCGCTCCCCTTACGAAGAACGACGCAGGCCATCACTTCGTCCTCTCCGGCATCATGGTCGGCTGCCACCGCAACGACCGCGACCTCGGCGATCTCATCGCAGGCCGAGATCGCCTGCTCCAACTCGAAGGAGCTGATGTTTTCACCGCGTCGGCGAAGGGAGTCCTTCAACCGATCGACGAAGTAGTACCAACCGGCCTCGTCGCGCCTGATGCGGTCGCCGGTGTGAAACCAATAATTTCTGGTGGCCTGCACCGTGGCCTCGGGCGCGCCGTAGTAGCCCGTCGTCATCGTGAAGGGCACCCTGGGACGGACCACAAGCTCACCTGTGTCACCGTCGGGCACCTCTTCGTCGGTCTCGGGATCGACTACGCGCGCATCGAACCAGTCGTCCGCAAGCAGCCCGACCGCACCTTTCGGACGTTCAGCTCCGTAAGGCGTCACGATCACTTGAGAGGTCTCGGTCAGGCCGAAAACCTCGACGATGGCCTCGATGCCGAACCTGTGGCGGAAGTCATTGACGATCGACCAGGCAGTTGGCGCCGTAAAGACGCAACGGAGGAGGTTGTCCGAGTCCGCAACCGCGGGCGGCTGACTGTGAATGAACTCCATCATCACTCCGATGAGGTTCGTCACCGTTGCTCCGCTCTCGCGGACCCAGGTCGCCCATTTAGATGCCGAGAAGGACTCGCGCATCACATATCGTGCACCAACCAGTAGGGCGGGATACGCGGCCAAAAAGTGGGAGTTGCCATGAAACAACGGCCCGACAGACAGGTAGGTATCAGCTTCGGTCAGACGAGTGAGGGAACGACACTGGTCGGCGAAGAACGTCATGTGCGAATGCGACATGGTGACGCCCTTGGACGGCCCGGTGGTCCCGCTCGTGAAGAAGATCGCTGCCGGGTCCCTGTAATCGACTTCGGGATAGTTGACTCCTGGCCCGTCCATCAGATCTGACCCGAGGAGGTCGGTAAAGAGCACGCACGAGAACCCGGCACCTCGGAGGATTTCGGCAGCCGGCGCGAACTGGGCGGCATCTGCAACGAGATAGACGGTCCGGATGCTGCGGCGCGCCTCCGCCAGACAAGCGAGATGAGGTGCGAACTCGGGCGTTACTACCGCGCAACTGGGCCGAGTGACCTGTATCTGGTGCTCGAGGAAACTTCCGCGGTTGGCCGTGTTGACGGGCACCTCCACCACCCCTGCCACAGCGGCACCGAGCCACGCGATCAGATAACTCAGGTTGTTCTGCATGAGGATCATCAGGCGGTCTCCCGGCTCGATCCCCTCCTTTATGAGACCGGCTGCAACCCTTTGTGCAGACTCGTGAGCCTGTCTGTACGTCAGGATCTCCCCGGTGCTCGGAACCGAGACAAAGATCTTGTCTTTATGGGAGGCAGCCCGTGCCGCGAGTACCGCAGGCACAGTCCAGTCACGTTGGTCGGAAAAGGTCGGTAGGTGGTCGCGGTAGAACCGCCGTTCTGTCTCGATGTTCGACACCGGCATCACTAGGTCCCCGCGCCGGACCCGAGAGCATCGGCTCTACCGACCAATCCTCGCGTGATGTCGATATAACGCCTCGCCTCGACTTCGGCGTAAGGAGCAAGATCGAGGCACTCTGCATCAAGGAAGTTCGCCTTCATCGCCCGCAGGGCAAACGGACTCGATGTCCTCAGTCGATTGACCCACTCCGAGAGGACTGTCTGGAACCTGTCATCCTCGACCACCTCTCCGATGAGACCGATCTCAAAGGCCTCTTTCGCCGTCAATTTTCTCGGCATCAAGTACAGCTGCCTGGCTCTGCTTGTACCGACCATTCTCGAAAGCGTCCAGGGCCCAGCCAGATCGCCAGGCGTGCCAACATCAAGGAAAGCCGTGTTCAGCTTCGCCGAGGCTGCTGCGATCCTGAGATCGCATGCAAGCGCCAGGGCCAATCCCGAACCGGCACACCCCCCGTTGACAGCGGCAAGAGTGACACCAACGAGGTTGTGAAGCCGAACTGCAAGGAGAAGAGCGTCATCTGCGAGGGGCTCGTCACCCACCCGGTTCGGAAAACCATCCAGATCAGCCCCGACGCAGAAGCCGCGTCCGGCTCCGATGATCACGAGAACGCGTATGTCTTCGTTCTCGGCCATCCCCACGGCTTCGTTGATCTCGTTCAGCATTCGATTGGTCATTGCATTCAGGCGATCAGGACGGTTCAAAGTGAGGCGGGCGATCTCACCATCGGACTCGTACTGAATTGTCTCGAAGAGCATTTCCTGCCGCTCCTCGCTACCTGAACGAGCCGCCGCCGACAATGTGGTCTTCGCCGGTGACGTAGGAGGAAGCATGCCCGGCGAAATAGAGCACCGGCCCGACAATCTCCTCGGTCTCTCCGACGCGCCCCATCAGAGTCGCAGAACCCGACCGTTTGTAATAGCCCGGTTCGGCCAGCTCAGAAGCATCTCCGAGGTTGCTACGCATCGGCCCGGGGCTTATGGCATTGACGCGGATGCCCCAATCGGCCCACTCGCTCGCCATATTGCGCGTAAGTGCGAGCACGGCAGCCTTGGAGACCGAGTAGGCGGCAAGGCCCGGGGCCGCGGCGTGGTACGCGGCAATCGACGAGAGGTTGATGATGCTGCCACCACCGCCGTTGCGCATCACGGGGGCGACGAGCTGGCTCATGCGCAACGGGCCTTCGAGGTTGACCGAGAGGACCTTCCTCCAGTAGCTCTTCTCGATGTCCGCGACCTCTTGGCGTCGAGGCATGATGCCGGCGTTGTTGACGAGGATGTCTATACCACCAAGCTCGCCCACGACATAGTCGACAAAGGTCGCCGACTCGTCCCAGTCACCGACATTGCAAGCTCGGGCAATGACCGTTGCTCCGGTCTCTGCACGAACCTCGGCAGCCACTTTCTCGCACAGTTCCTGTTTACGACTCGTGACTACGACAGCGGCTCCGGCCGCCGCTAGGCCCGATATGATCGCCCTGCCCAGGCCTTTGGTGGAGCCCGTCACCATGGCGACCTTGCCCGCCAGCGCGTCAGATCCGTTCGATGTATTCGCTTTGGTCACGAGCCTGTCCGCGGGAAGCGCCGCCGGGTCGTCACAAAAGGCGCCGACGGATCCTCAAGGGGAAGGATGTGGTAAATGCTGAACGCGTACACCTCTCCCAGCTGCTGGAGTATTGGCATATACGCGAAGCTCAGGTTCCCCGCCGTCGCGAGGCGTCCTGGATAGTGAGTGGCGTGTATGTGGCTATAGCCGAGGAACGCCACCTGATCGGACAGCGCCTGACTTGTGGCAACGGCGTCTACCACGAGAGCAACCTCGTGGTCGCCCGGAGTGTCGGCGTTCTGGGCGCCCCCGAAAACGCGCACCTGCAGATCGAAGTCAGTTCCCAGCTTCCGGCCTTTCAGCTGAGGCGATGCCTCGACTACTTCGTGCATAGCGGCAACAATTTGATTGACGTTCTGTATGAACGTCGGGTCGGAGGCCGTAGCGACGACGGTCGTCCTGTAACCGAGCAGCTTCGCCCCCTCGATCAGCACCGAGTACGGGGCGTCGATCCAACGGGCGCCTTCGCAGCGGACTGCGCCAGGTCCGACCTCTGTATAGACGACGTCGGTAAGGTCGAGAACTCCACCGGGGTTCGTTTCGAACCAAGGATTGGACCTCTCATAAAAGCCGTGGGCTGCGATCGAACGCGGTGTGGCGGGGGCACTCGTTTTGACCGACCGGACGGTGAAACCCGCATCGTCCAATTCGGCCCAGACGGGTAGCGAAGCGGAACCCGACTCGCAGGCAAGGCCACCACACTCGAGAACCTTGCCCGCGTGTGCAGCAACGTGCCGCGGGACGCCCCTCAACATCGGGAGCGCCATGTGCAGGCCAATGTCGAGCGCACGTCCCGTGATGACTCCATCCACCCCCGATCGCAGGGCATCCATTATCGGCTCGGGCCCAAGGAGCCCGACGACTCGGATGCTCTCGTCGACCTCGGTACCGGACAGCAGCGGCGCCAGGCTCGGATCGTCGTAGGCCGCAGGTATCTCCGTACCGGATTCGAGCGATTTGCGAAGGAAATCAGGGGAGATCTCACCGCTTATGGTCGCGATGTCGAGATCCCACCCTTCCTCGCTACAGATCTCGTCGACTCTCTCGAGGCACTCATCCAGATGAACGTCGGCACCTGCCAGACCGACAGAAAACACGAAAGGAACCCGATGAGCGATTGCAGCGCGCAGGTACGGTCTGATGTTCTCCTTCAGGTTTGTGACGGTGTCTATCTGCCTCCCCGATCCGAGCCAGTAAGGACCCCAATCGGTGCTGGTGCCTTGCGCCGCGACGACATCGACGCCCCAAGAGAACGCCTCTTCGATCAGAGCATCGACGCCGTCGGGCCGCGGGGCGTGGGTCACGAAGCCCAACACCCGCACCGGTTCCACGGTCACCTGCACAGCCATCGTCGAAAGCGAGCGTGCTCGAAGTAGGAGTTTGTGGGAGCAAGAACGTCAACTCTGATTGTTGCACGATATCATATCGGAGATCTATAT
>JBAPRR010000247.1:0-10036 GCA_049281195.1 Acidimicrobiales bacterium
CCCCCCCCTTCTCCAATCTGTTTTTTGATTATGCAGTCGCACCCACGATCGGTGCGGCAAGGGTCTTACCGGCCATCGATCCGAAGAACGTGGCGTTCCCGAAGCAGAAGGCACCACCGTCGCCACCGATGAGCGTGTAACCACCCGTGTCGGGACTAACGATGCCCACGATCGGCTTCGTAGGAGTGACCTTGAGGCCGGGAAGCGAACCGAGGTACTTGGCGTCGCCGAAGCTGTAGACGCCACCGTTCGCACCGACCAACCAGTAACCGCCTACGTCCGAGGTTGTGGCTATACCGACGATCGGGCTGGAGATCTTTGCACCCAATGACGGAATGGAACCGTGGAACCCGGCGCTACCGAATGCGTAGACGCCACCATCTGCGCCTGCGAGGAGGTAGCCAGTACCTGTGCCCGCGATCCCGACGATCGGCTTCGAAGGTGTCACCTTCAAGCTCGGAAGCGATCCATAGAACTTGGCGTCGCCGAACGAGTAAACCGAACCGTTGGCCGAGACCAACCAATAGCCAAGCCCGTCGGTGCTGGTTGCGATCCCGACAATGGGTGACGTCGCCTTTAGACCGAGACCCGGCAACGAGCCGTAGAAACCGGCCTTGCCGAAGGCGTAGACACCACCATCAGAGCCGACGAGCCAGTAGCCCTCGTTGTTGGGCAGAGTTGCTATCCCGACAATCGGAGCAGCCGGCTTGACGTGAAGAGCCGGAAGCGAACCAAAGTTCGTTGACCCGCCGAATGAGAACGTCCCTCCGTCGGAGCCCACCTCCGTGTAGCCGAGGCTCTCGTAGGTGTATGTCGTGGCCGTAGAGTTTCCGCTGACGGCATTTGTGCTTCCGGTCACTGAGACGTTCACGGTCCCGTTGCCAGCAGGCGCTACCGCGCTGATGGTGTCCCCACCATTGGAGATAGTGAAGCTGGTCGCTGGCGTAGTCCCGAAATCAACGGCTTTAGCGCCGGTGAAGTTGCAGCCACTGATCACCACGGTGTTACCGCCGATTAGCGGGCCAAAGTTCGGGTTAAGCGACGTGATCGCAGGCGTCGTCCCGACCGTGACCGTCAAAGCAGCCGACGCCGACGGGGTTCCCGCAGCACCGACAGTGTTCGGCTCAGCGAGCGTGACGGTTGAAGCACCGTTAACGCCGCACGGAACCACGAAACTTCCGCTCAGCGCCTCGTTGGTAAGCGTTCCACCTGTCCCATGACTGTTGATGGCATACGAGACCGGAGAAATCGTCGCATTGGTGCTTCCAGCCGCAACCGTCGTGGAACCACTCGCCAGAGTGATCTCAGAGGGCGTGAGGGTGGTCTCCGTAAAGGGATCTCCCCACCATTCTCCGCTACCCCCACCAGAAACAGTGACGTCCTGGCCAGCTGATGCAGTGGTCGGATTCAGCGTCAACGACGGAGCAGCGGGCTGGGTTTGGGCGGTGTACTGGAGAAGCGCATCGCCATAGTCAGTTCCGCTCAATGTCGCTACTGCAAGTGCGCATTGAATAATCCCGTCCGCTGCCTCGGGTGCGGTGGTCGGGCACTTTGCATTCGCATCAGTGGCAGCGAAAGGGTTGGGAACAGTGAACGCAGTCGGAGGCACCGAGCCATCGGCACCAGGAGTCGCGAACTTGAGGGCGTTGAGGTCGCCTTCGTCGATGGCGTCACTGCTCGGGACGAAGTCTGCGAGTGAGCTCGCTTCCGCAACAACCACACTGGTTACAGAGCTAGGCACGGTTCCTGCGCCGCACGCAACCGTGATCGTCGCGCCGGGGTTAACACCAGGTACGACCGCGTTTGATGGGTAGGCAGTGCCGTTGTAAGTGAAGGTGCACGGCGAAGGCGGAGGCGTGAGTGCCCCTGCTGTAGCAGCGCCGCCTCCGACGATCGCCAATGTCATCACGCCTGTCACGACAGAGGCCGCAGCCATTGTCGCGAGAAGCTTGGAACTTCTTACTCGGTGCATATATCTCCCTTTTCGTCGTGCCTGTCGGCGATCTACCGTCAAGATCCGCTCAGATAGCGGACGATCGTCTCCACCTGGTCGGCGGCGAAAAGCTCTCAGAGCGTGATCACGTCCTCATGGCTCTGGGGGCCCACGATTCCGCCTATACCCTGGCGCTTCCTCTGCAGCACCAAAAGTTTGGTGTTTATTGTTTTGCCGGACGACGGGTTTATCAGGTCCAAAGGCTCTTATCAAGGTCCACCTGGGCCCCGACCTGCTCAGACGACGACCGAGTCCGGAGATTCAGACTTCTCAAAATTCGTGGTTCAAAGAAATGAGAGGGTCCCCCCAGTGGTCTGAAGATCAGCTAGGAGAACGCGAGTTTCGTTGTCGAGGACCCATGACATCGCGTCGACCTCTCGTTCGTCGATCATCACCCTCGATGCGGAGTCCGGTGCATTGGTGAGCCGCAGATCGACGGCGAGGCGGTAACGCCGTATCGGGATCTCGTCCCGTGGAGTGGCAGCACCACCCACCGCGGTCCAACAACCACTCCCTCATCATGATTTGCTGGTCGATTCCGATTGGTCGTGGCAACTGCATGGAACCAGCTTCCGTTCTCTGATGCGTCTTCGGTTTCTGGTCCCGGCGCTTCGCGAAGGGGTCCGCCGTCACACACGATCCTGCTACTCAGCCGTCTGAAGGCCGAAGCTTCCGAGCGGCGTCCCCACCTTGAGTGGCGGCTCGGTCACGGTCGACCAAAGCGCATCGCCAAAGATCGTCTGTGATCTTGAGAGAGATCCAGCCGGACTCGAAAACGCGGCGCGGGTCCGACGTCATGTCTTTGCGTTTTCCTGTGGCATACCGAAGACCTGTTTTGGCATGTCGTATGCATAGGCCCTTGCCACTTCGCTTGCCGAGTCGATACTCAGCCGATGCTCACAGACCAGACGGGCGAGCTCTCCGCTGACGATCCGTCTGGCCATGTCATGACGAGCCGGTATGGAGCAGAGCGACCGCGAGTCGTCGACGAAACCGGCAAAGTTCCAGAATCCCGCGGACTCGACCGCCGATCTCCAACACCGACGCATCGCATCTGGCGAGTCGAGGAACCACCATGGTGCACCGAGCTTTAAGGCGGAGTAGTAGCTCGCCATCGGTGCGAGCTCCCGTCCGTATGCCGCTTCGTCGACGGTATAAACCACCAACTTGAGGCTCCCGTTCGATCCGAATCTGCCGAGAAGTGGCCCTAGCGCTTCGGTGAACTGAACTTGTGCCGGGAAGTCCCCTCCGATGTCGCGGCCGAATCGAGCAGCCGCGTCTGAGTCGTGATCGCGAACCACGCCCGGGTGAAGTTGGAGTACGAGACCGTCCGAGCACGACATGCCGGCCATCTCGGAGACCATGTGGGCACGAAAGTTTTCGGCATCCAATGGCTCCGACACACCTGACCTGAGTCGTTCATAGACCTCAGAAGCCCGGCTACGGCCGAGATCCAGCGTCGACGCCGACGGGTGTCCATGATCCGTGGCGAGAGCGCCCGCCGCGATGAAGACCCGTCGTCTTTCGATGATCGCCTGCAGATAACCCTCGAAGGATGCTGTCGGCATCTGTGTTGTGTGTTCCAGCTTTTCGACGTTCCCGAGCCAATCGGGTCGGGACGGATCGACGATGTCGTCGGGTCGGAAGGTCGGAATGACCGAGCCGTCGAACGTCGGATCGGATCGCAACGACGCGTGTGATGCCAGATCGTCGAGGGACGCGTCCGTGCTTGCGATGATCTCGAGCCTGAACCGCGCATACAGCGAGCGGGGTAAGAACTCGGGTGATCGGAGATGGTCCGCGATCAGGTCGTACAAGCGATCCGCGTTGTCTTCAGATGGAACTTCGTCGATCCCGAAGAGCTCGCCGAGCTCATGCGACAGCCAAATGGATGAAGCCGTTCCCTGGAGCGCGGGCCAGTACCTGCAGAAGACCCTCCAGATGGATCGCGGTTCGGTCCGTCCGGACGGCCCGGGCTTGGGTTTCAACGGCTGCAAGCCGAGCTCCTCCAGGGACACACCCTGGGAGTGGAGCAAGCGCGTCACGTAGTGGTCAGGAGTAACCAGAAGGGAAGTCGGATCCGAGAAGTGCTCGTTCTTGGCGAACAGTTCGGCAGGGATGTGCCCGTGCATCGACACGATGGGAAGCAAACGAGTCTGCTCGTAAAGTTCGCGTGCGACAGCTCGGGCGCTTGGCTCTGTTGGGAGGAGCCTGTCTGGGTGAGCGAGTGGCACTCGTGGCACGTTCCGGGGCAATTCGATCAAGGGTTCGATCCTGCAGAGGTCGGAGGTGAACGTAGCCGAACCAACGCCGGCAAGGTGAGGTCATAAGGCGCTGATAGTTTTCGAACGTGAGGCGCTTGCTCGTGGTTGCTCTGGTCGTCGCCATGGCGGTGATCGCTACGGGTTGCTCGACCACAAAGTCCGAGATCGGCACCACCCCGACCACCGACTACACGGTCACCCTCAGGGCCCCGGAACCGGCGGGCAGGAATCCTTCCGACATCGCCAAAGAGATCTGTTCCGGGACGGCTCAGAGTCAGATCCAAAGGGTGCTCGGATTGACAGCCAAGGTCGATGCGCCGACCTGGGACGATCACCTTTACACCTGCCGCTACCAGTATTCTGATGGCTCGTTCGTCCTGTCGGTGAAAGAGCTCTCCAGCTGGTCTCAGACTTATAGCTACTTCGACGCTGAAGGAAAGTCGCTCGGCAACACAGGATCTCTTGGCAATCTCGGACAAGGTGCATTCACCACCGCGAACGGCTCGGTCATCGTCCGCAAGGATTGGAAGGTGTTGTTCGTCGACATCGCGGACCTTCCTTCGCAATTCGGCAAGCCTCCGACAAGCAGAGCTGACGTGGCTTACACGGTCGCGGACATCATCCTTGCTTGCTGGGCCGGCGACTGACACCCATCCGAAAGCTCAGGACAACGAACGTGTCTGTCGGTACAAGCACATCGGTGAACGCGGGCGAAACGCCCGACCGTTTGATTCGCACCCTCGCTCTCACCACGTTTCTGCTGTGGGCGGGAGCGAGCTCGATCCTGCCTCTACTCCCGGAATATCTGAAGACCCGGGGCGCATCCGACGGACTGGTGGGAGTCGTCATGGCGTCGTACTTCGTCGCCTCGCTCGGCTTTCAATACCCCGCCGGTCGTCTGGCCGACAAGATCGGAAGACGTCCAGTCCTTGTCGGCGGCTTGATCATCTACGCCGCCGGAAGCCTCTTGTTCTTAGTAAGAGTCGATCCGGTAGTGGACATCGTGTTCAGATGCCTGCAAGGAGCAGGCGCAGGAGCTGCGCAGGTCGCATCCCTGGCGATGATCTCTGGAGCGGTCGAGCTCAAACGACGCGGCCGGGCGTTCGCCACGATCTACGGGGCTCAGCTCGCCGCCATGGCCATCGGTCCGCTCGGGGGAAGCCTCGTGGGTCACGGGGCCATGGACATTTTGTTCATCTTCGCGGGAGCGGTTTCGCTTGCTGCGTGTCTCCCCGCATTCAAAAATGGAGTTGTTGGTCGGTACGACGCTCGTTTCACTGGGGTCGACAGACCGGCGGTAAAAGGTCTTCCACAACTGAACAGAGCCCTGATCGGCGCACTGTTCGCGGCCGCTGCCCTGGGCCTCGACACCGGCGTCTATGAGTCATGCTGGACCCTTCTACTCGACTCCCACCACGCTCATGACTGGGAGATCGGCGTCAGTTGGACGTTGTTCGCCGTTCCTTTCGCGATCATGTCGCGTCCAGGCGGATGGCTCGCAGACCACGTCGACAGGCGCTGGCTCGTTACTGGGAGCCTCTTTTCTTCAGTGGCGTTCTGTTGCACCTATCCATTCATCGGGAACCTGCTTCTGTTGCTCATACTCGGCGGGTTGGAAGCAGTGGGAATGGCGATCGGGATCCCTGCAGCCCAGTCGCTTCTTACCCAGGGTTCGACTGCGAATGAGCTCGGGCGTGTCCAGGGGCTCTTCTCCACGAGCGAGACGGCCGCGATCGCGTTGTCGGCGGGAGTAGGGGGGGCCTTGTTCGGGCTTGCGAGGTGGGCACCCTTCGTTGCTGGTGGAGCCGGGTCCGCGGCCTTAACGGCGTGCCTGCCATTCATCTGGCACACCGTGACAGGGCGCGCCGCGCAGGTAAAAGGAGAAGGCGACAAGCGCGTCATCGAGGGACCAAGCATTTTGCAAGCCTGAGCAGCCTCAGAGTCGTATCGTCGGAGTAATGATCGAGATGATGAGATTCCAACTGGCGCCCGGTGTTTCGACGGAGGAGTTCCTAAAAGTGGACAAGGCTCTACAGGCGGAGTTCGCTTATCAGCAGCCCGGCCTTCTCCGTCGAACGACGGCCCACGATCACGATGGCAACTGGATCGTCATCGATCTGTGGCGCTCCGAATCAGATAGCGATGCCTGTTCGCGACGTTGGGATGACGACGAACTCGCTCAGCGGTTTGCGGACCTGATGGACAAGAGCTCCACGCGCATCGAGCGATACCAGGCTCTGGACTGATCGGCCCGCTACTGCTGCACGAGCACGAGAGCGTTCCCTTCCGGGTCCCGGATCACGGCAAGCGTCGGCCCGCCTGGAACGTCGAAAGCTCCTGAGACGACCTCTCCACCCAGTCGGGCTGCCTTATCGACTGACGACTCCAGGTTCCGAACCTGAACGTAGATGGAGACTCCGGGCGTGTCGCCTTGGCGTATGTGACCGCCCGGACCCGGTTCAGGGCCACCGAGGCCCGGTTCAATCTGCCAGATCGGTCCGCTCCCGATCTCCCAGTTGAACATCTCTTTGTAGAACGAGACCTGCACTTCCGGGTCGCGTGCCACGATCTCCCAATGAACCACGGGTCGAGCCCAGTCGGCTTCCACTGACACACGTTTATCATCTCGCTGAGCATGAATTCGTCAGAGAAACGTGATCGCATACTCGAAGAGCTTCGATGGACGGTCAGTTCCACGTGCGGGGAACTGACGGCTATTCCGAAGGGATGGCTTGCGACAACTCCGGAGCTCCCTCTTGTCCGCGGTCTAAATCACGTTCGGTTCACCGAGCCGGTGGATTTCGACGAGTGCATTTCGACCGCCGACCATTACATGAGGGACAAGCCGTTCAGGCACATCGTGGTCGAAGACGAATCGAGCGGGGACGTTCTCGAACCCTTATTTCGTAAGCAGCATTGGACTGTCGGGCGCAATTTAGGCATGTCGTTGGACGATGAACCGCAACGCCAGGTCGACGGTACGGTCGTGGTCGAGCTTGACGAACACCAGATGATCGAGCTCATGAGGTTGTGGGAGCGTGATGAGCACGTTGGCATCACCGACGAACATCTGGTGCAGCTCGACGAGTACAACAAGCTTTCCGGGCGACTGTGGAACGAAATGTGCTTCGGGTTCTTCGACGGATCGAAGCCTGTGGCGATCTGCAAACTTCGGACTCATTTGAGGACCGGATGGGTGGAAGCCGTCTACACGCTGCCCGAGTACAGGGGCCGGGGTTACGCGAGGGTCGCGGTAACACATGCGACGGAGCTCGCCAGGTCAGGTGGGTTCGACCTGATTTCATCCAGGCCGACGACGAGGACTGGCCGAAGAACCTGTATGCCGACATCGGATTCAGGCCTGTCCTCCACACCTGGGTGTTCGGTCGAGACCTCGGATATACCTGACCGGGCCCTCAAGGCACCGTCTAGGCGAGGCCCTTAATCTTCGGGTCGTGGAAGACAGGATCAGTGCCGGACTTTGGATCGAGCTCGCCCAGTCCGAAGTAGGCCACTACGGCAGCCGAGCGCAACTGCTCATGTCGCATCAGGGGATATCGAGCGCTTGGTGGGGGTCCAATCAGAAGCCAAACCGCATTGATCTCCCGCGCGTTCTGGACGAGTTTTCGGTGCTCGGCGTCTACGAAGTGGGCCCTGAGTTCGCCCCGCCAGATGTTCCGGCGTGGGTAAGCGGAATGCACTTCATGCGCACACCAAGGCCGGGCCAGGGGATCCTCACCGGAGCTGAGACCACCGGGATCCTGCTCGTCCTGATCAGTCCAAAGAGGCCGGAAGCCGCGAATTCCTTGCGCGACTGGGGGGACTTCGTTCACATTCGCCATATCGTCGAAGCGGCGGTCCCCGGATACTCGATGATCACGCCATACGAGAGTGCAGACACCTCCGATCCGAGGTACATGCATCTTTACGAGATGGATACGACCGATCCCGAAGCCACTTTCAAGTCGATGACTCCTCGGGTGTCGAGCATGCTCGGGGAGCCTGGTACGCCTAACTACGACGATTGGGCTTGGAACAAGGACCTGAGAATCTTCTATGTGAACAGCTTCAAACGAGCTGGATCCATCGTTTCGACGGAGGCGTCAAGGGTTCCTCGCGGGACTTAGCGCCGCCTCGAACACCGCGACTACGTCCTGACCCAACAGATCGATGGGGCTCGTACCGGTCTGAACGAGCGACATGAGCAGTGATAGCCAAATGGTCGTCAAGCCGCTTGCCATTGCCGTGGGGTCAAGATCCGCACGGAGCGTCTCGCGCAACTGAAGACTCTCGAGGCCGTCGGCCAGCCCTTTCCTCAACTGGTCGAGAGCCGGTATGCCGATCAGGCGCACCGTGAACTCCGGTTCGAGGCCGGCGAGCACGCGTCTGGCCAGGGGATGATCCCCGAGCGCATCGACGAAGCCGAGCATCAAGCGCAGCCAGTCTCCGATCACGTCTTCGGTTCTGACCCCGGCCAGACCATCTTCGATCTCGCCGGCCGCGTCTTCGTCTACTGCTGCAATGAAGAGCGCTTCCTTGTTGGCGAAGTACGGGTAGATCGCTGTCGGACTCAGGCCGGCATCACGCGAGATGGCGGAAAGCGAGGTCGACCGGTAGCCCTCACGCGCGAACCTCACGATGGCGGCCTGGAGGATCGCCCGCCTGGTCCGCTCGCTCTTTGTCGTGGCCTGTTGGTCGGTCGGGGTTCCGCCCACCCCGGCTGTCACGCCGGATTCCCACTCTTATCGACTCCGCAGACCTTGCGCCAAATAACGGGAATCTTTCCGGGAACGAAGGCCCGTGCTTCCATCAGTGCGCCCAAGATCGGGCGAAGTGCACGGTGCTTGAGATCGATGCGTTGAGGAGTGTGGTTTGCCGCGCGCCATGTCTTCCATCCGGGGAGGCCAATGACGCGGTACACACCCGGATTGACGATTCCGGCGAACATTCCTGCGGCCATCAGAGGCGAGACGTGCCTCACCATGAACCGATCAATGGGGCTGGCGGACTCCCACAGCTCGGGAAGCACCACCCGCGCAAATGCAAGGTGGCGCGCTTCTTCCTGGCGGTGATAGCGGTTGACCGCTCTGATGAACGGATCTGTGCCCGGGTGCTCTCCGGCGAGCTTCTGGAGTAGATCCGGGATCTCTTCTCCGGTGAGCACCGCTACACAAAACATTGCGGGCATCGCGGCCAGCAGTGGAACGGCCAGGGAGTGCAAAAGACGCGCAGCTTTGGTTTCGAACGGGTTCTGCGCCCGTGGCTTTAGCTGGGAGATCATCCGCAAGAACAAGCGTGAATGCCGCGTCTCCTCACCGATCTCGTGGAGAATGTAAATGACACGCGGGTCGTCGAAGTCCCTGTTGAGGATATCGATAGAGAAACCGCCCATCAGGATCGACTCGAAGCGAACTCCGGTTCCTGCGATCGAAGCGATCTCTTCTCGCGACAGAAGCGCCTTCTGTTCTGCCGTCAGGTCGAGGCCCAGTCCGGCCACGCTCATCAGTTCGTCGGGAAGCAGCTGGCCCTCGCCGACCTGGCCCGGGACCGCCTCGTCCGGTTCGACGACCCTCTTCAGCGAAAGGTTGGAGAGCCGCTCGACGCGTTCGGTGGCACCTCGACGCGCCGATATTGAGCGGGAACTCGCCTCTTCGCCCTCTGGTTGGGTATCCGACTTGCTGTCAGTACGGGGGCTGGTGATCGTCATGAGAGTCATTATATGGATTTGAGGAAATTTGTCAAACCCTCAAAAAGTTGTCCAGATCGCCGTGCCGACATT
>JBAPRR010000248.1:0-7976 GCA_049281195.1 Acidimicrobiales bacterium
TGCACCTCTTCCATGGGGGTCTTCGCGCCTACGACGATTTGGTGGGCGATGGTATCGACGTCAGCCGGAATCCCTGATGGAAGATGCAGGTACTCGCTCTTGGACGCACCGAGGCCCGAATAGATCTGCGACAAGGTCGTCGGCCCGGAGCTCAGAGAGGGAGCCGAGGTTTCTGCGGCAACAAGTTGGTAAGAGAATCCGTCCGTCACCTGAGAAGGCGCGACAACGCCGAGAGAGCTCGAGACCCGCAAGGATGTACCGGGACTGTTGGTCGTCTGGGCTATCGAAGTGGGAGAGGCCGGCACAAGCCTCCCTGTGTAACCCTGCAGCTTGATCGTGGTGAAGAAAGTGGGATCAGCCGTATAGCTCGGAAGTACAGGTTCGGGCGCTGGCGACTGTTGGCCGCCGGCGAACGTCTGTGCCTCGGCCCGATTGGGCACCCACTCGGTGCCGTTGAAATCGGTGAGGATCCCGACCTGCCAGTAGGTGGGGACGGCGGTTACCGCCTGGAACATCTGAACGTTCGCCGACCTGACCTCGTCCGCCTTCATGTTGGCGACCAGTGACTCGGCGGTGACGGTCCCACCGGCCCCACCTCGTCCCGCGTATCCCCCCGTTCCGAGAGGGTTGTTCGTCCACCAGGGGAAAGGGACCGGCACCGTGCCTGCGAGCGCGGCCGCGGCGACAAGGAAGACAAGCAGCGCGGTGATCGCAGTTGTGATTGGTGCCGTAACCGTTGCCGCCAAGGCGCGACCACGCTTGTGGGTGCCCGTTCGGACCAGTGCGGTTCGTCCCGCGTCGGAAGCGACCACGAAGAACATTCCTGCGACGAGGTAGCAAATTGCCGTCTGGGGACGGTCGATCTCGGCGCTCAGAGGTGCCGAGTAACAGAACATCCCGAAGGTGGGGATCAAAGCGAGAGATCTTGGCCATTGACGCTTTGACCGGAGACTCGCCTCCCAGATGATCCTGCCGACGACGCACACCGCCCCCGCGGCGATCGCCGCGATGAAGACGATCCCGTGGGCTGCGGGCACGGGAGTGCGATGGCTGCTCATAACAGCCCTCGCAATGTCGATCTGGTGGCGGATCGCATGGAAGGTCGTGATCGTGGGTACCCCGAATCGGGTCGCACCGGGTGCGATCGTCCACACCGCGGTCAGGGCCGCCGCCAGCCCTCCGAGAGCAGCGACCACCACGAGAGGGGCGCGTTTTCTCGCCACGAGAGTCGAGACTGCCGATCCTGCGAGGATGGTCAGATAGATCGGGCCGAGCACTGGAGCGCCGAATCCACCCTGGATGAGCCGTGCGACACCGAGCGCTGCCGCCAACGCGGCCACGAACAGCGCGATCTCGCCCAACACATCGGCTCCGGCCGAGCGATGGGGGAGCAGATCCGGTTGCTCTACAGGCGTCGCGCTGTGTTGCCCACCGCGACGGTGCTTCTTCCTGTCTGCGGAGTTCCCGTCGACCTCCCCGATGTGCGGCTCGGCGCGAAGCGACGGAAGCGGTGTCTTCGAAAAGGGTGGACCGACGATCGTCACACCACGACCACTGTGCTCGAACGTTTCAGGATCTCCGGCAGAGTGTTCACTGCGTCTTGAGTGGAGATGACTATCCGGTGCTTCTCGCCGCCGTGATCCTCCATCAGATGGGTCGACGCAAAGCCGTAGCTGGACGTCTTCGCCCGACCGGGCTTGACCTTCACCGGATCGAGGGTGGCGAGGATCCGAAACAGAGATCTGGTGAGGGTGGGACCCGAGTGGAGATCGACGCTCACCCCGCTCGGCGTGCGCAGCTCGACGCCTAGCCCTCTTCTGGCAGCGTCTTTCCCGATTCCCGCTGTGGCAGAGACGATCGCCTCGAATCCAGAAGCATCAACAGCGCCTGCCCTGTCGTCCATGATGATCGTCACGGCGTCTGTTCCGGAGCCCTCGAACTCACGCACAATGAGCTCGCCCGTACGTGCGAGCGTCGGCCAGTGAAGCAATCTCAGACGGTCCCCGGGGACGTAGGGCCGCAGCCCGGCGAGGTCGAACCCGGGCCCACCTGACGATTCACCGCTCGCCGGCGGAGACCATTCGAAGCGCCCGGCCGGTTGAAGTGCTCCTGTGACGACGCCGCGAGGAGAGGAGGCGTCCGGGACGACGACGATGCTCGTCTCGGTCGATATGAGCATCTCGTAGGCGAAAAGCTCGAACGGATCGAGACACCACAGCTTGAGCGCCGGAAGGGTGAGGACGCCCCGCTTGGCGCTCGGCACCGGAAAAGACATCTCGGCGCTCTCGCCCGGACCGAGGGCCGGAACCCTCACGCCCCGCGACACCATCGTTCGCCAGCCCCGAGAGCGGTGTTTCTTCGGACCGCGCGGCACGGAGGTGTCGACGTCTGAAACTCTCGACCGGAGGCCCGGTCGTGAGAGCTTCCACACCTCGTTCGGGGGTTCGAGGCGCATCGGCGCGCACGTGCGCATCCCCGTGTTGGTCACGGACACCGCGACCGAGGCGGACCCACCCACTGAGACCTCGTGCGAGGAAGGACGCAGTTCGATCTGGAGTGCTCCCGATGCGATCTCGGCCCGGTGCCACAAGACGATCGGCCCGGACGCCAGAAGCACTCCCAGTGCTACGGCTACGAGTACATACTCTTCGACGCCCGCCAACCGGCCCCCGATTCCGAGGGCGGCCGCAATTGCCAGGCAGATCAGTCCGCGGTTGGTTGCTCCGAGCCGCCATCCGGCTGCTGCCACGAAGGCAGCCAGCACTCCGACAGTGAGACCGACCGCCACGCTGTCTCGTTACCTAGCAGGCGATTACCGGGCTCCGGGGCGCACCGGCACCGAGACCGACTTCACTATCTGGCTCACAACTGCCGTGGCGTCGACTCCACCGAGGACCGCGGCCGGGTCGACCACGAGCCTGTGCGCAAGAACGGGTTCCGCTACCGATTGAACGTCGCCGGGAGTGACATAAGACCGGCCGCTCGTGATGGCCACCGCGGCAGCGGCACGCATCACCGCCAGAGCGGCTCGAGGTGATGCTCCAATCGCAAGATCGGGGTGCACCCGGCTCGCTTCGACCAGGTCGAGCACGTAGCCCCGCACGGCGGGATCGACGTACAGGCTTTCTGCGGCCTTCGCCGCCAGTTGCAGACCGCGCACGTCTGTGACCGCAGGCAGGACATCAACCGATGCGCGCGAGTCGCCGCTCTCCAACAGCTGATCCTCTTCTGCCCTGGCCGGATAGCCGAGGCTGACGCGCATCAGGAACCTGTCGCGCTGGCTGTGCGGAAGCAGATATGTGCCGGCGGCGTCGAACGGGTTCTGCGTGGCGATAACCATGAAGGGATCGGGCAGGGCGAAACTCTCCCCGTCCATGCTGACTTGACGTTCCTCCATTGCTTCGAGAAGCGCCGACTGCGCTTTCGGAGAAGCCCTGTTGAGCTCGTCGGCAAGCAGAACGTTCGAGAACACCGGACCCGGGCGGAACACCGGCTTTCCGAGGTCGCGATCGAAGATCATCGCCCCCGTCACATCGGACGGCAGCAGGTCGGCGGTGAACTGAACTCTGCGGAAGTCCAGGCCGAGAGATTTGGCAAGCGCTTTGGCCAGGGTGGTCTTGCCCACTCCGGGGAGATCTTCGACCAGAAGGTGTCCACCGGCTACCAAGCAGGAGACGGCCAACCGGACGGTGTCGGCCTTCCCGTAAAGAACAGTGCCGATGTTGTTGACGACCTCGTCGAGGAGGGCCGAGACCTCTTCGAGGCTCGGGGTCGAACTCAGACCTGCTGACTTTGAGCCGTCAGGTCGCTCCTCAGAGCTTCCGGGCCCGGCTGACACGGGAGCGCTGGTCACCGCCAGAAGCCTACGCCCAGTGAGGGTCCGGAAAACACTGTTTTTTTTCAGGAAGCCGGGGCTGGCGACCCGTCGTCCCGAAACGCTCCCGGTCGGGTAGCCTCGGTCCCCCTGGGCGACCGATCCTTGTCTGGCGGTCCTGTAGTGGAGGGTCAAATCACAACGGGCTCAGATACCACCGAGGCAACGGAATACGGCGGACCTGCTCCTACCTCGACCGACGGTTCGGGTAGCGACGGAAATGACTCCGAAACCCCGGTAGCCAGAAGCGAACAGAGACGCCGTCGCCGGCGTAGGGCGATCATCGAATGGGTGATCGTGTTGGTGGTCGCGCTCGGTGTCGCGGTCGGCATGCGTACCTATGTCGTGCAGACCTTCTATATACCTTCCGGCTCGATGGAGCCGACCCTCAACATCGGCGACAGGATCCTCGTCGACAAGCTCAGCTACGACCTGCACGCTGTCCATCGCGGAGACATTGTCGTTTTCGCCCGGCCGCCCCACGAAAATCTCGAAGCGGGGGTGAACGACCTCGTCAAGAGGGTCATAGGCCTTCCCGGAGAAACGATCTCGGCGCAGAACGGCTCTATTTACATCAACGGTAAGCCTCTGGCCGAACCGTGGTTGCCCAAAGGGGTCACCACCGCGAATTTCTCGCCTATCCATATTCCGAAGGGCGATTACTTCGTGATGGGGGACAATCGGGATTTCTCAGAGGACAGCCGCTTCTTCGGGCCTATCTCGGGATCTTTGATAGTAGGCCGCGTAGTGATGCGGATATGGCCCCTGTCGAGGATCACCTTCTTCTGACCCAGCTCTGACTTCTGACCCAGCTTTGAATTGCGCGCCGACAAGCGCAAAACAGCACCGAGCAAGGTAATTCGACCCCCGACTCGGGAGGGCGCCAGTTGCAGACTTAGACTGGTCTGCGGTGTTCCTCGACCCGAGCAAGCTGTTGGTGATCCTCATCGTGGCCCTGGTGGTCCTCGGTCCGGACAAGCTTCCGGGCGTCGCCCGCCAGATGGGTGCGGCCTGGGGGGAGATCCGCAAATTCAGAGAACGGCTGGAAACCGAGGTCCGGGGGACGTTCCCCGATCTGCCTTCCACCCACCAGGTGGCCCAAGCGGTCCGATCGCCTTTGTCGTTTCTGGACCAGCTCGCTGACGCACATGAGAAGGAGCAGCAGGAGAAAGACGCCCCCGAGTCCACTTCGGTGAATTCGACGACGAGTCCGACGTCCCTGCAGCCGACCCCTCCGGGCACTCCACCTGAACCTCAGCTCGACTCGGTGGCAGCGCTGGGCTCCGGAGCGACCGGGTCGGAGGAACGGGTTCAGGTAAACGGAAATGGCAACGGGAACGGAAATGGCAACGGGAACGGGTCCCGACCGGAGAATTTGTCCGTAGCCCGTCCTTCGAGGCCGGCGCGCGTTCGGCCATGGAGGGGAACCCTTCCCGGGGAGCCTGTCGCTATTCCCGACGACCCGAGCATGAACTGACCGCGAGCAGCTGACCGGACCGGGCGACAGGGCCAAAAAAAGTCGCCGGACCCAGTTGTGCCAGGATCATCTTTTCAATCCGGATGAGCATCCGCGCCGTAGAAACAATGCGATAGGCCTGGACGGAAGAACGTGGCGATAACCCTTCGACGAAACGCAGAGAACGCCAAGCCGTCTCCTGATGCGATGACCCTCGGGGAGCATCTGGCCGAGCTCCGTCGCAGGGTGATCATCTGCGTCTGTTCGTTCGTGATCGCCGCGATCTTCATCTTCGTCGTCTACTCGCACATTCTGCACTTCTTGCAGGCGCCGTACTGCAAGGTCGTTCCAAAGGGGCAGTGCCAGCTCTACGTGACAAGCCCCCTCGATCCGCTGACATTGAGGGTGCACCTTTCGACCTATGGCGGGCTCGTTCTCGCCGGACCCGTGATCCTGTGGGAATTCTGGCGGTTCGTGACTCCCGGGCTCAAGCGCAACGAGAAGCGCTACGCCATTCCATTCATTGCGGCGTCGATCCTCCTGTTCTGCCTGGGAGCTGTGATCGCCTACCTCACCTTCCCGCATGCCCTGCACTTTTTGAATGCGATCGGTGGACCGACTCTCAAGGACATCTACAACCCGAACAGCTATCTCGGTCTGATCGTCGCACTGATGTTCGTCTTCGGGATCACGTTCGAGTTCCCGGTCGTCCTCGTCTCGCTCGAGCTGGTCGGGGTGATCTCTCCGCAGCGACTTTCCAAGTGGAGGCGGTGGGCGATTGTCCTGATCACCATCGTCGCAGGGACGATCACTCCGAGCGGAGACCCGTTCTCCATGTTGGCTCTGGCGTTGCCCCTTTATTTCTTCTACGAGATCTCCATCGTCATCGGGAAGTTGCTGCGGCGAAACCACGAGAAGAAATCTGCACTGGCGACAGTTGAGGGCAAGCCTGAGATTTCGAACGAGTGACGGCTCTTTTGTGAGTGATGGCCGGACCATCCGCGATCGCTTCGTCTCCAGCCTCGGTTTCCGTCCTGACCCGTATCAGATAGAGGCGATGGACCGCCTCGACGAAGGCGCCTCCGTGCTGGTGTCGGCACCGACCGGATCAGGAAAGACCGTTGTCGCCGACTATGCGATCCACAAAGCACTCGAATCCGGAAAGCGTGCGTTCTACACGACCCCCTTGAAGGCGCTGTCCAACCAGAAGCTGAGCGATCTCTCCGTCCGGTTCGGGTCAGAGCGGGTAGGGCTTCTCACGGGCGACGTCTCGCACCACCCCGACGCTCAAGTGGTCGTGATGACCACCGAGGTGCTTCGGAACATGATCTTTTCAGAGCCGACGTCGCTTCAACGTCTGGGTCTCGTCGTCCTCGACGAGGTTCACTACCTTCAGGATCCCTACCGCGGGTCGGTGTGGGAAGAAGTCCTCATCCTCGCCCCGAAGCAGGTCGTGTTCGTGTGCCTGTCGGCAACCGTGTCGAACGCTGACGAGCTCGGTGGGTGGATGAGTGAGATCCGTGGAACAACCGATGTGGTGACAGAGACTGTCAGGCCCGTCGAGTTGAGGAACCACATCGCGGTCTCCGAACGTGGTTCGCGAGGTGTTCAGCTCGTGCCGCTGTTGTGGCGGAACGTACCGCACCGCGACGCCATCGCTCTCGACAGAAGGCTGAACGGTTCGAGACTGCACTCAGACGGCGTACCGGCGTGGTCCAAGCGGGCCTACAGGAAAGACCGGTACGAATCGAAATCGCGCTCACGCCTGGCGATACCGAGACGCACGGAACTGGTCGAGGCACTCGACGAACGGTCGATGCTCCCTGCGATCGTGTTCATATTCAGCAGAGCGGCCTGTGACGATGCCGTCGAGCAGTGCGTGAACGACGGCCTCCGGCTGACTACACCGGAGCAACGCCTGAAAATCCGCGAGCTTTGCGAGGAGCACACAGACGGCATCTCTGACGACGAGCTCAAGGCGCTCGGTTACGGGCCATGGTCGGCCGCGCTCGAAGAAGGAGTGGCCGCACACCACGCGGGCATGGTTCCTGCGTTTCGCGAGACCGTGGAGAAGTGTTTCGCGGGCGGTCTGCTCCGGCTCGTGTACGCCACCGAGACGCTTGCCCTCGGCATCAATATGCCGGCGAGGACGGTCGTGATCGAACGGCTCACGAAGATGCGCGAACACGGTCGGTCAGCTCTCACCTCGGGTGAGTACGCACAGCTGACCGGAAGAGCGGGCAGGCGCGGTCTCGACGCGCTGGGCCATGCCGTTGTGGCATGGGCTCCGCAGCTGCGCGTGGCGGAAGTTGCAGCGCTCGCCACGTCTCCTCCGGCCGAGCTCCGCTCCTCGTTCAAGCCCACCTACAACCTTGCGGTCAACCTGGTGGGGCGGTTCTCGAGGACCACGGCGGGAGAGGTGCTCGACAAGTCCTTCGCCCAGTACCAGGACACGAGACGCACCGACGCATTGTCGGCCCGCCTCGACCGGATCCTCGTCCTGCTCGACAGGAGGGGTCACGTGAACGTGGAGAGCTGGACCCTCACACCTTCGGGTCAAATGCTCGCCCGGATCTATCACGAGTGCGATCTTCTGATCACTGAAGCCCTCCGTGACGGAACCTTCGATGGATTGGACCCCTCGGC
>JBAPRR010000249.1:0-2514 GCA_049281195.1 Acidimicrobiales bacterium
GAAATACGCGATGCGATCGAGCGCGAGTCGTCAATGGTTCGAAGCGTCATGACGGGGCCACCCACCTCGGTCCCCGGCAGCATCCGCGGGTGCGATCCGGTGGCGATGATCGCCCTGTCGTATGGAACCTGGCCTCCGCCTTCCAGTTCGACTACATGTGAATCGATGTCCAGTCGCGCGGCACGCTGGCCGAGTCTGATATCGAGACCGAGTTTGGAGAGGTTGTCGCCGGGAAGAAGGCCGATCCTTGACTGGTCCCATTTGCCGGCCAGAAATTGCTTGGAGAGCGGAGGCCGGTCGTAAGGGTCGTGCTTCTCGTCGCCGATCACGACGACGCTTCCGACATAACCACCGTCGCGCAGCGCCGCGGCTGCGCGCAGTCCCGCCAGGGAGGCGCCGACTATGACGACCCTGTGGATCGGGTGACTGGTAGCCACTCCTCAGGAGCCGAACATGGTCAGCCACTGCTCGACATTGCGCGGCCTGAAGACGTAGTTGTACTGGCGTGTATCTCCCATCGACGCTGAAGGATCCTGAGCGTAGAAGTGACCGGGGTACAGGATCGTTTCGTCGTCGAAACGGGCCAGGCGCTTGGTGATCGATTCGTACATCTGCTCGGGATCGCCGCCGGGCAGGTCGGTGCGTCCACATCCCTCCAAGAAGAGCGTGTCACCGGACACGAGCCTTCCGGCAACGGAAAAGCACTGGCTGCCCGGGGTGTGACCGGGGGTGTGAACGAGCTCGATGGGGATGTCTCCGACCATGACCACATCTGCGCTCGAGTGCTCTACGAGGTCCGTTTCGCTCACCCCGGTCTGGCGGGCCACCGAGCGCGACTCGTCGCGCTGTACGTGGATCGGGACGCTCAGCTGAGCCAGGAGATCGGATACTCCCTCGATCGAGTAGCCCATCATCCCGCCGCCGACGTGATCCGGGTGGGCGTGGGTGACCAGGGCTCCGACCAACTGCATGCCGTCTTCAGCAAGCACATCCAGCAGTCCCTGAATGTCGTAAGCGGGATCGACGACCACCGCCTCGTTCGACTCACGATCACCGATCAGGTAGCAGAAGTTGACCATCTGCCTGGCCAGCTGATCGGTCTGCGCGAAGTCGCGCCCAGAAAGAAGCTGACGGAAATAGAGCCTGTCGGCCGGTACGGCAGTGTCGCTCATAAGGACTTTGAGGATACCGGGGGCCCATGGGGCGGGCGAGAATCAGAAGAAACCAGAACCTGCCGGTGGCCTCGGGAGTGTTATGACCATCGAGCAAAACGAGATCGCCACGCGGATCGTCCCACTCCAGCCCGAGTACGAGCGGCTGGAGGATCTTTACGCGAGGACCCAAGGGCGGCTCGTCATCCAGGTCGCAGCACTCGTAGGAGACATATCGGCGGCCGAGGACCTCGTCCAGGACGCCTTCAGGCGCTGTGTCGAGAAGTGGGACAGGGTGGCCCTATACGACGACCCGGAATCCTGGGTGCGGTCGGTCGCATTCAATCTGGCCCGATCTCGTTGGCGGAGATTCGCAACGATGGCCCGTGCTGTGGCCCGTTTGAGGCAACCCGAGGCAGCCGAACCGGATCGCGCCGACGTCGCACTCATGACTGCGGTCAGCAGGCTGCCCGACGACGAGCGTGAAGTCGTCGTGCGCCACTACCTGCTGGACCTACCGGTGCTCGTGGTCGCATCTCAGCTCGACGTCCCGGAAGGAACCGTCAAATCGCGGCTAGCGAGGGCGCGTGCTCGGCTCGCCGACACGTTGGGCGGCGGAAAGGAGGATGACGACAAACATGACTGATCCAACGAGCGGGCACAACGACGTCGAGATCGAAGCTCGCCTGAGATCCCTCCGGTCGTCGGTCATCTCCCGTCCAGTGCCGGGCCTGGAGGACGCGCGCAAAAGAGCGCAGAAGCACAAGCGGTATCCGGTCCAGTTGGCGATCTTCGTATTCCTCGTTGCCTTCGGCGTGACGGCGCTCGTCGTTTACGCAGTGCCCGGTCGAAGCGACAACGCGACCACCGAAGCATCTCCCTCTCAGACGACGACCCAGATAATCCGATTCGTGCAAATTCACATAAGGGGACTGGCGATATCGCCGGTCACAGAGCTCCAGTGGGTCTCCACGAACGCCGAGGACGCTGCCCGCCTGTCGAACATGACCCAGAACACTCATGACAGTCAGCCCGTTTATCTGATCGAGATATCAGGAGCGTTCAGTAGCTCATCGTGCATAAACGGGGGGGCTGAATGCAGTCCTGTCCCCGTTCCGCAATCCGTTCCGAAGCGCAGCTGCGAAACGGTTTCACCCAGAACAACGGGACATCAAGCTGGCCTGTGTCCATATCTCACTGGTCCTCTAGGTGCAACCACCTGCATGCCATACAAGGTAGCCACCTTCATCGTTGATCGCGACACCTTGCAGCTAAAGGAAGCGTCGTTGCAACAGGGATTCGACGACCTGTCAGCTCTTGGCGAAGTTCGAGTGGATCGCCTTACGAGCGGACCGCTATACCC